>JBKPDT010000358.1:0-9499 GCA_046728035.1 Candidatus Methylomirabilota bacterium | reverse complement strand
CGCTGAGGCAGGTCCGTGGCAGCACCGTCGTCATCACCGGCGCGACCAGCGGCATCGGGCGTGAGACGGCGCGCGAGTTCGCGCGCGCGGGCGCCCGCGTGGTCGCGGCGGGACGGCGCGAGGACCGGCTCCGCGAGCTGGTGGCTGAGATCGAGGGCAAGGGCGGGGTGGCCCTCGCCGTGGCGACCGACGTCGCCGAGGCGGCCCAGGTGGACCGCCTCATCGAGCGGACGATGGAGCGCTTCGGCGCCATCGACACCCTCGTCAACAACGCCGGGATGGGGATGGCCGCGCGCTTCGAGGAGCAGTCGATCGAGGACTTCCGCCGCGTGATGGAGGTGAACTTCTGGGGCGCGGTGTACGCCTGCAAGGCCGCTCTGCCCCGCATGCGGGCGCAGGCCAGCGGGGGGCTCATTATCAACATCGCGTCCATCATGGGCAAGCGCGGGCTGCCCTACGAGACGGCGTACTGCGCGAGCAAGTTCGCCATGGCCGGGTTCTCGGAGGCGCTGCGCACCGAGGTGATGGCGCAGGGGGTCGACGTGAGCACGATCTTCCCCGGCGCCGTCGAGTCGGAGATCTGGGAGACCACCGAGAATCGTACCGGACTGGACATGGCGAGCGTCCTGCCCAAGTTTCCCGCGCGCGAGCTCGCCCGCATCATCGTGCAGGACGCGCGGGTCCCCCAGCCCGAGATCGTGATGGCGCTCGACGCGCAGGTGGTGGGCTTCCTCAACACGGTGGCGCCGGGCATCATGGACGTCGTGCTGGGCCAGAGCGTGCCGTTCCTGGAGGGCTTCCGGAAAGGCGCCGCGTCGGGGCCGCCCGGCAAGCGGCCCGCTCCCGGCCCGCGGGGCGGGTGAGCGAGATGGCGAAGAAGAACGCCCTCGCCCCGATCCCCCATCCGCCCCGGACCTTCGTCCTGGGCAATCTCCTCTCGCTGACCACCACCACGCCCGTGCAGGACATGATGAAGCTGGCCCGCGAGTACGGCCCGATCTACTGGCTCGACATGCTCGGCAAGCCGGTGGTGATCGTCTCGGGATTCGATCTCGTGGACGAGCTCTGTGACGAGTCGCGCTTCGACAAGAGCGTGCGCGGGGCCCTCCGCCGCCTGCGCGACTTCGCAGGCGACGGGCTCTTCACCGCCTACACCCAGGAGCCCAACTGGTCCAAGGCGCACAACATTCTCCTGCCGAGCTTCGGCCAGCGCGCGATGCAGGGCTATCACCCCATGATGCTCGACATCGCCGAGCAGCTCGTGCTCAAGTGGGACCGCCTCAACGCCGACGACGAGATCGACGTCACCCACGACATGACGTCGCTGACCCTCGACACCATCGGCCTCTGCGGCTTCGGCTATCGCTTCAACTCGTTCTACCGGGAGTCGCCGCACCCCTTCGTGGGCGCCATGATCGGCGCGCTGGGCACCTCCATGGAGACCCGCGGGCTCCCCCTCGAGAGCGTGCTCAAGAAGGACCGGGAGCGGAAGCTTCGCGCCGACATCCGCTACATGAACGAGATGGTGGACCGGATCGTGCGAGAGCGGCGGGAGAGCGGCGACGACCTCGCCGACAAGCCCGATCTCCTCAGCCACATGCTCTCCGGTGTCGACCGGAAGACGGGCGAGCGGCTCGACGACCTCAACATCCGCTACCAGGTCATCACGTTCCTCATCGCCGGGCACGAGACCACCAGCGGCCTGCTCTCCTTCGCCGTCTACTATCTCCTCAACAACCCCGACGTGCTCGCCCGCGCCTACGCCGAGGTTGACCGCGTCCTCGGGCCGGACCCGACCCTGCTGCCCAGCTACCCGCAGGTGAACCAGCTTGCCTACATCGAGCAGATCCTGAAGGAATCGCTCCGGCTCTGGCCCACCGCGCCGGTGTTCGCGCTGTCGCCGTACAAGGACGAGATGATCGGCGGAGCGTACCGGATGCGAAAGAACTACCAGATCGTGGTGCTGAGCCCCATGCTCCACCGCGACCGGAAGGTATGGGGCGACCACGCCGACGTCTTCAATCCCGACAATTTCAGCCGCGAGGCGGAGCGCGGGCGCCCCGCCAACGCCTACAAGCCCTTCGGCAATGGCCAGCGGGCCTGCATCGGCCGGCAGTTCGCCTTGCAGGAGGCGGCGCTCGTCCTCGGGATGATCCTCCAGCGCTTCAAGCTCATCGATCACACGCGCTACCGGCTCACCCTCAAGGAGACCCTCACGGTGAAGCCGGACCAGTTCCGCATCAAGGTCCGGCGCCGCACCGACCGCGACCGCGCGGCGGCGGGACGCGCGGTGACGGCCCCGAGCACGCGCGCGGCGGTGGCCACCTCCGTCGCGCCCGCCGAGCGTGCCTCCCGGCCGGGTCACCAGACCCCGCTCCACGTCCTCTACGGGTCGAACCTCGGCACCGCCGAGGAGGTCGCGCGGCGCATCGCCGAGGCGGGCGAGGGGAACGGCTTCGCGGTGACCGTCGCGCCGCTCGACGAGTACGCGGGCCGGCTGCCTACCGAGGGCGCGGTCCTCATCACGACCGCCTCTTACAACGGCACGCCCCCCGACAATGCCGGACGCTTCTGCGACTGGCTGCGCGACGGCGGGCTCGCGCCCCGCGCCCTCGCCGGCGTCCGCTACGCCGTGTTCGGCTGCGGTAACCGCGACTGGGCGGCGACGTTCCAGGCCATCCCGCGCCTGATCGACACCCGCCTCGAGGCGCATGGCGCCCAGCGTCTGCACCCGCGTGGGGAAGGCGACGCGCGGGACGACTTCGACGCCCAGTTCGAGGCCTGGCAGGAGCCGCTCTGGGGCGCGGTGGCCACCGCGCTGGGAGTCGAGCTGGCCCCCGCCCAAGCCGCCGAGCCGGCCCACCTCACCGTCGAGATCGTGACCGGGCCGGATGCGGGCGCGCGCGAGGACGGCCATGGCGCCCGTCCCATGCGGGTGGTCGTCAACCGCGAGCTCCACACCAAGGCGGGCCCGTTCCCCTCGGAGCGCTCGACCCGGCACATCGAGCTCGAGCTTCCTGCGGACGTCTCGTACAGCGCGGGGGACCATCTGGGCGTGGCCCCTCGGAACCCCGACGCGCTCGTCGCGCGGGTGGCCGCGCGCTTCGGGCTGGACCCGGCGAGCCACGTCATGCTACGCCGCGATGGCGGGCGGCCGGGCTTCCTCCCCGTGGGGTCGCCTATCGCGCTCACGCGGCTTCTCGGCGACTACGTGGAGCTGCAGGACGTCGCCTCGCGCCGCCACATCCAGACCATGGTCGAGCACACGGAGTGTCCCTGGACGCGGCCGCGCCTGACCGAGCTCGCCGGGGACGAGGCGCGCTACCGGGACGAGGTGATGTCGCGGCGCCAGTCGGTCCTCGATCTCCTCGAGGAGTACCCCGCCTGCCAGCTGCCGTTCAACGCGTACCTTGAGATGCTCCCGCCGCTTCGCCCGCGGTACTACTCGATCTCGTCGTCGCCGCTCCACGACGCGCGTCGCTGCAGCATCACGGTGGCGGTGGTGGCGGGCGAGGCGCGGTCCGGTCGCGGGTCCTTCCAAGGCGTGTGCTCGAACCATCTCCTCCGCCACGGGGAGGGAAGCCTCGTCCAGGCCTTCGTGAAGGACACCCGGTCGGCGTTCCGCTTGCCCGACGACCCGGCGACGCCCATCATCATGATCGGCCCGGGTACCGGCCTGGCCCCCTTCCGCGGGTTCCTGCAGGAGCGCGCCGCGCTCGCCGCGCAGGGCCGCCATGTCGGCCCCGCGCTCCTCTTCTTCGGCTGCCGGCATCCCCAGCAGGACTTCATCTACGCGGGCGAGCTGCGCGCCTTCGCCGAGCAGGGCGTGGCCCAGCTCTACTCCTGTTTCTCGCGCCTGCCCGATCGCGCGCGGGTCTACGTGCAGGATGAGGTCCTCGATCGGAAAGACGATGTCTGGAAGCTGCTGGAGGCGGGCGCGGTCGTCTACGTCTGTGGCGACGCCACCCGGATGGCGCCCGACGTGCGGCGTGGGTTCCTGACCATCCACCGCGCCAAGACGGGCGGCACCGAGGCGCAGGCGGAAGCGTGGCTCGACGATCTCACCGCGCGGAACCGCTACCTCGTGGACGTGTGGGCCTCGGGCTAGCGGCTCGCCGGCTTCGCGCCGCGCCGCCGCGTGTACTCCTGCAGCGAAAAGTCGGTCCGATAGATCATCGACGAGGTTTCGAGGTCCCGGCCGTAGGTCTGGACCTCGAGGGTCGCGCTGCCTCGGCGCCAGGTGTAGATCTTGTTTTCGAACGCGGCGCCGGTGGCGTTGCGCATGGTCTCGGTCTCCACGCTTCCCGTGCCGTACTTCCTGGTCAGGGCGGCGACGACCGCGACGAAGTGCTTCGCGTCGAGCGTCACCGAGATCATCTCGAGCTTTCCCGAGTAGTAGTAGAGGAAGAGGCGGTTGACGGGCGCGTCGGCGATCGTCTCGCTCTGGCCGGGCCGGAGGCGGCAGAGCTGGTCCGCGACCGGGCTCTGCGGATCCACGCACGAGAACCTCGACGTTCCCTCGATGGACGCAAGGTCCGAGCCGAGCGCGATGCCCTGGAAGTCAAAGGGCGACTCCTGCGCGGCGCCTGGCGACGCGAGCAGGAGGACGGCAAGGATTGCAAATCTCATCGGGGGTCCTTTGGCATCGATTGTAGCCTAGACACCTAGGGAAGAGCCGCGCACCTCCGCTCCGCTTCCGTCAGAGTAGGCGGAGCAGCAGGTGGATCGCGTAGAGGGCGCCGCCGGCGAGCCCACCGACCACGGTGCCGTTGACGCGGATGTACTGGAGGTCGTCCCCCGCATGCTCCTCGATGAGCCGCACCGCGCCCTCGGGCCCCAGCGCGTGGACGCCGCGCTCGATGAACCGCGCGATGCGATCGTGGTAGCGCTCGATCAGGCCGATCATGCGCGCCTTCACCCACCGGTCGAGGGCCTGCCTGAGGGCCTCGTCCGTGACGAGCTGTCGGCGGAGCTCGTCGAGGCGGGCGGCGATCCAGGCCACCGTCTCGGACCGCTCGCGTGCCAGATCCGAGACGAGTGCGCGTCGCAGGCTCTCGGCGGTGTCCTCGATGAGCCGCGTCACCTCCGCGCTCGCGATCAGCTCCGTCTTCGCCGCCTCCACGCGCCGGGCCAGGTCGGGGTCGCGGCGCAGGCGCTCGGGGAGGGCGCCGATCACCTCGACGAGTCGCTGCCGCATCGGGTCGTCCGGGTCGGCGGCCACCTTCCGGATGGCGCCGTGGAGAGCGCCGACGAGCCGGTCCCGGTTGATCAGGCCGAAGACGTCGGCCAGCCCGATCAGGAGGCGGGGATAGATGCCCATCCTCTCGCGGTAGCCCGCGAGCACCTCGTCCACCAGGTCGCCCACGGCGGCGCGGAAGTCGGGACGATCCAGCGCATCGCCGAGGGCGCCGGCGAGCGCCTCGATCGCGCGCTGGTCCCAGCCCTGGCGCTGCGCGATCTCGATTGCCCGCGCCAGGAGAGGGGCCAGGGGACGGCCGAGGAGGAGACGCCGCAGCCAGGCCACGATGTCGGCGGTGGCGGCGGGCGAGAGCTGATCCGCCGCCCAGCGCGCCACCGCGCGCACGGCGGCCTCGACATCCTCGGGTTTCACGCGATCGGCGGCCCGCGCGAGGAGGTCGGCGATGTCGAAGCGCGCGACCTCGCGCGTGACGTAGTCCTTGGTCAGCACGCGATCGCCGACCATGGTGCCGACGCGCTCCGCCATCAGCTCCCAGTTGGCGGGGATCAGCGCGGTGTGGGGGATGGGCAGCCCGAGCGGGCGGCGGAAGATCGCGGTGACCGCGAACCAGTCGGCGAGCCCGCCCACGATACCCGCCTCCGCGATCGCGAGGATCCAGCCGCCCCACCAGGAGGCGCGAAAGGGAAAGGACGCGATGGCCAGGAGGACTGCCGCCAAAAGGACGATGAGGGCCAGCCGACGCTGGCGCGGCGCGGGAGGGCTCAAGACAGCCGGCGAATTATGCATTGGATTATCAGTACTATACAGTGGATTAACTCGATGCGTTAATTTTGGCTTGACAGATTAACGCAGTGTGTTAGTTTGATCCCTGACAACAGGGACCGACCCGGTCCAAACCCCAAGCCGGCGGAGGCCGGAGAAGAGAAGGAGAGCGCAATGCAGACGACCACCACCGTGAAGGACAAGATCCTGGACGCCGTGTCGGCCTATGCCGAGGCCAATGAGCGGGTGATCGGCCAGCTCGTGGAGCTTGGCTCCTCGACGGCCCGCGAGGGCATCAAGACCTACATCGAGCTGCAAGCGGCGGCCCTCGAGGCCGCCCGCGAGATCACCCTGCCGGGCCTTCCCCAGGGCGACCTGCTCGATGAGCTGCGGCGCGACCCGCTGGCCTGGTACCGCAAGGGCCTCCAGGCCGTGGCCGACGGGACCCAGCGGGCGACCAAGCTCGTGGAAACCAATGCTCAGATCGTCGCGCGCAATGCCGAGCGCTTCCAGGTTTCCGCGGAGCGGACGGTGAAGGAGATCGAGGGGGCGGGCAACACCTACGTCAACCGGATGCGAGAGATCTACGCTCGCTAGCCCGGGTGGGGTCGGGGACTGGTGACGAGCCGGTCCCCGGCCAGCGCCGGCTCCGCCGCGGCGGCGGACGGGCTCGGCGCGCGGTCGGCACGCCCGGCCGCCTCGCGGAGCTCGGCGAAGGATGCCTTGAGGCATTCGACGTAGAGCCAGACGTCGGGGACGAGGCGCGGATCGGTGGTCACCCCGATGGTGAGCCGCTGATCGTAGGTGAGGATCGCGTTGCACAGCCCCACGTCGCTGGCGAGGGGCAGGAGCGGGTACCAGCCGATGAGGCGCCGGCCCGAAAGGAAGAGCGGGATCTGGGGCCCGGGCACGTTCGTGGACACGGTGTTGAGCAGGGTGTTCGGGACCGAGAGCTGACCCGCCACCGCGGCCAGCGCGGGCGGAACCTGCTCCAGCAGATTCGTCATCTCGTAGAGCCCGCCCGCCTGGTCCTGGTTCTTGAGCCGCTCCATCGCGGCGCGCTCGGCGGTGAGCCGCGCCACCGGGTCCAGGATGCCGACGTGCATCGGCGCGAAGATCATGGACACGAGGTTGCCGAGGGCGCCGCGCTGGTCGGGCCGCCGCATGCTCACCGGGCACATCGCGCGGAGCTCCACGCCGTCGGTGGGGAGGCCCAGGGCGCGCAGGTAGCGTCCCAGCCCGCCCGCGATCACCGCCAGCACCACGTCGTTGACGGTGCCGCCCAGGACGGACTTCACGTGGCGGAACTCGCCGAAGGAGAACTCGGCCCAGCCGAAGCGGCGCTCCGGCCCGATCGTCCCGTTGAAGGGGACCCGCGGCGCGGGGCGGAGCACGTTGGGAGCGGACGATGTGACGGCGCTGGCGAGCTGCCGGACGCGCGCTTCGATCTCGGTGGGGCGGAGGAGCCGGAAGGCCTCGTCCGTCGCCACCCGCGCGACCTCGGTGAGCCGGTCGCGTACCGAGTCCTGTAGCAGAGTGAGAGGATCGGGGACGGGCTGAGGCTGCCAGGTCGCGGCGGGCGGTTCCGGAGGCGCGGCATCGGGCTTGAGGTCGTGAAGCACCATGGTGAGGTCCACGCCGGAGACCCCGTCGATCATGGCATGGTGGATCTTCCAGATCACCGCAGTATTCCCGTCGGTGCGCCCGTGGACCACGATGAGCTTCCACAACGGATGGTCCCGGTCGAGCATTCCCGCGAAGGCGCGCCCCCCCGCATCCGAGAGCGCCTGCTCGTCGCCCGGCGGGGGCAGGGTGATCTCCGCCGCATGGTTGCGGATATCGAAGTCGGGATCGTCCTCCCAGGTGGGATGGGCGAGCCCGAAGGGCGGGAATACCACTTTCTGGCGATAGCGCGGGAGGAGGTGCAGCCGTGCGTTCAGCGCCTCGATCAAGGCGTCCAGCGACAGCCGCCCCTCGTAGATCATGCACCCGCCCACGTGCATGGGCTGCGTCGGCTTCTCGGCGTAGAGGAAGGTGGCGTCGACGGAGGTGAGGCGGCGATTGAGCTCGCGAGCCGCCATCGGGGAGATCCCTAGGCGCGGGTTCCGGAGGAAGACACGGACCGGCTCACCGCGGCGAGATGCGTGGCGATGAGCCGGTACACCGCGGGATTGACGACGAGACCGATGTGGGTGCCCGACACCTCGTAGTCCGTCGCGGCATCGCCATTGATGCAATACTGCCAATCCACGATGCCGTCCGAGCGGGTGTACACCGCGATCTGCGGGATCGAAGCGGGGAGGGGCTTCGTGAGCCCGCCGACCGCCGGGCACGAGCAGTAGCCGGTATAGCAATCCGGCTTGCCCTCGCGGCTCCGGCTCAGGCGTCCGCGAACCCGGTCGGAGGCGAAGAGCACCAGCGGATGCCCCCGGATCCCCCGGAACGGCGAGCCCAGCGTCGTGACCGAGGCCACGAGGTCTGGGCGCCGCGCCGCCGCGGAGCGGGCCAGCATCCCGCCGAGGCTATGACCGATCAGGTGCACCGGCCGCCCGGTGGCGGCACGCGCCGCTTCGATGGTGACGAACAGACGATCGGCGATGATGTCGAGGCACTCCGCGTTGCGGCCCACGCGCGAGAGCTCGGGCCGGTAGCCGATCCGGCCCAGCCACGCGTGGATCTCGAAGAGGTACCAGTCGCTGGCGAGGAAGCCGGGGATGAGGACCACCGCGGCGCCGTCGCCGCGCGGCACGCCGCAGCCATAGAAGATGGGGGACGCCCGGAGCGAGACCCAGTCGAGCCCGGCCAGCGCCTCCCGCCAGATCGGCAGCGGCGCCGGCCTCTGGTCCTTCACGAACGATGAGGACCCGGACGTTGTCATGCGCGCGAATGCGATCGCATCCGTGGTCAATGTAACACGAAGTCTTCTGCTACGATACGCGCCATGCGCGCCGCCGTTCTCCACGGCCCCCGCGATCTCCGCGTGGAGCTGGTGCCGGATCTCGCCCCCGGCCCCGGCGAGGCGGTGGTCCGCGTTCTCGCCGTCGGACTCTGCGGCACCGACTACCGGATCTGGACGGGCGAGCGCCCCGTCGCCTACCCGCGGGTGATGGGCCACGAGTTCATCGGCCACGTCCTCGCGGTCGGGGCGGGGGTCGACAATGTCCGCGTCGGCGAGAAGGTGGCGCTCGAGCCCAACTACTCCTGCGGCACCTGCGCCCTCTGTCGCGAGGGCAACCGCAATCTCTGCCTCGCGCGCACCGCGGTGGGAATCGACGTGGACGGGGGTCTCGCCGAGCAGGCGCGCCTGCCCGCGCGCGTGTGCTGGCCCGCGCCGCGTGAGCTGTCCGACGATCAGCTCCTGCTCGCCGAGCCCCTCGCGGTGGTGACGCGCGCGGTGAGCCGCGGCGAGGCGCGGGCGGGCGAGACGGCGGCGGTGCTCGGCGTGGGCACGCTCGGCCTTCTCGGCGTGCAGGTGTTGAAGGCGCGAGGGCTGTCCGTGCTCTGTCTCTTATACACATCTGACGCTGCCGACGACGT
>JBKPDT010000357.1:0-8144 GCA_046728035.1 Candidatus Methylomirabilota bacterium | reverse complement strand
GTGCACCGCGGCCACATCTGAGGGCGGCGGCATTTGCGTGAAATGAGGGGGCCGGGTAGCCTGGGACGGCCCATGGCCTCACGCGTCGTGCTCCTCTCGCCCGTCCCGACCGACTCCCCGCGCGGCAATGCCGTGACGGTGGTGCGCATCGCCGCGGGGCTCCGCGCCCGTGGCCTCGACGTCTTCGTCTGGGAGCCCGGCGCCGACGGGCTCGCGGAGGACATCGCCCGGAAGCCGCCCGTCCTCGTGCATGCCTTCCATGCCCACCACACGGGGCCGCTCGGGCTGTCGGTGGCGCGGGCGTCGGGCGTTCCCCTCGTGGTCACGCTGACGGGAACGGACGTGAGTGACGACCTGGGCGATCCGGAGCGCGGCGCCCTCGTGCGGGATGTCCTCACCAGCGCGGCGGCGGTGGTCGCGTTCCACGGAAGCATCGCCGCCGAGGTCGAGGCCGCCGTGCCCGCGCTCGCGGGCCGGATCAGCGTCGTGCCCCAGAGCGTCCACTTCCCACCCGCGGCGCCGGTCGCGGCGCCCGCGATCGGCGGCGAGCCCTGCATCCTCTTTCCCGCGGGCATCCGTCCGGTCAAGCGCCCCCTGATGCCGTTGGCCCCGCTCGAGCGCGTGCACCGCGAGCGGCCGGGCCTGCGACTCTGGTACGCGGGACCCGTCCTCGACCCCGCGGAGATGCGACGGCTCGACAGGGCGCTCGCGAGTCGGCCCTGGGCCCACCATCTCGGCTCGGTGTCGCATGCCGTCATCCCCGCACTGCTCGGCGCCGCCGACATCGTCTTGAACTGTTCGCGCTCCGAGGGCGGCATGGCCAACTCGGTGATCGAGGCGCTCGCCCTCGGGCGCGCCGTGCTCGCGGCGGACATCCCGGGCAACCGCTCGCTGATCGAGGACGGCGTCACCGGGCTCCTCTTCGCCTCGGAGGACGAGCTCGCCGAGAAGGCGGGGCGGCTCGCCGCCGATCCCCCGCTGCGCCGGCGCCTCGGCGAGACGGGCCGGCGCCTGGTCGAGGCCCGGCTCACGCCGGCGCGGGAGACCGACGGCTACCTGGAGGCCTACGCGCGCGCGGCCGGCCGGAGCCTCGCATGATGAGCGACGACGAAGGCATTCTCCTCTTCCAGTATCGCGACTGTACGTTCCGGATCGGCGCGGGCGCGCAGCCACCCAAGGCCGGCTCCCTGCTCTTCTGCCGACACCTCGGCGTCCGACGGGGGGAGGACGTGCTCGAGATCGGCTCGGGGGCCGGCCTCGCTGCCGTCCTCGCCGCGCGCGCGGGCGCGCGCGTCATCGCCACCGACATCCGTCCGGAGTCGGTCGAGTGCACGCGGGAGAACGCCGAGCGCAACGGCGTGGCGAACGCGGTCGAGGTCCGCCTCGGCGACGGCTTCACGCCGGTGGAGGGGCTTCGCTTCGATCTCGTCTGCGCGAGCCCGCCGCAGATGCCCACACCCCCCGGGCGGGAGCGTGACGATGCGGAGGCCGCCGCCGACAATGGGGGCCCCGACGGCTGGAGGGTGCTGGACCGCCTGATCCGCGAGGCGCCGGCGCATCTCCGCCCGGGCGGCCGCCTCGTCTTCACGCTTTTCGGCTTCCTCGGCATCGAGGGCGCGAGGGGGCGGTTGCGCGCCGCCGGGCTGGATCCCCAGGTGGTCGCCCGCGAGACGCATGGATTTCCGCGGATCGGTTACGAGCGGCTCGACTATCTCCGGACGCTGGATCCGGAGCGGACCATCCCACGCGATACGCTCCCGCGCGCGGTGGACCGCTACGTCGTGGCCGGCTACCTGCGCCGATGAGCGAGGCCGGCGGCGGGCAGGGGCTGCTTCTCGGCGTGGACGTGGGCGGGACGACGACGTCGGCGGGGCTGGTCACCGCCGACGGCCGCGTCCTCGTCACGCGCAGCCAGCCCACGCATGGGCCGCGTGGCGGCGGCGCCGTCGAGCGGTTGCTGGCGCTGACCGCGGACATCGCGCGGCTCCCCGCGGCGCGCGAGCGGGGCCTCGCCGGGGTGGGGGCAGGACTGCCCGGCCTCGTGGACGTGGGGGCGGGCTCGGTGGGCGGCGAGGCGCATCACGTGCCGGAGCTGTCCGGGGTGCCCATCGCGCGGCTTCTCGCCGAGACGGCGGGCGCGCCCGCCGTGGTGGACAACGACGTGAACGCGCTCGCCCTAGGCGAGTGGCGCTGGGGCGCCGGCCGCGGGGCGCGCTCGCTCGTGCTCCTCGCCATCGGCACCGGCGTGGGCGCCGGCCTCATCCTCGAGGGTCGGCTCCATCGCGGCGCCGGCGGCTTCGGGGGGGAGCTGGGCCACGTTCCCATCGACCTCGACGGGCGGCCGTGCATCTGCGGCGCCCGTGGCTGCCTCAAAGCCCATGTCGCGGGTCCCGACCTCGCCGCCGAGGCGGCGCGGCGGATGGGGCACCCGGTCGACGCGGCAACCCTCTTCGAGCTCGCCGCGACGGGGAACGCCGACGCCGAGTCGGTGCTCGCGGAGGCGACGGAGGCCCTCGCCGCCGGCCTCACCATCATCGTGAACGGCCTGAACCCGGAGCGCCTCTTCATCGCGGGCAGCGTGGGCCGCGCCTTCGCCCGGCGCGAAGCAGATCTCCTCGCGCGGCTGGCCCGTCGCGCCTACAAGGGCGCGCTCGCCACCACGCGGCTCGCCTTCCTCGACCTGGACAAGGACATCTCCGTGCGCGGCGGCGCGGCCCTCGTGCTCTACGAGCGGGAGCGGCCGCGCTCGCTCGCGCCGCCCGGGTTCTAGCCCGCCGGCTCCCCCGCGTTGACGGGCAGCACCTGGCCCGAAATGTTCCGCGCGGCCGGGCTGCAGAGGAAGGCCGCCGCCGCGGAGATATCCTCGGCGGTGGCCATGCGCTTGAGCGGTGAGCGCTCCAGCATCGCCTTCCGCATGGCGTCCGGCGTCATGCCGCGCTGCTTCGCCTGCCCCTCGATGACCCGGTCGATCCGATCGCCCTCGATGGCACCCGGGGCCACGCAGTTGACGGTGATGTTGTGCGGCGCCAGCTCGAGCGCCATGCCGTAGGTCATGCCCACCTGCCCGGCCTTGGCCGAGCAGTAGCCGATGCGGAAGGGCAACCCGCGCCGCCCCGCCCCCGAGGAGATGTTGACGATGGCGCCTCCGCCCGCCTTGATCATCTCGGGGACGGTGAAGCGGATGCACATGTAGGAGGACGTGAGGCAGGAGTTGATGGTGTAGAACCAGTCCTCCTCGGTGTACTCCTGGACGGGCTTGGTGGGGCCGCCGTCGCCGGCGTTGTTCACCAGCGTGTCGATCTTGCCGAACGCCTTGACGCCCTCCGCGACGAGGCGCTTGACGTCGGCTTCCTTGGCCGCGTCCCCGGTGACGGCGAGGGCGCGCCCGCCGTCCTTCTTGACGAGAGCCACCGTCTCCTCCACCAGGGCGCCCGAGCGCGCGGCACAGATGACGGCGGCGCCCTCCCGCGCGAAGAGACGGCTCATGACCCGCCCGATACCCTTGCTCGCTCCCGTGATGATGGCCACCTTGCCGGTCAGGAGGTCCATGGCGTCCTTTCATGACCTGCGCGAGAACGGCGCGAGCGGGCCAAACGGTGCGCCGCCACCTGAGCGGCGGCGCACCGCTCCGAGCTGCGGATCGCCGGGAAACCGTCTAGCTCTTCTTCCCCATGGCGGCGGCTGCCCGCTTCGCCATCTCCTCCGGCGGCACGTCCTCGACGTGGGTGGCGACGTACCAGCTGTGGCCGAACGGGTCCTCGATGGTTCCCATCCGGTCGCCGTAGAACTGGTTCTCCACCGGCCGGACGACCTTCGCGCCGTCGGCGATCGCCTTCTTCACGGTAGTGTCCACATCGGGCACGTAGACCATGATGCCCACCGCGGAGCCACCGTAGGACTGCGGGCCGCGGTGGCCCATTTCGGGATGCTCGTCGGCAAGCATGATCATCGAGTCGCCGATGGTCAGCTCGGCATGCCCCACCTTCCCCCCGGGGCTGGGCATGCGCATCTTCTCGGCGGCGCCGAACACCTTCTTGTAGAAGTCGATCGCCTTGGCGGCGCCGTTGACGATCAGGTAGGGCGTCACATTGTGGTAACCATCCGGAATCGGCTTGACCTTGGGCATGTCTGACCTCCATCGGTAAACGGGATTTCGTCCCTGGTGTGACCCCTGCGGCCTCGGCGAAGCGTACCCTCGCCCCGACCTCGGCGCAACCGGGAGACGACTCAGCTCACGCGGCGGTCACGGCCGACCCAGTAGGGCTCGCGTAGCTTGAACTTCTGAAGCTTGCCCGTCGCCGTCCGCGAGAGCCCGTCCCGGAACTCGATCGAGGTGGGGCACTTGAAATGCGCCATGCGGCCGCGGCAGAACTCGACCAGCTCGCGCTCGGTGGTCGTCTGTCCCGGGCGGAGGACCACGAGGGCCTTGATGGTCTCGCCCCATTTCTCGTCCGGGACTCCGATCACGGCGGCCTCGAGCACGGCGGGGTGCTGGAAGAGGCAATCCTCCACCTCGATGGAGGACACGTTCTCCCCGCCCGTGATGATCACGTCCTTCTTCCGGTCCGCGATGACGACGTAGGCTCCGTCCTCGTGGCCTCCGTCGCCGGTGCGAAACCACCCGTCGACAATGGCCTTGGCCGTCTCCTCGGGCTGGTTCCAGTAGCCCTCGTAGACATGGTTCGAGCGAGCGAGGATCTCGCCTTCCTCGTCCACCGCCATGCGCACCCCCACCGCGGGCACCCCCGCCCGGGAGAGCCGGCGGGCACGCTCCGCGGGGTCGAGCCCGTCCCACTCCTGAGGCGCGCGGTTGATGGTGAGCAGCGGCGAGGTCTCGGTGAGGCCGTAGATCTGGATGAACTCCCAGTGGAGCTCCGTCTCCACGCGCTCGATCGTCTTCGAGGGCGGCGGCGCGCCCGCCACCACCATGCGCACCCGGCCGGCACCGGGCACCGCCTCCCCGCGCTGCCGCCGCGCCTGGGCCGCACCCAGGACGGCGGCCACCACCGCGGGCGCGCCGTTGAGGAGAGTCACCCCCTCGGCGTCGATCCGCCGGAGGATCTCCTCGCCGTCGATCTTCCGGATGATGACCTGGCGCGCGCCCATGGCGGTGACGGCATAGGGCATGCCCCATCCGTTGCAGTGGAAGGTGGGCAGGGTATGGAGATACACGTCCCGGTCGGATACGCCCACGTGCCAGCCGAAGGTGACGGCGTTGAGCCAGCAGCCACGGTGCGTGAGCTGCACGCCCTTCGGGCGCGCGGTGGTCCCCGAGGTGTAGTTGACGGAGACCGTGGCATTCTCGTCGCTCACGGAGAAGCGCGGCGCCGCCGTCCGCCCGAACAGCGCGGCGTCCGTCGCGGCGCCGAGAACGAAGCGGTGCTTCACGGGGATGGGTCGGAGGACCTCTTCCATCTCGGGATCGACGAGAGCCACCGCCGAACCCGAGTGCTCGATGATGTAGCGGATCTCGTCGGCGTTGAGTCGGTAGTTGACGGGCACGAGGACGCGGCCGAACACGCTCACCCCGAACAGGCTGACGAGGAAGCGACCGGCATTGGGCGAGACGATGGCCACCCGCGCGCCCTCCTCGACCCCGAGGGCATCGAGGGCAGCGGCCAGGGCCCGCGACATGGCCGCGAGCTGCGCGTAAGTGATGCGGCCGAGGCCGCCGCCCGGCGGATCCGGCTCGTCGACCACGGCCACCCGATCGCCGTAGACTCGCTCGGCGCGCTCGAGGAAGTCGGCCAGCGTGAGGGGGACGACCATACCGGCGCTCCTACTCGCTCAGCCAGACGGTATCGAGCTGCTGGTTCAGGTAGTGGCTCGGCGTGATCGTCCAGCCGCGCACCTTGGCGAGGTGCGGGACGATGCGTTGCCACTGGAAGGTGTGGATGAAGTGCACCTCCTCGTCGTAGAGCCGCTTCTCGAACGTCCGGAGCAGCCGCCGCCGCTCCTCCGGGTCCTGAGCGCGCGACTGCCGCGTGTAGAGATCGTCCATCACGGTGTCCTTGTGGCGGCTGAAGTTCACGGGCGAGGTGGTGAGGAACCAGTGCAGATCCATGTCGGGCTCGACGATGGAGTTGCACGGGGCATTGGTGGACACCTCGAAGTCACCGTTCTTCTGGGCCTGTAGCCACGCGGCGGTCTCGAGCACCGTCTGCCTGACGGTGACCCCGATCTGCCGCCACTGGTCGATGACCCAGATACCCACCGGCTCGTACGGCTGGGGCACCGCGCGGTTCAGCAGGGTGAAAGTCAGGTTCTCGGCGCCGGCCTCCTTCAGGAGGCGTCGGGCCTCCGCGCGCGCGGCGTTGATGTCCCGGCCGTACCCGGTCAGCTTCGCGAGCTCGTCCGGCGGCGTCGCCCACGGCGTACCCGGCACCTGGATACCCGCCACCTCCTTCACCAGCGCGATCCGCGACAGCGCCTTCGAGCCCTCCCAGCGGTCGAACGCGAGGGAGAGCGCGCGGCGCACCCGCTTGTCGCCGAACGGCTTCTTTTCCTGGTTGAGGGCGAGCTGGATGGAGCAGTTCCACGCGCTTTCCTGCACCGCGATCTTCGGGCCCAGCGCGGCCACGAGGGCGTCCCGATCGGCGGGGGTGAAGCTGCGGAACTGGATCATGGCGCGCTCGCCGCGCACCGCTGCCACCTGCGCGGAGGCGCTGGGGATGAAGATCGCGCGGAAGCCGTCGAGATAGGGCTTGCCCTTGTCCCAGTAGTCGGGATTCTTCTTGCCGGTCCAGTGCGAGCCGCGCACGTACTCGCCGAACTTGAACGGCCCCGTGCCCATGACGTTGGTCTCGTACCAGCGCTGGTCCTTGGCCAGAATGTCGGCCTTGTAGATCCAGTTCCAGGGCGAGGCCAGGCTCGCCACGAAGGAGCCCTCGTGCCACTTGAGGCGGAAGACCACGGTGTCGGCGGTCGGCGCCTCCACCGCCTCGACGGTCCGGTACTGCTCCTTGCGGCTCGACACCACGCCCGCCGGCGGGAATATGATGCGGTCGTAGGAGGCCTTCACGTCCCGCGCCGTCAGGAGGCTCCCATCGTGGAACTTCACGCCCTGCCGGATCTTGAAGGTGTAGGTGCGCTTGTCCGGGGAGGTCGTCCAGGACTCGGCGAGGTCGCCGATGAACTTGGTGCCGGTTCGGTCATGGGGATCCACCCGCAGCAGGGTGTTGTAGTGGGGCGCCCCCGGATGGAGCATCGCGAACGTCTCCTCCCGGTGGGCATCGAAGCTCGGCGGCTCCGCGGGCACGACGAAGACGAGCTCCCCCCCGTGGCGCGGCTTGTCCTGGGCAGCGGCGGGTGCGGCGGCCCCGAAGCCGAGGAAGAGCGCGACGCCGAGGAGGAACGTGGCGCCGCGGCGGATGGACGAGGGTCCCTGACCGAATGAGCCCATGACCGACCTCCGGTGAAGGTGCAAAGTGCGGGTACGATACCACGCCGTCCGCGCGCGGGTCAGGGGCGACGGGGCTCTTGGTCAGGGGACGATCAGCACCGAGACGGGCGACCGCTTGAGGGCCGCCTGAGCCACGCTGCCGAGGAGCATTCGGGCGACGCCCGACTTGCCGGTGGCCCCGAGAGTCAGAAGGTCGGCCCGGATCGCCTTGACGCCGGCCAGCAGCTCGGGCAGCGGAGCGCCGCGCCGGATCTCGGCCTTCGCCCGCCACCCCGCGCGGCGAAGTCGGGCCATCGCGGCATCCAGCTCGGCCTGGGCGGCGGCCAGCCGCTTCCGGTCGACATCGCGCGCCTGCCCGACGATCACCGCGCGGATGGAATCCGGAACGAGCGGCATGGCGGGCAGCCGCGTCGGCTCCAGCACGCTCACGCACAGTACCCGGCCGCCGCGTGGCGGCCCGAGTCGGGTGATGAAGGCCACCGCGCGGCGGGCGGGAGCGGAGCCGTCGAGCCCCACCACGATGCGCCGGAATCCCTGGAAGGCTCCCATGCGGACGGAGCCTAGCACACGACGGCGCTTTACGATTGGTTCGCCGACGCCTCCCCCTTGACCGCGGGGGACGCAGCGAGGCAGGATGGCCGGGCCAGCACCCAACCGCAGTGCCGAGTCGCGCAGGAGGCGCCGCCATGCTGACCAACGGCCATACCGAGGCCCGGAAGCTCCACGACCGCCTGAGCCACCC
>JBKPDT010000356.1:0-14413 GCA_046728035.1 Candidatus Methylomirabilota bacterium | reverse complement strand
CGGGCGCAGATCGAGGAGCGCGCCGAGGCCGAGCCCGGAGACGAGACGGACCGCTACGCCATGTACGCCTTCGGCGCCCAGTTCGCCGAGGTCCAGGTGGACGCCGACCTCGGCAGCGTGCGGGTGACGCGAATGGTCGGCGTCTTCGACATCGGCCGGGCGCTCAATGCCAAGACCGCGCGCAGCCAGCTCATCGGCGGCATGATCGGGGGAATCGGGATGGCGCTCCACGAGGACACCGTGATCGACGAGCGCCTCGGCCGGGTCGTCAACGGCAACCTCGCCGACTACCACATCCCCGTGGAAGCCGACGTGCCCGACATCGACGCCTCCTGGATTGGCGCGCCGGACGAGCGCGCCAATCCTCTCGGCGCCAAGGGCATCGGGGAGATCGGCATCACGGGGACGGCCGCGGCCATCGCGAATGCCGTGCACCACGCCACCGGCCGACGCGTGCGCGATCTCCCCATCACCCTCGACAAGCTGCTCTAGCCGCGCTCAGACGTTCGGCGGCGCCGCGCTGATCTGGCCCAGGCAGGAATCGGGGTCCCGCTCGAGCGCGAGGTCGCCCAGCGACACGACGCCGACGGGACGCCCGTCCTCGACCACCGGCAGGCGGCGGATGGCCCGCTCCCGCATCAGGTCGATCGCAAGCTCCACGTCATCGTCCGGAGAGAGCGTCGTCAGTTCGCGGCTGGCCACGTCGGCCACGCGTGTCCGCGCGGGATCCCGCCCCTCGGCGATCGCTCGGATGACGATGTCGCGATCGGTGAGGATGCCCCAGACGCGGTCCCCCTCGAGCACGATCACGTCGCCGATGGCCTCGTCGCGCATCTGGCGCGCCACCTGCTCGAGAGTGGTGGTGGTCGTGGTGGTCACCGGTGGGCTCGTCATCACGTCCCGGATCGACTCGTCCTGGTCCTTCTTCCTCGTGGTCATCGAAGCACCTCCCTCATCGTAGTTGTTTTTGCTCGGCCATCCTCCGCTGCATGATCCGCTTCGCCCGCTCGAGCTCCGCGCGGCGCCGCGCGGAGAGCCCGCGTCCGCCGCGGTTGATGAAGTAGAGGAGCATCCGCAGCCCGGAGCCGATGCCCTTGGGGCTGACGCGCTTGGTGGCGAGCACGCGGGCGATGGTGGCGGCGTCGCGGTTGAACAGGCCCTTCGGCGGGAAGGTCGACACCGTGTCCACCGTCCGGATCCACGAGTGGGCCGGGCGGCGCCGCTTCGCCCCTCGCCGTCGCGGCCGAGGCGCTCCTCCTCTCCGGTGATGAAGAGCGGGCATGCGCTCCCCCTCACGCAAGCGACATGCCATCGATACTCGCCGTGTATCGTTCCCGGCGGCATGGCCCCAGCTGCCTCGCGAGGGGGAATCGGGCGCTTCCGACCGGGTAGGACTCGGCCCCAGTCAACCTTTCACGTAGGCGAGCTTCTCCGCCACCTTTCCGTCGCGCACCCGGAACACGTCCACCCCGCGCACGTGCCCACCCTGGTCGTCCCACTGGAAGGTCCAGCGCACGAGACAGCGGTCGCCCACGGCGAACACCTCCTCGGTCACGAAGCGGGCGTGGGGCGTGGCGTCGAAGAAGCGCTTCCAGAAGCCGCGCACCGCGGGGGCGCCCTCGAAGCGCTCGCCGTCGGGGGCCGGAAAGGTGTTCTCGAACACGCAGTCCGCGGTCATCAGCGCCATCACCGCGTCGACGTCGTGGCGGTTGAAGGCCGCGTTGAAGCGGTGGATCGTCTCGAGCGTGGCGCGTGTCTCCCCGTCGGACGTGGCGCTCACGATGATACGGCGCCCGGCGCTATCAGAGATATCGCGTGGGCCAGTTGATGGTGCGCCACATGTGCGCGGAGGGGCTGGCGTCGAAGCCGAGCCCTTCCTTGGGCTGCTTGAAGTTCCGCCCGACGATGTCGGTGAACTCGTCGAGCTCGACGCGCACATTGGGGTCGAAGGCGTAGAGGTCGTTGACGGTGATGAGGCGCGAGGTCATGTACCACTTGTGGTCCAGGGCCTCGCGGTAGGCGCGGTCGATGTGCGGCTCCGGCTTGTAGTCGGGGCCGAAGAGGGTCTTGTAGAGCTCGGGGTACTGGTAGCCCACCGACTCGTCGGGGTAGAAGCGCAGCGCCTGATGATAGCGGATGGCCCAGGCCACCTCCTCGTCCACGTAGGGCTCGACGAGCTGGGCGCTCCAGTACCCGTGGTCGCTCCGG
This sequence comes from Candidatus Methylomirabilota bacterium, assembly GCA_046728035.1. GTDB lineage: Bacteria > Methylomirabilota > Methylomirabilia > Rokubacteriales > CSP1-6 > DASRWT01. Next base: position 12,205 of record JBKPDT010000356.1, on the reverse strand, counting down.
ATGAAGCCGGTGATGGCGATGTCGTGCAGCAGGCAGGCGATGACGACCTTCTCGGGGGCGCCCGACTTGAGCGCCAGCCGCGCGCTCTGGAGCAGATGCATGGACGGTCCGAAGCGCAGCCGGAAGAAATCGAACAGGGTGGGCCGGTCGGGCATCTTGGGCAGGCGCGGATCATGGCCCATGAGGAAGCGCCGACCCTGCGCGTCCGGCCGCGGCATCGGCTCGCGGGGATCCCGCTCGCCCGAGGTATAGATCACCGACTTGACGGCGATCCGATCCAGCTCCTGGCTGAGGGCGTGTTCCGCGGCTTCCGCGCGCTGGAGTGTCGTCATGTATCCATCATCCGTCCCCCGTCCGCCGCGTGTCAAGATATCGGCCAGGTGTATGATCCCCCGGGGGTGACCATGCGGCTCGAGATCATCTGCACGGGCGACGAGGTGCTGACCGGCAAGATCGTCAACACCAACTTCTCTTACCTGAGCCAGAAGCTCGAGGACGTGGGGCTCTCGGTGTCCTGGGAGACCACGGTGGGCGACGACCGGGAGAGTCTGGCGCGGGCCTTCCTCCTGGCCGCCGAGCGGGCCGACGCGGTGATCGTCAACGGGGGGCTCGGGCCCACCGTGGACGACCTCTCCCAGGAGATCGCCGCGCAGGCCGCCGGCGTCCCCCTCGTCCTCAACGAGGAATGGCTGGTGCGCATGGAGGAGTTCTTCCGCAAGCGAAGCCGGGTGATGCCTCCCAACAACCGCAAGCAGGCCATGCTGCCGGCCACCGCCGAGATCCTCGACAACCCCGTCGGCACCGCCTGCGGCTTCGCGCTGGACATCGGCAAGGCGCGCTTCTTCTTCACGCCCGGGGTCCCCCGCGAGCTCCGCCGCATGGTGGAGGAGCAGATCATCCCGCGCCTCCTCGCGCGGAGCGGCGAGCAGACGACGATTTTCCTCAAGCGCTTCCACTCCTACGGGCTCGGCGAGTCGCACGTGGACAGCCTCCTCGCCGGCGTGGACGCCCTCGTCCCCGACGGAAGCGTCAAGCTCGGCTTTCGCGCCCACTACCCGCAGCTCGAGACCAAGCTCACCGTGCGCGGCGCCGATCTGGACGATGTGCGCCGGAAGGTCGAGCCGGTGGAGCGCGAGATCCGGAAGCGGCTCGGCAACTTCATCCTCGCCGAGGACGACAAGACCCTGGAGGGCGTGATCCTCGAGACGCTGAGCGGCCGGGGGGGCTCGCTCGCCCTGGTGGAGACCTTCACGGGCGGGCAGATCGCCGCACGCCTCGCCCCCCTGCCGGGAGCCGAGCGTGTCGTCCGCCGCGGCATCGTGTCCCGTGATCTCGCCCAGGTGCGGGCAGCGGTGGGCCTGGACGGCGCGGCGCCCGCCGAGATCACCCCCGCGCTCGCCGAGGAGGTGGCGGCGGCGGCCCGGCGGCTCTGCGGAGTCACGCATGCGCTCGCCGTCCTCGTGGACCTCGACGAGGGGCCCGACCGGATCGAGTTCGGCGGCACCATCAACCTGGCCATCGCCACCGAGGCCGACATGGCCTCCCGGCGCAGCCGCATCCTCGGCGGGCGCGAGTGGGTGCGGCTGGGCGCAACGGAGCTGGCAATGGACTGCCTGCGCCGCCATCTCCAGGGCTTACCGGTCGTGGAGCGCATCGACTTCGAGAAGACGTGAGGGCCCCATGCGGACACTGATCGAGGGCGGCTGGGTCGTCGCGTTCAACGGCACCACCCACGAGGTGTACGAAGGCGGCGCCGTCGTCTTCGAGGACGACCGTATCGTGCACGCGGGCGGCCCCTACGCCGGACCCGCGGAGGCCCGGCTGTCCGCGCGCGGCAAGCTCGTCTCGCCCGGCTTCATCAATACCCACGTGCACACCGCGGGCAACGGCGGCGACTACCTGCTCCTGGACATGGCCAAGAACGACTACCGCACGGCGAACTACATGGCCTTCGCGGCGCCCCTCAAGGGCGCGATGAAGCCGCCCCCGCCGGAGGCGGTGGCCGCGCTGCGCGAATACGTCTTCCTTCATACCCTCAAGCTGGGCACCACCACCGTGATCGACGTGGGCGGCCTCCGCGGAGACTGGGAGGGCTATGCCCGTCTCGTGGACGATCTCGGCGTGCGCGTCTATGCGAGCCCGCCCTTCCGCGACCGCGACACCTTCATGGACCCGCAGGGCCGGCTCTACTACGACGAGGACATCGCCGTCGGGCAGCAGCGGCTGCAGGAGGCCGTCGACTTCGTCCGCAAGTTCGATGGCGCCGCCGGTGGCCGGCTCAAGGGCATGCTCAACGCGGCCCAGGTCGAGACGTGCACCGCGGCGCTCCTGCGGGCGGGCAAGGAGGCGGCGCGTGGCCTCGGCGTGCCCATCCACACCCACGCCGGTGGCAACCTCGTCGAGTTCCAGCGCATCATGGAGGAGCACCGGAAGACGCCGGTCCAATACCTCGCCGACATCGGCTTCCTCGACGAGCGCACCCTGCTGGGCCACGTCGTCTTCACCACTGCGCATCCCTGGCCGCGCTACCCGTTCGGCGACGACCTGCGCGTGCTCGCCCAGACCGGCGCCACCGTCGGGCACTGTCCGTACAAGTACGCGAAGATGGCGATGACGCTCCATTCCCTGCCGCGCTACCTCGAGGCCGGCGTGACGGTGGCCCTGGGCACCGACACCTATCCCATGGACATGGTCTCCGAGCTCCGGTGGGCCTCCATACTCGCCAAGGTCACCGACGCCAACTACCAGGCCGGGCTGCCGCGCGACGTGTTCAACGCCGCCACGCTCGGCGGCACCCGCTTCCTCGGCCGCGCCGATCTCGGGCGCCTCGCTCCCGGCGCCAAGGCCGACATCCTGTTGATCGACCTCGATCACGCGGGCGCTCCCATGTACGCCGATCCCATCAAGGCGCTCGTGGACGCGGGCTCCGGGCGCGACGTGCACACCGTCATCGTGGACGGTAAGGTGCTCGTCGAGGGCGGCCGCGCCACGCGCGTGGACGAGGACGCCGTGTACGCCAGGGCCCGCGAGGCCACGCGCCACTACTGGGGGCAGGTGCCACGCTGGCGCTGGGACGGCGCCACCGTGGACCGCATCATCCCCCCGGCGTTCCCCGTGATTCCGGCGCCCCGCGCGTAGCGCCCAGGGCGCCGGAGCCCAGCGCAGAGGCGTGAGCCAGCTCCCACCATTCTTCGCCGCCGACGGCGATCGGTTCGTCCCGTCGGCGTCGGCCCGTGGGCCATGGAGCGCGCGGCACCAGCATGGCGGCCCGCCCTCCGCGCTCCTCGCCCGCGCGTTCGCGCGCGAGGCCGGTGCCGAGGCGCAGATCGCGCGCCTGACCTTCGACTTCCTGCGCCCGGTGCCGCTCGCCCCGCTGACGATCGCCACCCGCGTGTTCCGCGCCGGCGCCAAGGTCCGGCGCCTCGCCGGCACGGTCCTCACCGAGGACGGCGTCGCCGTGATCGAGGCCACGTGCCTCGTGATGCGCGTGACGCCGGACAGCGTCGTCGTCCCACTCGAGACGCTCGCGCCGCCGGCGCCGCCCGCCGCGAGCGCGCCGTTCGAGCTGCCGTTCATGTCCGGCGACGAGGGATACCACCGCGCCGTCGAGTGGCGGCTCGCGAAGGGCACGTGGGGACGTGGGCCGGTGGCGGCGTGGCTGAGGCTGCGCGTGCCGCTCGTCGCCGGCGAGACGCCGACGCCACCGCTCGAGTGCCTCGTCGCCGCCGCCGACTCCGCGAGCGGCGTGGCCGTCGCCGTCGACCCGGCACGCGCGACGTTCGTGAACGGTGACCTGACGATCGCCCTGCATCGCCCGCCCGCCGGCGAATGGATGTGCCTCGACGCGGCGACGACCGGCGAGGCGCACGGCATCGGCCTGGCGCGCGCCCGGCTGTGGGACACGGCCGGCCTGGTGGGACGCTCGCTCCAGACGCTGCTGCTCGAGCCTCGCGCCGGCGACTAAAGGGGCTGGGCAGCGCGACGGGGATCGCGCGGCAGCCTCAGGCGGCCTCGAACGGATAGAGCGGCCGCCGCCGCTTCCGATAGGTGAAGAGCCGGAGGTCGCTACTCGTGCAGCCGTCGCCGTCGCAGAGGACGATGTGCCGGGCGATGGGCTCGAAGCCCGCGCGGAAGTGCTGGCGCGACTTGATCAGCACGTAACGCTTGCGGCGCGGGTCGATCCCGCAGTGGGTGAAGACGCCGAGGTCGAACGGCTCGCTGCGCCGCTCCGAGATCACGACCTGGATAGTGCCGGTGTCCAGCACCGCGGTGCGGCCCATGCGCACGCGGGTGCCGGTGGCCATGGGCCCGGTCACGACGAACTCGCCCTCGGTGATGCGGACGACCTTGCCGGTGACGGGGTGGGGCCGACCGGGCAGGTTGATCTGGGGCATGTCGATCTTGCCCCCCAGCGGCAGCGTCACGCTCGCCGCGGTGCCGGCGGCGAGGATGCGGGCCACCGCCGCGGGATCGCAGATGGGCCCCGCCGCCACGTCCGCGAGCCCCTGGCGCTCCACTTCGGCGACCACGCTCATCACGTCCTGGGTGCCGCCGGAGGCGGTGTTGTCGCCGTGGTCCACCAGGACGATCGGGCCTTCGCCGAGCGTCTTCGCGTGGGCGATCTGGCTGGCCAGGGGCGCGCCCTCGTAGAGGAAGGCCTTCCGCCGCTCCCAGGCCATGTCGAGCAGCCGGTCCAGGAGGGCCTGGCCGGTGTCCTTTCCCCGGTCGCAGACGATCACCGCCGAGCAGGAGATGTGCGGGATGTCGGCGTGCGGGAAGCCGCCGAACACCGAGGCGTTGAGCACGGCGCCGCTCATCTCCGCCGCGATGGCGAGATCCATGATGTCCTTCATGGGCTGGCGCGAGGGCGCGTGCACGAGCGTGCTCGTCATCATCGGGCGCGAGCCCCACACCATGACGGGGTGGATCTCGCCGTCGAGGGCGCGCAGAAGGGTCCGCCCCGCGCGCTCGCCGGTCTCCCCCATGTCCACGTGGGGATAGGTGCGGTAGCCAGCCACCACGGTGGCGTGCTCGATCATGGGCGCGGTCATGTGGGCGTGGAAATCGAGGCCCACCGCGATGGGCAGGCGCGGGGCCACCGCGCGGATCCGGCGCAGGAGCTCCCCCTCCCCGTCGTCGAGGTGCTCGGTGACCATCGCCCCGTGGAGGGCGAGGAAGGCGGCGTCGCAGCCGGCGCGGATCGCGCCCACGATGGCGTCGGCCATGTCCTCGTAGGCGCTCTTCTCCACGTGCCCGGAGGGATGCGCCCCCGCCGCGATCGGCACCACGATCTCCGCGCCCGCCTTGCGCGCCACCTCGAGGAAGCCGCCGAGCTGGGTGTTGGTGTCCTTGAACTCGGCGATGGCGGCCTCGCCGGCGAGCGGCCGGAACGACGCGAGCGGGGTCGGCACCGGCGAGAAGGTGTTGGTCTCGTGCATCATCATCGCGACGACGATCTTCCGGCGGGCCATGCGCGCTCCTCCCGCGGCTGAGTGTAGACGAACTCCGCCCCCGTGGGTATGGTCAACGGGTGACCAGGCCGCCCACCGGCTGGCAGCGCAATGTCTGGGCACTGTCGCTCTCCGTGTTCATCGCCTTCGTCGGCTTCCAGTTCTTCTCGCCCTTCCTCCCGCTCTACGTGCAGGAGCTGGGCGTCATCGATCCCGCCGCCGTCGCGCTGTGGTCGGGCGTGCTCGCCGCCGTCACGCCCACCGTGTCCGGCCTCCTCGCGCCCCTCTTTGGCCGCCTCGCCGACCGCTTCGGCCGCAAGATGATGCTGATTCGCTCGCTCGCCGGCTTCACCGTCATCATCGCGGCGATGGGCCTGGTCACCTCGGTGTGGCAGCTCTTCGCCGCCCGCTTCCTCCAGGGCCTCTTCGCCGGCTTCACGCCGATGGCGATGGCGGTGGCGAGCGTCTCCGCGCCGCGCGACAAGGTGGCGGTGGCCATCGCGCGGGTGCAGGGCGCCCAGCTCCTCAGCGTGGCGGTGGGCCCCGCGGTGGGCGGCCTCGTGGCCTCCCAGCTCGGCACGCGCCCCGCCTTCTTCGTCACCGCCGCCCTCTGCGCCGCCTCCCTGGTCGCGCTGATCCTCCTCTTCGAGGAGCAGCGCGCGGTCGCGCCGGGAGAGTCGCGCTCGCCCGCCCGCTCGGCGCCGTTCCGCGACTTCCTCCGCCAGCCCCACTTCGTCCCCGTGATGGTCCTCCTCGTGATCGCGCAGTTCGTGGACCGCGGGCTGGCGCTCATGATCCCGCTGCAGGTCGCGCACATGCCGGAGGTGTCCGCCATCGCGGCGACGTCGGGGCTCATCATCTCGGCGGCGGCGGTGGGCGCCACCCTCTCGGCAACCCTCGCCGCGCGCCTCGCCGCGGCGGTGCCCGCGGGGCAGATCCTCCTCGTCCAGCTCGTGGCGGGCGGCGCGTTCTGCGCGGCGATGGCGCTGGCGGAAGGCTGGGTGAGCCTGCTCGTGCTGCGCGTCCTGGTGGCGCTCTGCCTGGGCGGCGCCCTGACCCTCGCCTACTCGCTCGGCGGCCTCCTCGGCCCCGCCGAGGCGCGCGGCGCCGCCTTCGGCTGGTTGGCCATGGGCGTGCAGATCGGGACGGCGGCGAGCCCGCTCCTCACGGGCGCTCTCGCCGCGGTGAGCCTGCCGGGGACGTTCCTGCTCGACGCGGGGTTGTCGTGGCTGGGCGCACTCGTGCTCCTGCTCGGCGCGCGGGATCTGCTGCACCGGCGCGAGCGCGCGGACGGCTAGGCCGTTACCGGAGGACCGCTTCGGCGATGCGGGTGAGCTCCGCCGCCATATCGGCGTCGGTCTTCACGGTGGCCGGGCGAATGACCACACGCGTGGCCCCTGCGTCAAAGTGGCGCCGGACGAGGTCGCGGTCGGCGGGCTGCCCGTGCACGGACACGGTGATGGACGCGGGATCGCGGTCGGCCTCGCGCGCCAGGCGATCCAGGGTGGCGCGGCCCTCCCGCACCACGTCCGGCCCTACCGAGGTGGGCAGCCAGCCGTCGCCCCAGGCGATGATGCGCTTGAAGACGTTCTTCGCCCCGCCGCCGAGGATCACCGGTGGATGCGGCTTCTGCGCCGGCTTCGGGTAGGAGTGCACGGGCGGGAAATCATAGTACTTGCCGTGAAACTCCGCCTCGGGCCGGGTCCACAGCTCCTTCATGGCGAGCACCGACTCGCGCGTCTGGGTCCAGCGGTGGTCGAAATCGCCGCCCATGATCTCGGTCTCCTCGCGCAGCCATCCCGCGCCGATCCCGAAGAGGAAGCGCCCGCCGCTGAAGTGGTCGAGCGTGGAGACCTCCTTGGCGAGGAGGAGCGGATGCCGCTCCGGCACCAGGACGATGCCGGTGCCGAGCTTGATGCGGCTCGTGGTGCCCGACGCGCGCGCCAGCGCCACGAAGGGGTCCACGAAGTGCGAGTAGCTCTCGGGGATCACGCCATCCGCCGAGCCGGGAAACCGGCTTTTCGACTGGACGGGGAGGAACGGGTGCTCGGCGCACCAGAAGGACTCGAAGCCGAGCTCCTCGGCCTTGCGGGCCATGGCGCCGACGTCCACCAGGTAAGCGGGCAGCGGGACCGAGACGCCGACGTTCATGGCGCGACCTCCTCGTGGCGGATCAGAAGGTGACGGGCAGGGCGGCGAGTCCGCGCAGGGTGAGGCTCTGGCGATACTCCGGCCGGTCGGTGGCGAGCGCGAGCTTGGGCCGCCGCCGGAGCAGGGTGTTGAGGGCGATCTGCCCCTCGACCCGCGCCAGCGGCGCGCCGATGCAGAAGTGGACGCCCCAGCCGAAGGCGATGTGGCGGTTGTCGGCGCGCCCGATGTCGAGGCGGTCGGGATCGAGGAACTGAGCGGGGTCACGGTCGGCGGCGCCGATGAAGGGCATCACCATCTCGCCCTTGCCGATGATCTTCCCGCCGATGGTCACGTCCTCGCTGGGGATGCGCGCGGTGCGCTGCACCGGCCCGTCGAAGCGCAGGAGCTCCTCCACCGCGGTCACGATGAGACCGGGGTCGTCCTGGAGCCGGCGGCGCTGGTCGGGATGGCGTAGGAGCGCCAGCGAGCCGTTGCCGATGAGGTTCACGGTGGTCTCGTGGCCAGCCACGAGGAGAAGGATGCAGGTGGCGAGGAGCTCGTCCTCGTTCAGCTTGTCGCCCGCCTCCTCGGCGGCGATGAGACCCGAGAGCAGGTCGTCGCGCGGATCGGCGCGGCGCTCGGCGATGAGCTCGCGGAAGTAATCGGCGAGCGCATGGCGGGCGGTCACGCTCCGCTGCGCCACCGGCGAGTCGGGCGGCAGCATGATCGCGTCGAGGCCGCGCGCGATGTCGAGCCCCCAGCCCTTGAAGCGCTCGTGATCGGCCACCGGCACCCCGAGCATCTCGCAGATGACGATGACGGGCAGCGGGTACGCGAACTGCTCGATCAGGTCCATGCCGTGGTCGGCCTCGACGCGATCCAGGAGGCCGTCCACGATGTGCTGGATATGCGGCCGGAGCCGCTCGATCACGCGGGGGGTGAAGGCCTTGCTGACCAGCCCGCGGAGGCGCGTGTGGTCCGGCGGGTCCCGATCCAGCATCGAGAGTCCCATCCCGGTGGGCGGGGCGGCCAGCCCGAAGCGCGCCGCGACGAAGGCGGCGATGGGCTCCTTGATGAGCCGCGGATCGCGGAGCACCGACACCACGTCCTCGTAGCGCGTGAGCACCCAGAAGCCCAGCGGGCTCTGATGCACGGGATCCTCCGCGCGCAGGCGGTGATAGGTCGGATAGGGATCCGCCACGAACTCCGGGGCCATGGGATTGAACGTGAAATCGCTCATGGGCTAGACGCCGAGGGCCTCCGTGAAGCGCCGGTAGGGCTCGAGGGGGTCGCCGTACTTGACGTGCCCCGCGGTGTGGTGCGCGCAGGCAAGCAGCAAGGTGTCGCGGTCGGCCGCCCGGGTGTGCCCGTAGTCCTCCAGGAGACAGAGGCCGATCTCCTGGTTGTGCGGGTCATTGCCTTCCTTGACGGCGGCGAGGGCGAGCGCCCGCACCAGGGGCGCGCGGTCGTGCCCGGCCTCGAGGTAGGCCCGCGTCCACGCCACGCTCTCCTCCGTCTTGAGCCCGAGCTGGGCCTCCTCCAGCCGCCCCAGCAGCGCGGACGCGGACAGCGAGCGGGCGCCCGCGGGCGGGCGGGCCTCGGCGGCGCCGTTGCCGGGCGTGTCCCGGACCCAGCCCGCCGCCTGGTGGATGAAGGAGCCGGCCACGTACAGGAGCTTGAGACGGTGCGGATGATCGAACGTGTCGTAGAACCACCCGAGCGTGTTCGTGTACTCGTACCCGTGCTGCGGCATCGAGAAGTTGTCCGGGTGCCCGGCGGTGAGAATGATCCGCGCGGCGGCGATCTGGATCGCGTCGAGGATCCGGCGCGGGGCCTTCCCGGCGAGGAGCAGCGCGGTGATCTCCTCGATGTAGGCGGGCTCGGACGGGCTGGTGATGGCGGCGATGAGCCGCTCCGCCTCCGCGGGGGTGAGCGGCTCGGCATTCGCGAGCAGGCGCTCCTCGACCACCCGCGATGGCGACGGCTCCATCGAGGACCGCGGCCGGGCCTCCGCCTCGGCCAGGCGGGTCCAGCTCACCTGGCAGGCCATCTCGTAGGCGGAATGCCAGCGCGGGCCCACCGCCATGTCGAGCACGCCCGCGTAGATGACGTCGTGGGCATCGTCCCAGCCGATGGTGTCGCCCAGCTCGATGGTCGCCCGCGCGCGATAGGACTTGTGCCCGGTCGTGTAGGAGCGGTTGAGGAACATGCGGTCCTGCACGTCGATGAGCCCTGCGAAGATCAGGTGCGCGAGGAGCTCGCGGCGATGCGCCCGCTCCTCGAAGAGTCCGAGGAAGACGCGATACGCGGTCACCACCTCGCCCCGCTGCACGAGGGTGAGCCAGTGGTTGAGCCGCTCCGCGAACGGCCCCTCGAGGGCCAGCGGCTCCTGATCGGCCCAGTGCCGCTCCGGGGACGCCACCGGCCGGTTCGGATCCGGCTTGTAGGCGCGCCGCCCGTAGTGGCCGGGGGCGCGGCCCAGGAGCTGGTTCCAGGGGTCCAGCCCGGTGGGGACGTACCAGATGGTCTGGGCCATGGGAAGGAAGCGCAGCGACTCGGGCAGCCAGGCGGGAAGCCGCACGCTGGTGCGCGCGCTGAGCAGGCAGTGGTCGTTGTTCACGAAGCGCACGAAGCCCGCGTCGATGCGCTGGTGATACGGCACGTGGGTGTAGGGCGCGTGGATGCGCACCGTCTCGCGCACGATTTCGGCGAGGGCGCGCTCCGCGCGCACGAGGTCGTAGAAGACGTGGCTGGCCCCGACCTGGTCGCGAGCGAGGATGCGCTCCTCGAGCTTGGCGTAGAGCGCGGCATCCTTGGCGGTCTCGGCCATGAGTCGGGCCCTCCCTGCAATGACCTGGGAATCACCAGGGCGGCGGAGAGCCCGCGGGCAGCGGGATCTCGGCCACGTTCAACACCATCGAGACGAGCGTGTAGTAGCCACTGACGCCGATGAGGTCCACCACGCCCTGGTCCCCCAGCGCCGCCTTCACCCGCGCGAAGAGCGCGTCGTCGATGAAGTGCTGCCGGTGCAGGGTCGTGCAGAAGTCGTAGACGAGCGCCTCGTCCTCCTTCATCCCGGAGGGGCGCTCGCCGCGCGCCACCGCGTCGGCGATGGCCTCGGCGAGGCCGGCCTTGACGGCGAGGGGCCGATGCGCGAACCACTCGTACTGCGACTCCCAGAAGCGCGCATTGATGATGATAGCGAATTCATTGAGCCGGGGCGGCAGCGAGGAGTTGAAGCGCAGGTGCTCGCCGAGCCGCTGGACGCGGTCGGCGAGCTCGGGGCTCCGCAGGAGCACGGCGAACGGGCCGCGGATTCCGCCCCGCGGTCCGGACGCGATCGCCTCGGCCACCCGCTTCTGCACGTCGGTCATCCGGTCGGGGGAGAGATCCGGGAAGCGCGACATGGCCGTCATTCTAGCCCCCGGCGGGCCCGGAGCCAATGGGGGTCCCGCGCGCAGGGAGCGTGAGTCAGCGCGATTTGCGCCGGCCCTTCCTCGGGGGCGCCGGAGGCTGCTCCGGGCGCCCGAGCAGGAATCCCTCGGCCATGGCTTCCAGCTTCTCGAAAGAGATCGGCTTCTCGAGGTACGCGTCGTAGCCGACGGTCCAGGTCCGAAAGTACGCCATCTCGTCGGCGACGGCCGTCAGGGCGACGAGACGGACCTGGGCGCACTCCGGCATGCGGCGCACGCGCTGGGCCACCTCATAGCCGTCCATGTGGGGCATCATGAGGTCGCACAGAATCAGATCGGGGCGATCCTTGGCGATCTTCCGGAGCGCCTCCGCGCCATCGGCCGCCACCGTGACCAGGGCGCCGCGAAACGCCAGCATCCGCCGGGCGACTTCTCGACTGTCGGGATGATCTTCCACGACCAGAATCTTCACGCCGCTCAGGGGCATGATCCAGAGGCTATGCCAAGTCGGCGATCTCTTCCAGCGGGTGACGGTGGCGTCCCCCGCGCCCCGCGCGGTAAGATCGCGACCATGCGCGCGGCCATCATGCGCAGCCGCAAGCTCGTCGTCGCCGACATGCCCGTGCCCGACCCGGGACCGGGCGAGGTGCTCGTGAAGACCCTCGCCTGCGGGATCTGCGGCTCCGACCTCCACGCCCTCAAGCACGCCGAGCGATTCGTGGAGAACGCACGCCGCGCGGGCGGGCGCTTCGTGATGGATCTCGAGCGCGACGTCGTCATGGGGCACGAGTTCTGCGCGGAGATCGTGGCCCATGGGCCCGGAACCGAGGGACGCCTCCCCGTGGGGACCCGCGTCTGCTCCACGCCGGGGCTGGTGCGCCCGGACGGCGTCCGCCCCGTCGGCTACTCCCACGAGACGCCCGGCGGCTACGCCGAGTACATGCGCCTTACGGAGTCGCGGCTGCTCCCCGTGCCTGACGGGCTCGCCACCGAGCGCGCCGCGCTCACCGAGCCCATGGCCGTCGGGGTCCACGCGGTGCAGATGGCCCGGCTCGGGGCCGACGACGCGCCGCTCGTGATCGGCTGCGGCCCGGTGGGCCTCGCGGTGATCGCCGCGCTGCGCCTCGCCCAGGCGCGGCCGATCGTGGCCGCCGACTTCTCGCCCTGTCTCTTATACACATCTGACGCTGCCGACGCGTCGTAGGGGGGGGG
>JBKPDT010000355.1:0-5428 GCA_046728035.1 Candidatus Methylomirabilota bacterium | reverse complement strand
CCGTAGCTCTTGAAGTACTGGTATCCCATCATGTCCTGGGTGACCTTGCTGACCGCGTAGGGCGACAGGGGCCGGAGCGGATTGGTCTCCTTGATGGGCAGCTCGTCGGGATGGACCAGGCCGTACTCCTCGCTGCTGCCGATGGCGAGGAAACGGGGGGTGATCTTGAGGCCGCGGATGGCCTCGAGCACGTTGACCTGGGCCGTGATGTTCGTGAAGAGGGTTTCCGCGGGCGCCTTCCAGGACGCGCCGACGAAGCTCTGGGCGGCCAGGTGCACGACATGCGTCGGCTCCGAGATCTCGAGGAGGTTCCGCGCCGAGGAAAGGTCGCGCAGGTCGCATTCGATCAATCCGACGCGGGCGCGGAGATGGTCGATGTTCTCCGTCTTGCTCCGCCAGCGCATGGAGCCGAACACCTCGGCCCCGTGAGCCAGAGCGTACTCCGTCATGTAACTTCCCACGAACCCCGTGATGCCCGTGATCAACACCCGCATTGCTGCTCGCCTCCCCTTCTTGCACCGGCGAGGATTATACCGCACCCGCCGCTCAGCGAGCCTGCTTGGGATCCAGGAGGTCGCGCAGGCCGTCGCCGAGGAGGTTGAGGCCCAGCACGGTGAGCGCAATGGCCCCACCCGGAAAGATCGCGAACCACGGATTCGTGGCCAGGAAGGCCTGCGACTCCCGGAGCATGAGGCCCCAGGAAGGATGGGGTGGCTGCGTGCCGAGCCCCAGGTAAGCGAGGGCCGCCTCGGCCAGGATGGCTACCGGAAAGCTGATGGTCGCCTGGACGATGAGCGGCGACAAGGTGTTGGGCATGATATGGCGCCCGATGATGGTGGCGTCTCCCGCGCCGAGCGCGCGCGCCGCCGCCACGAAGTCGCGGTCGCGCAGCTCGAGGAAGGCGGCCCGGGTGAGGCGCGCGAAGACGGGCAGGAAGGCCACACCGATGGCCACCATGCTGATGGTCACGCTCGGCCGGAAGACCGCGGAGATGAGCAGCGCGGAGAGGATGGCGGGGAAGCCCTGCACCGCATCCATGAGCCGCATGAACCCCTCGTCGAGCCACCCGCCGAAGTAGCCCGAGATCACGCCTAGCGTGACGCCCACGCCCATGCCGATCCCCACCGCGATCACGCCCACGAGGATGGACGTGACGGCGCCGGTCATGACCCGCGAGAGGAGGTCGCGGCCAAACTGGTCGGTGCCGAAGGGATGGCCGGGCGACGGCCCCTGCAGCCGGCCGCTGATGGACATCTCGAGCGGGTCCCGCGGCGTGTAGACCAGGCTCAGCGCGGCGGCGGCCAGCAGCACGAGGGTGATGCCGAGGCCCAGGGTGAACGTGACGTGCCGGAGCGCCCGGAGGCTACTCATAGCGAATCCTGGGATCGAGGATGCCGTAGAGGAGGTCCACCGCCACGTTGATCGTGACAATGACACTGGCGACGAACAGCACCACCCCCTGCACCACCGGCAGGTCACGCGCGCTGATGGCGCCGATGGCGAGGCGGCCGAGGCCGGGCAGGTAGAACACCGACTCGAGCACGATGCTCCCCGCCATCAGCTGACCGAGCTGGATCCCCGCCACCGTGAGGATGGGGATCATGGCGTTGCGGAGCACGTGGCGGAAGAGCACCACTCTCTCGCCGAGCCCCTTGGCCCGCGCCGTCTTCACGTACTCCTCGCGGAGCACCTCGAGCACGGCGGAGCGCGTCGTGCGCGCGAGCACCGCGAACTGGAAGAGCCCGAGCGCCACCGCGGGCAGGAGAAGGGACTTCAACGCGGGCAGCACCCCCTGGCTCCAGCCGTCGAAGCCCCCCGACTTGAACCAGCCGAGCTTCACCGCGAAGAGCAGGACGAGGAGGAGGCCGGCCCAGAAGGCCGGGACGGCGACGCCGACCTGGGAGACCGCCATGGTGAGGTAGTCGCCCCAGCGCCGCTGGTGGGTCGCCGCGAACACGCCGACGGGGATGGCCACCAGGCCCATGAAGGCGGCGGCCATGAGGGTCAGCGGCAGGGTGACGGAGAGACGCGAGACGACCAGGGAGGCGACGGGCACGTCGTACTGGATGGAGCGGCCGAGGTCGCCCCGGAGTGCCTGGCCCATCCACTCGAGGTACTGGATCACGAGGGGGCGGTTGAGGCCCAGCGACTCACGGATCCGCTCGGCCGCCTCCGCGCTGCCCTCGGTGCCCACGATGATGAGCGCAGGGTCGCCCGGGAGGACCCGCACCACGATGAAGACGAGCAGAGACACGAAGAGGAGGGTGACCGCCAGCATGGCCACCCTCCTCAGGACGAATCGTCGCAACGGTCGCCCGCTGCCGCCCCCGCGCTACTTCTGCCAGGCGACCTCGGAGAGGTCGAGCACCGGGAGCGGGAGGTCCTTCCAGAGGCCCGTCACGCCCTTCTTGGTGACGACGAGCCGCGGGTGCATGTAGAGCCACACCGCCGGCGCCTCGTCCGCCAGCATCTGCTGCATCTTCACGTAGAGGTCGCGGCGCTTCTTGTCGTCCACCGCCACCTGCGACTCCGCGAAGAGCTTCTGGAAGTCGGCGTTGTCCCAGCGGAAGTAGTACTTGGGATTGGCGAAGTTCGCGATGTCCCAGGCCTCGGCGTGGCCGATGATGGACATCTCGTAGTCCGGATTCTGGCACGGGGCCAGGCAGAACACCTGCGCGAGCCAGGCGCTCCACTCGATCTGCTCGATCTTGGCCCGGATGCCGACCTTGGCGAACTGGCTGGTGATGATCTCCGCGCTGCGCACGGTGTAGTAGTACTGCGGGGCCACCCGGAAGGTCACGTCGAAGCCGTTGGGATAGCCGGCCTCGGCGAGGAGCTTCTTGGCCTTCGCCGGATCGTAGGGCACCCGCTTGGACAGGTCCACGAAGTACGGATTCAGCGGGTCCACGTTGGAGCCCAGAACCTTCCCGTGGCCGAACATGGCCCCCTTGAGGACCTCGTCCTTGTTGATGGCATGGGTGACGGCCAGCCGCACCCGCTTGTCCGTGAAGGGCTTCTTGCTGTTGTTCATGGACAGGGTGACGTCGTTGGTGGTGTCGCCCACGATCACCTGGAAGCGGCCGTCCTTCTTCAGCTCGTCCACCGCCTCGGGGCCGATGCCGAAGGCGGACACGTCGACGTCGCCCGCCTTGAGGGCGGCGAGGGCGGCGTTGGGATCCGGGATGAAGCGATACGTGACCTTGTCGAGGTGGGGCAGCCCCTTCACCCAGTAGTCCTTGTTCTTGGTGAGGATGATGCGGTCGCCCCGCACCCACTCCGCGATCATGAAGGGCCCGGTACCCATCGGCTGGGTCTTGAGCACCTCCACCGCTTCACGGGGATAGATGATCGAGCCCTGACGGGCCAGCGTGTAGAGGAAGGTGGCGTCCAGCCGCTTGAGGGCGATGGTGATCGTGTAGTCGTCCTTCACGATCACGTCCTGGATGGCGTCGTACTGCGTGCGGTAGGGATGCTTGGTCTCGGGGTTGATGGCCCGGTCGAGCGCGAACTTCACGTCGGCGGCCCTCATCTCGCGCCCGTTGTGGAACTTCACGCCCTTGCGGAGGAAGAACGTGTAGTTCTTGCCGTCGGTGGTGTACCAGCGCTCGGCCAGCCACGGCACCATTTTCCCTGTCCGGTCGATCTTGATGAGGCCTTCCTGGACGTTGTCGAACACCACACCTGCGATGGCGGAGGCCGGACTGGTGGTGAGGTCGAGGCCGGGCGGCTCAGTGGAGACCTGGATCACGAGCGCGTTGGGCGCGGACTGCGCCGCCGCCCCCGCCGGCGCGGTCGCCGCCATCAACGTCACTGCCAGTGCCATGCGAGCCAGCATCCCGATCGTCATGCCGTCCTCCCGGTGAAGAATGCCACGGTCCGTCGCAGGCCCTCCTCGAAGCCGACCAGCGGCTCGTACCCCATGTCCCGCTTCGCCGCGCTCACGTCGGCGAGGGTGTGGGGCACGTCGCCCACACGGCCCGGCTCGTGCCGGCGCGCGAGCGGGCGGCCAAGCATCGTCTCCAGCAGGGCGACGATCTCGAGCAGGCTGGTGCGGCTGCCGCAGCCGACATTGTACGACTTGCCGGCGACGGCGTGGGCCTCGGCCCGCGCAGCAAGGAGGTTCGCCGAGACCACGTTGTCGATGTAGGTGAAGTCGCGCGTCTGGGTGCCATCGCCGTGGATGTGCAGCGGCTTGCCTCTCTGGCCCCAGAGGATGAACTTGGGGATCACCGCCGCGTACTCGCTCTTGGGGTCCTGGCGCGGCCCGAACACGTTGAAGTAGCGGAGGCCCACCGTCTCCACCCCGAAGAGCCGGCTCCACACCGAGGCGTAGAGCTCGCCCGCCACCTTGGTGGCGGCGTAGGGGGAAATGGGCGCGGTGGGCTGGTCTTCTCGCTTGGGAAGCTCGGGTCGTTCGCCGTACACCGACGAGGACGAGGCGTACACCACCCGCGGCTTCTTCTTCTGCTTCGCCGCCGCCACCAGGAGATGCAGCACGCCGGTCACGTTGGAGGAGTTCGCGCCGAGCGGATCCTCCACCGAGCGCGGCACCGACCGCAGCGCGGCCTGGTGGAGGATCACCGAGGCCCCGCGCACCGCCTTCTCCACCGCCTTGAGGCTCGCCAGCTCGCCCCGTTGCACCTCCAGGCGCGCCCCCTTGCCCGCGAAGGCGAGGTTGGCGCGGCTGCCGGTGGAGAAGTTGTCGAAGACGCGCACGCGGTAGCCCTCGGCGAGCAGGCGCTCGACGAGATGCGAGCCGATGAAGCCCGCACCACCGGTGACGAGGGCAAGAGGTGGGGAGGCCATGAGGTGCGCGACGGCCCTCATTATCGTAGTCCCTCGCGCGGCTTGTCAATCATAGGGGGCCGGGAAAAGGTGTTGACAGGGTGGGGCTTTGACTGGCAGTATCGACGGGCAATGAGCCGGCTTTTCGGCCTCCTACTTATGTAGCGGCGAGCGCGCTTCCCGCGCTCGCCGGCAACCTCCTGCGCCTGTGACGCCAGGAGGTTTTTTGTTTTTCTAAGAGCCCATAGCGCCCAGTGAGGAGATGGACATGCCGCCACGACCCGCGACGCCGAAGACGATGCCGTTCGACAAGTACCGGCCGTTCGTGCCGCTCGAGCTGCGCGACCGCACTTGGCCGGACAAGAAGCTCGTCAAGGCGCCGCGCTGGTGCTCGGTGGACCTGCGGGACGGCAACCAGGCCCTCATCGACCCCATGGACCCCGAGCGCAAGCGGCGCATGTTCGAGACCCTGGTGAAGATGGGGTTCAAGGAGATCGAGGTGGGCTTCCCCTCGGCCTCCCAGCCGGACTTCGACTTCGTCCGGATCCTCATCGAGGAGGACCTCGTCCCCGACGACGTGATCATCCAGGTCCTCGTGCAGTGCCGGCCCGAGCTGATCGAGCGGACCTACGAGTGCCTCCGG
>JBKPDT010000354.1:0-19727 GCA_046728035.1 Candidatus Methylomirabilota bacterium | reverse complement strand
GCCGCGGGCACCGCGGGCGCCCCGCGCCTCCGCGGCCACCCGGCGGTCGAGGTCGGCGCTCACGCGGAGGGCGGCGGCGGCCAGGATGGCCCGCTTGTCGGCGAAGTAGTAGTGGAGGATTCCCTGGCTGAGCCGGGCCTCCGCGGCCACGCGCTTCATGGTGAGGCCCACGTAGCCGTTGCGGGCGAGGCAGCGGATGGTGGCGCGGACGATCTGCTCGCGCCGAAGCGGCGCCACGCCGACCCTGGGGGTCATGCCCCCAGGGTCTACGTGATTTTTATTGGTCGGTCAACCAGTTAATACGCCCTAGCCCGATGCTTTCTTGGCGGCGGCGAGGGCGGCATCGTAGTTGGGCTCCTGGGTGATGTCCTTCACGTATTCCGCATGCGCGACCTTGCCGTCCTTGCCCACCACGAAGACGGCGCGCGCGCTCAGCCCGGCGAGAGGGCCGTCCTTCACGAGGGTGCCGTAGGCGGGGGCGAACCCACGCTCGCGGAAGTCGGACAGGGTCTTTACCGCGGTGGCCCCCGCCGCTCCGCACCAGCGCTTCTGCGCGAAGGGCAGGTCCATGCTGATCGTCCACACCTCGACCCCACCCGGCAGCTTGCCCGCCTCCTCGTTGAAGCGCCGGGTCTCGGTGTCGCACACGGGGGTGTCCAGCGAGGGCACCGCGCTCAGGATGAGCACCTTGCCCTTGGCGTCGCTCATCTTGACCGGCGCCAGGGAGTTGTCGACCGCTGTGAAGTCGGGCGCGGCCTGGCCGGGCTTGATCTCGGGCCCCACCAAGGTGACGGGGTTCCCACGAAGGGTGACGGCATTGGCTCTCGTCTCGGGCATCGGCTGACCTCCTCGCTGGCTTGGGGCTGCGGTGATGAGGACGGGCGGGCTCCGCTCAAGGAGCGGAGCGGCGGCGCGCCTCCGAGGCGCGCTCGGCGGCGAGCCGCCCGGTCTCGGCGCCGGAGTGATCCACGTGCCGCATGGCGGCGGCGATGGCGTCATGCCCGGCCTGCTCCGCGATGAGCCGGTGCATGGCCTGGCAGATGCGCCGGTAGGCGGGGTGGCCCTGCGGAGCGGAGCGAAGCTCCAGCACATGCATGGCCTCGCGGGCGTTCATCTCCATGAAGTACCGCACGCGATAGGCCATGGCGACGGCATAGGGCGCGGCGGCGGCGAGCCCGGCCTCCGTGAGGGCGGCGTGCAAGGCGGAGGAATCCTCCATGACGCGCGTCCAGTCGCCGAGCGCGCCCACCTCCGCGATCTCGTCGCCGACGACCCATCCATGGCGCGGTGACAGCGGCTGCCACTCGAGCGTGAGGAGCCGGTGGCGCTGGAGGTCGCGGAAGGCGCCGTAGTCGCCCAGCACGTCGAAGCGATACGCCGTACGCTCGAAGGCGCGACCCGGCTTGTGGCGGCGGTTCTCCCGATGCCCCACGTAGGCGTCGAGGACGCGGCGACGCTCCTCGGGGCCGAGCTTGCGGGCGAGAGCCAGAAGCTGATCGTCGGGCAAGTCCGAGGCCGCGTAGAGCGCCGCCGCCACCACCTTCACCTCCCCGTCCGGATCCCAGTCGGTGAGGGTGACCTCGGGCCGGGGCTCGGGCTCGATGCCGGCGAGAAGCGACTCCGCGGCTTCGCGAGTGGCCGCCGCGGTGTCGGCCAGATACTGCACCCACACGCCTCCGCGCTCGGGGCGCTCGAGCCGCTTCAGGAAGGCCGGGATCACCTTGCGGAGCTCGGCGAGCATCAGCTCGGCGTGATCGCGCACCTCCCGCAGCGGGTGCGCGCGCATGCGGAGGAGCAGGGCCTCGTAGCCCTGGGCGGTGCCGAAGATGCCCACGTTGGAGCGCGTCGCCGCCGGGAGGAGCCCGCGCAGGCTATCGAGCGCCTTCGCGCGCACGGTCATGCGCCACGGGCCTCCCGGCTGGCCTGCCTCGCGCGGGACCCGCGCCGACCAATGCTCCTGCATGGGCGGAATCCAGCGGGCGTAGGTCTCGAAGGCCCGGTCCAGCGTCTCGACGTAGCGCGCGCGGAGGGAGCCCGTGGCGCCATCGAGCTCGGCGGGAACGTGGTACTTCCACCGCCCGTCCGGGCGGTCGGTGTAGGGCACGTATCGGGTGGACTGCTCGAGATAGGCCATGAGGCGACCCCACTCGAGCACCTTGGTGAGGAGGTTGGAGGCGCCCTCGCACGCCAGGTGCACGCCGCCGAGCTGGGCGACCGAGTCGTCGCCGTAGTCGGAGAGCACGCGCTCGTAGAGCGCGTCCGCGCGCGTGGTACCGACGGTGGGCACGGCGGCGCCCGTCTCCGCCCCCTCGCGGAACTCGTCGAGGAAGAGCCGCCGTAGCGACTTGGCGGAGCGCGAGTAGCGCGCGAAGAGCGCGCCCTTGACCACTTCGGGGAGGTTGACGAGGGCGAAGACGGGCCCGTCGAGATTGGTGAAGTGGGGGGCGAGGGCGACGCGCTCGTCGGCGGTGAACGTCTCCACGGCGGTCATGGTAGCACGCAGAGCGACCGCGGATCGGCGGGGCCCCCTCGGGGGCCCCGCCGGCCGCGGCGAGAGCGTCAGGCGATGGCGACGGAGTTTCCGGGCGACCCCGTGGCCCCCTTGAGCATGAGCGGATTGAACGAGTACGCGAATTCGTAGACCTTGTCCTTCACAAGGCCGTCGAGATTCAAGTTCTCATTGATGTGGATGCCGTTCATGGTGATCCAGATAACGTGACATTCGAACGGACGGTTGGTGTCCTCCCCGGGGACCGCCTCCACCGGCCAGGTGTCGGCGCCGACCACCATGATCTTCTTGCCCACCAGCCAGTTGGCCACCGTGGTGCTCGGGCCCGGGCACCCCTTGTTGTACTCCGCGTTGTCTTTCTTCCAGAGTGTGCTGTGCCCGGTGTGGAAGAGCACCACGTCGCCCTCGCCGGGCTCGCGCGTCCCCTGCTTCTGCAGGGTCTTCATCACGTCGTCCATGGTGACGATGTAGTTGATGGGAAGGCGCGCCGTGCCCTTGTACCCGGCGATGTCGAGAAGGATTCCGCGGGTGAAGATCGGCGACATGTTCTGGATCCCCAGCTTCTGCAGGCCGTAGGCGCCGCCCACCTGCTCCTGGGTGAAGCCATTGTAGTAACGGATCTCGTTGCCGACCTTGCAGCCGATATGGCCGAGCCCGTCGAACTGCGAACCGACCTGGCCGATCTCGCCGCTGAACATCTCGTCGTGGAAGTAGAGGTTGTGGGCGCCGAACGGACCGCCCGTGGGGCCGCCCGGAATCGTGATGGACACGTGGCGCGCGCCGAACAGCGGAATGCCGACTTCCAGCGTCTGGCTGAGCGGGTAGACCTTGCCCGTCTTGATCAGACGGGCCGCTTCCATGGTCTTGGCGGGCGTCTGACGGTTGGTCGCGCCCCGCTCGTCAGCCGCTCCCCAGGGGGACGGCCACCACTGGCGCCCCATCGGGTTCGCGGGGGCCTGAGCCTGGGCGGTGGTAGTCTGCGCAACGACCGCGCCCGCCGCCATGCCGGCGGCGACGCCCGCCACGAAGCCGGTCTTCACGAAGTCCCGCCGCGACACGTCCTCGTCGTCCTTCACCTCGGCGCTCGCGGCCGCGTCGACCCCGTGCCCGCACTGCGCGTCATGCTGGTGGAAGTACTGCTGGAGCCATCCGGACTGCATAGGTGAACCTCCCTCGTTGGAGATCCGGAGGTGAGCGGCGCTCTCGGCCGAGGCTATCCCCGCCGGAGGTAAGAATCCTGACCCGTGAACATGTCCTCGCGCGGAGGGGCGAACACGTCGATCACCTCGGTGTCTTCCGGGAAGTAGGCTTCGTGTGGGGTGTTCCCGGGGATGACGCCGCAGTCCCCTGCCCGACAGGTCCGCTTCTCGCCGTCGAGGTCGAACTCCATGCATCCTGAGATCATCCAGAAGATCTGCTCGTGGGGGTGCTGGTGCCGGGCGGCATGCGCGCCCGCCTTCATCTGCCAGAAGACGACCATGCCCTTGTCGCCCACGAGGATGCGCCGGCTGATCTTGTCGCCGATCTTCTCCTCGGGGAGATCTTTGAGACTGACGTAGCCGCTCATCACGGGGATCGGCATGGGGAGTCCCTCCTTGACGGCCTGGCCGCGGCTACGACCGTAGCCAGCGCCCTCCGCCAAGTCAAGTCGCGTTGACCGTCCCGACGCGCGCGTGGGATAATTCGCCCGCATCCAACCCACGCGGGAGGCGCTCAATGCCCAACATCACCGTCCAGTGGTACGCGGGCCGCACCGACCAGCAGAAGCGCGAGCTCACCCAGGCCATCACCGACGCCATGGTGAAGATCGGCAAGACCACCGCCGACCAGGTCCACATCGTCTTCCAGGACGTGGAGAAGTCCAACTGGGGGCACAACGGCAAGCTCGCCAGCGACAAGTAAGGAGCGGCCATCATGGACCTCAAGGGCATCATCCCCGCCACCGTCCTGCCCCTGACCGCCGACGCCCAGATCGACGAGCCCGCGCTGCGCGCGTACATCCGCTGGATCGCCGGCCAGGGCATCCGCGCGGTGGCGGTGAACGTGGATACCGGGGAGGGCCCGCATCTCTGGCACGACGAGAAGCTCCGCGTGCTGCGGATCTACAAGGACGAGCTGGCCGGTCGGGGCATTCCCATCGTGGCCGGGCTGGGCGCCTCCTTCACCGCCCAGGCCGTCAAGTACGCCACCGAGTACCGGGAGGCGGGAGCGGACGCCTTCCTCGTGTTCCCCATCACCGCGTATCTCGGCCAGCCCCTGGATCCCGAGGTCCCGTACCGCTACCACAAGGCCATCGCGGACGCGGTGGGGCTCCCCATGGTCATCTTCACCCTTCAGCCCGCCCTGGGCGGCGTCGCCTTCGACGACGAGACCCTCTTGCGGCTCATCGAGATCCCGCAGGTGATGGCCATCAAGGAAGCCCTCTTCGACGCCAAGCGCTTCCGCGAGATCGTGGACGTGGTCCGGAAGGCGCCCCGGCGGATCACCGTGCTCACCGGCAATGACAACTTCATCTGGGAGTCCTACCTCCTCGGCGCCGAGGGCGCGCTGCTCGGCGCCTGCGCGGTGACCACACGCACCCACGTGGACGTGTACGAGGCGGCCATGCGCGGCGACTGGACCACCGCGCGCGAGAAGGGCGACCGCATCCAGAAGGTGGTCGACGCGGTCTTCGCCGCTCCCGTGCGCGACTACCGCGCGCGGTCCAAGGAAGTGCTCGTGATGCAGGGCGTGCTCCAGCACGCCCACATGCGGCCGCCCCTCCTCCCCGTGAGCGCAGCGGATCGCCAGCGGCTCAAGAAGGCGCTCGAGGAGGCGGGGGAGCTCTAGCCCCCGCCCGCCTCGTGACCCTGGACGCACTCGACTACTCGGACTGGACGGGCCTGCTCGCCGACATCGTCACCCCCGGGGGGAAGGTGGATTACCAGGCGCTCGCCGCGCGGCGCGATCGCCTCGACCGCGTGATCGCGACGCTCGCCGCCGCCAGCCCCGACACCACCCCCGAGCGCTTCCCCACCGAGGAGCACGTCCTCGCCTACTGGATCAACGCCTACAACGCGTTCGTCCTCCACGCGGTGATCGAGGAGTACCCGATCCGCTCGGTGTGGAAGGTGCGCGACGGGCAATTCTTCGAGCGCGCCCGGCACCTGGCGGGCGGGCGCCCGGTGAGCCTCAACGAGATCGAGCACCACGTCCTCCGCGGCCGCTTCCGCGAGCCGCGCATCCACTTCGCCATCAACTGCGCATCCAACGGCTGCCCGCCGATGCGCCCGCAGGCCTACGAGCCGGACGGCATTCGCGACACCCTGGACGCCGCCACCCGGCAATTCCTCGCCAGCGAGTGGAACTGCCGCGTCGACGACGCCGAGCGGAAGATTTACGTGTCGCGGATCTTCCGCATGTACGCCGAGGATTTCGCGGGGGAGGCCGATTCGACGGCCGCCTATCGGCGCGCGGTCCTGCGCTTCGTGGCCGAGCACACCGGGCGCCCCTACGAGACCATCGCCGAGCACGAGGTCGTCTACAACGTCTACGACTGGGGGCTCAACGACTCCCACCGCGATCCGCGCCTCCGCCCCATCAAGTTCCACGAGAGCGTGGAGCGCTTCCTCGAGGGGGATGCCGGCCTGCGCGAGCTCTATCTCTACGACGGGAACTTCTGCAACCGGGACTGCTCGTGGTGCACGGTGTTCGGCTCGCCCAAGGGCTGGCACGTGGAGTACAGCGCCCGCATCCTGGATGCCGCCGCCGCGCACGTGGCCGCCGACGGCAATATCAAGTTCTACGGGGGCGAGCCCACCCTGCACGCCGATGGCCTCATCGCGGCGATGCGCTACCTCCGCGCCCGCGGGTTCCAGGGCCTCTTCACGATCTTTTCCAACGGGGTGAAGGCGGCCGCCCTCCTGCGCATCCTCGACTCGGATCCTCGCACGGAGGCGGTGCTGAACTACTCGATCTACCTCGGCCGCGACGCCGAGCCGCTCCCCGAGCGCGCGAAGGCGAGACTGGAGGCGTGGGCGCGCGAGCATCCCATGCGCCTGTTCTCCGGCTACAAGGTGCTCTACCGGGTGGGCGCGGCGGTGGACCAGCCCTTCGGGGCGGATCGCGAGGCCGGCTACCACGCCCAGGCCGGCTGCGTGATGTGCTTCCCCGTGCTCCGGTCCACCGGCGAGTTCCACGCCTGCCCCTTCGCGGTGGAGAGCGCGGCGCCCCACTACCGCCTCGGTGATCTCGACAGCGACCCCGTGGAGGTCTTCGCGAACTACCGCCGCTTCCGCGTCTGGGCGCGGACGGTGCTCGACCCGGCGGCGCGGGTGCGGGGCCTCTCGAGCTGCGAGATGTGCCACCGTCACGTCAAGGATCTTCCCACCTATTCCGACGGCCGCTGACGGCCGCCGATCTCCCGAGAGGACGGCGAATGGCCAGGCTCAAGTTCGGCTTCATACCCATCGAGGGCGGGCACTACTACGCGCAGGCGCTCGAGGAGGTCGTCCACGCCGAGGACCTCGGCTTCGACTCCGTGTGGATGGAGGAGCATCACTCGGTCGTGAATCACTACTGGCCGTCGCCCCTGCCCGTGCTCGCCGGCTTCGCCACCCGCACCTCGCGGATGCTCCTGGGCACCGACATCCTCGTCGCGCCCTTCTACCACCCCACGCGGCTGGCCGAGGACTGCGCCCTCATCGACGTGATGTCGGGGGGCCGCTTCGTGCTGGGTATCGCCATCGGCTACAAGCCGGACGAGTTCGCCCTCTACGGCGCCGAGCTGGAAAAGCGCGGCGCCCGCTTCGAGGAGCAGCTCGCCATCGTCAAGGGCCTCTGGACGAAGGACCGGATCTCGTTCAAGGGGACCTACTACCAGGTGGAAGGCAGCCTCGAGCCCAAGCCGGTGACCAAGCCGGCGCCGCCCATCTGGATCGGCGGCTGGGGCGACATCACGCTTCGCCGCGCGGCGACGCTGGCCGACAACTGGATCCCCGGCCCCACCGGCGAGCTACCGCGCCTCCTCAAGGGCAAGGCGCAGTTCCAGGCCGCCCGCGCCGGCGCAGGCCTGCCCGCCATCGCCGACTGGCCGCTCACCCGCGACGTGATCATCGCCGACACCGAGCAGGAGGCGCGCGCGCTGGCCGAGAAGCACATCATGGTGTCGTACCGGAAAGAGTACGCGGGCGGCTGGCGGCACCCCTTCATCGACGCCTCCATCGCCACCGACCTCGAGAAGGTCAAGAAGGACCGCTTCCTGATCGGCAGCCCGGACCAGGTGATCCGCGACCTCAAGCCCTTCGTCGAGCAGTACGGGATGACGCACCTGATCTGCCGACTCTTCTTCCCCGGAATGCCGCACCGGCACATCATGCGTGAGCTCGATCTCCTCGCGAAGGAGGTCATGCCGGCATTCCGGTGACCGAGCGCCTCACGCCGGCTTCTCGATCATCCGCGGCCGCCGCCGTGCCCTCCGGAGGGGACGGCCGGATCAGCGTTCGCGCCGTCCTCGTCGGGACGCTGATCCGCGCGGGACTCTGGGCGGCCGCCTTCGCCCTCGCCTGCCTCGTTCTGCAGGAGGCGGGGCTCAGGATTTCGACGGGCTATGCCCTCGCCGATTTCCCCGCGCGCCTCCTCATGATCGCGGTGTACGCGCTGGTCGGCGCCGTGTGCGGGCTCGTCCAGGCCCTCGCCGGCGCCGCCCTCACCGCGGTGGAGCGCCTCGAGGCGGCCCTCCGCGCCCGCTTCGGTCCACCGGTGAGCGCGCTCCTCGCCCGCATGTTCCCGGGCGCGCCGTCGCTCACCGTCGAGCAGATCGCCGAGGCGTTCGACCGGCTCATCGAGTCGGCCCCTGGGCCGTCACGGGCCGGGCTCTCCCGCATGGTTCTCCGCTGGGCGCTCCGGCTCGGACGCGCCATCACGCTGCGCGAGGCGCGGGCCCGCGCGGGCGCCGACGGGCGGATCACGCTCCCCGTGGCGACGGCGTTCCTCGGCGAGCGGCTGGCCGATCTGGTCATGGGCCAGATGCGGCAGCGCATCCTGATGGCCCGTCGCCTCCCCTACGTCATCGCCGCGCTCCTCATCCTCGGGCCCGTCCTGTGGCTCGCGGTGCGCGGCCGGTGAGCGTGCGGCTCGCCCTCAAGCATGTGTCGTTTCACGTCCGCCTGCTTCGTACCCGGCTCCCGTTCCGCTATGGGGCGGTAACGCTCACGCACTTCCCTCTCCTGCATCTCGCGGTCGACGTCGAGGCCGCCGACGGCCGGCGCGCGCGCGGCTACGCCGCCGACAACCTGCCCCCGAAGTGGTTCGACAAGGACCCGCGAAAATCCTTCCGCGACAATGTCGAGGACGAGCTGGCCTCCATCCGCGCCGCCGAGACCGCTTATCTCGAGGCGGCGCGGACGCCGCGCTCCGTCTTCGAGATCTGGGAGGAGGCCTACGCCGCCGCGCGCGTGATCGGCCGCACACGCGGGCTCAACGGCCTCACCGTATCCTTCGGCTCGTCCTTCTTCGAGCGCGCCCTCGCCGACGCGGCGGGGCGGCTCGCCGGACTCGACGTCGTCGGCATGCTGCGGGCGAACACGCTGGGGCTTCGGCCCGGGGCGGTCCACCCGGGCCTCGCCGCCGGCGATCTCCAGGACTGGGCGGCCGCGCCTCCGCCCGACCATCTCGCCGTGCGGCACACCGTCGGCCTCCTCGACCCCATCACCGCCGCCGACGTGCCCGCGGACGGCTGGCTCCGCGACGGCCTGCCCCAGACCCTCGAGGAATGTGTCCGGCAGCATGGGCTCACCCATTTCAAGCTGAAGGTCGCGGGCTCGCTCGAGGCGGATCTCGACCGGCTGGGCGCGATCGCGGCCACGCTGGACCGGCTCGTCGCCCGGCCCTACGTCGCCACCCTCGACGGCAACGAGCAGTACAAGTCCATGGGCGACTTCGCCCGCCTCGTCGAGGCCATGCTCGCGACCCCCACCCTCGCCCGGCTCGCCGCTTCCATCGCCTTCATCGAGCAGCCGCTCGACCGCGCCATCGCCCTCGATCCCGCCGCGACCGACGGCCTGGCCGAGCTGGGCCGGCGCATCCCGATGCTCATCGACGAGAGCGACGCCGAGCTGGACTCCTTCACGCGGGCCGTGGCGCTCGGTTATCGGGGGGTGTCCACCAAGAACTGCAAGGGCATCGTGAAGTCCTTCCTGAACCGCTCCCTCGTGGAGCGGGAAAACCGCGGCCGGCCGCCCGGCGAGCGGCTCTTCATGAGCGCCGAGGACCTCACCAATGTCCCGGTGGTGCCGCTCCAGCAGGACCTCGCCACCGTGCGCGCCCTGGGCATCCCCCACGTGGAGCGGAACGGCCACCACTACGTGCGCGGCCTCGCGCACTGCTCGCCGGCGGAGCGCCGGGAGGCCACGCGGCTGCACCGCGAGATCTACGACGGCGACGAGCGTGAGGCGTTTCTCCGCATCGAGTCGGGGCGGGTCAGCGTGCGCTCGCTCGCCACGCCGGGCTATGGCGTGGGCTTCGATCCCGATCTCGCGTCAATGATCCCGCTCGAGCGCTGGAACGCGGTCAGCCTGGAGGACTCCGCCTGATCGTCTATCGCACCGCCCGCTCCTTCGCGTGGAACGCGGGCCACCCGCCCAAGCTTCCGCCCCGCCCGCGCAAGCTCCCCCCGGCGCCGCCGATCACCCTCTTCGACCGGCAGGTCGTCTCCCCCATCGGGATCGCGGCAGGTCCGTTGCCCAACTCGAAGTGGATCGAGGCCTATGCCCGCCTCGCCTACGGGATCTTCACCTACAAGACCGTCCGCTCGTCCGCCCAGCCCGCCCCGCCCGCGCCCAACCTCTTCCCGGCCCGGCTCGGCGAGCCCGCGGTGACCGTGCCCAGGCCGCCGCGACGTCCCGACCCCGGGATGATCACCCTGGCCGTCTCGCTGGGACTGCCGTCGGCAGACCCCGACGCCTGGCGCGCCGACGTCAAGCGGGCGCGGGCCCGCCTCGCCCCCGATCAGCTGCTGATCGTGAGCGTGGCGGGCACCCCGGTGCCCGGTGGCGACGGCGACCTGCTCGCACAGGACTATGCGACCTGCGCGCGCTGGGCGGCGGAAGCCGGCGCCGACGCGGTGGAGCTCCACCTGGGTGGGCCGAACAACGCGGGCGAGCGCGCGCAGATGGTATTCGAGGACAAGGAGCTGTCGGGGCACATCGTCGAGCGCGCGCGCCGCGCGACGGGCGGCCTGCCCCTTGTCGCCAAGCTCGGAGCCCTCACCGGCCCGCGCTCCCTCCACGAGCTGGCGACGCGGCTGGCGCCGTGGCTGGACGGCTTCGTCCTCGTGGGCGGCCTACCCCGCAAGGTCGTGACGCCCGAGGGCAAGCCGGCCTTCCCCGGCCCGGGCCGCGAGATGGCCGAGATAGTGGGCGCGGAGATCTACGACACCTGCCGCATCCAGGTGGAGGAGCTGATCGCCTGGCGCAAGGCGGGCGCCTGGGACCGGCGGATCCTCGCCGTGGGCGGCATCACCACGACGGCACGGGCCCGCGCCGCGCTGGAGGCCGGCGCCGCCGCCGCCCTCGTGGCGACGGCGGCGCTGGCCGACCCCCTCTTCGCCGCACGCTTCCGCCAGGGGCGCTGAGCGGCCCTTCCCGCGTCAGAGAATGGCGCGCTCGACGAACAGGGCCAGGCCGACCACCAGGATGGCTGTGGACGCGCCCCGGATCATCCTTGTCTCCCAGCTCGTCCGGCGCAGGAGCACCAGCGCGGGCATGGCCACCGCCACGACGAGGGCCTGACCCAGCTCGACGCCGGCGTTGAACCCGAAGAGCGAGAGCAGGAGGCCGTGGGCGGGGAGGCCGAGGTCGCGCAGGGCCGACGAGAAGCCGAACCCGTGCACGAGGCCGAAGCCGGAGCTCACCATCCAGCGCCGGGCGACGTTGGGGCGCGCGAAAAGGTTCTCGGCGGCCACCGCCGCGATGGAGAGCGCGATGACCGCCTCGACGAGACGGCCCGGGAGGACGACGACGTCGAGCACCGCGAGCGAGAGGGTGACGCTGTGGGCGACGGTGAACGCGGTGACGATCTTCACCATGGCGAGCAGGCCGCCGCCGCGGAGGAGAAGAGCGAGCAGGAAGAGCAGGTGGTCCCAGCCGGTCAGGATGTGCTCGATACCGAGCGCGACGAAGCT
Source organism: Candidatus Methylomirabilota bacterium (assembly GCA_046728035.1). Taxonomy (GTDB): domain Bacteria; phylum Methylomirabilota; class Methylomirabilia; order Rokubacteriales; family CSP1-6; genus DASRWT01. The sequence continues at coordinate 8,058 of JBKPDT010000354.1, read as the reverse complement.
CGCGAGGCCGTGGCCGGCTCCGGATCCGCTCAGCGTCAGGCGGACCTCGCGCGTGTCGGGCGCGAACGCGAACGGCGTGGTCGATCCGAGGGCGTCGATCCGCCCGATCGTGTGATGGTCGGCGCCGAAGGCGTCGAAGACGTCGTCTCGGATCAGGAGGTCGCGAACGACATCGACGCAGGCGTACTCCACGAGGAACGTGACGCTCTCCGCGCCCGGCGCGGACGGAGCGAGGGATCCCCGCCCCGCTGCGCAGCGCGCGCCCTGGGCGGCGAGGGTGACCTTGTCGCGGACGACGCCGAGCAGGCGGTCCCGGGCGGGAGCACTCCCCTCACGCGCGAGCCGCAGCTCCTCGGCCACCACCGGGGGCATCGTCGAGGGCCAGAGCGTCAGGCGGTACCGGATGTTCGCGCCGTCGACCGTGACGCCGGCATGGCCGGTGCTGCCGCCCGTGTGGGCGCCCGCCGGACCCGTGGTGGCGGCCACCGCGAGGACGAGGCCCGCGACGAGAGTCCATCGCGACCTCATCGGCGGGCCGAGGGTTCCACCGCGGCGAGCAGGGAGAGCAGGTTGTCGACCAGGTAGGCGGGAATTGTCACCACCCGGGCGCTCCCCACGCGCTCCACGTACCGGCTCACCGTATCCGGTGCGACGTCGCCGACCGCGTACTGGGCGAGCGGCTGCGGCTCCTTCGGGCGGTAGAGCAGGATGAGCATCTGCGGCGTCGTGACTCCGTAGTCCTTGGCCTCGGCCGGGCGGGGAAACTCGCGCTCGACGCGCGCGCGGCCCAGCGCGGCGAAGGCGGCCCCGATGCGCTGGGACTGCGCGGGATCGGCGGCGTGCTCGTGGCTCCCGCTCTCCGCGCCGGTGTGGGCGCCGTGATAGAGCCAGGCGCCCGCGGCGTCGCGCTCGAAACGATGCAGGCGGCCGGCATTGACCACCTCGATGGCCCCCAGCGCGTCCACCGGCAGCGGCAGGAGACGGCGCGCATCGGCCTCGCTCGCCCGGCCCGATCGCGCGTCGACGAGATCGGTGTATTCGATCACGAGGATGGCCCCGAGCAGCACCGCCAGAACGAGCCAGACGACGGCCACGCGGGAGGGCCGCGCCACCCGGCTCACCGCTGCTTCCACCACACCGCCGTGCCCACCACCCCCAGCAGGGCCGGCATCAGGACCAGGGCCACGATGAAGGTGGCCTTCAGCTGCCGGTTGGTGAGGTTGACCCGCGGCAGATCGTGCGAGCGCGGCTGGATGCCGATGAGGTTCTCCTGGGCGGCGAGGAAGTTCACGGTGTTCAGGAAGAGCGCGCCGTTGCCCATGATATGGAAGAACGAGTTGGTCGCGAAGTCCGAGTCTCCCAGCACGGCGATCCGGGACCGTCGCGCCACCCCCTCCGCCGCGCGCTCGCTCCCGCCCGGCGGTGCGGATGGGCCCGCCGCCGAGGGCGGCCCGAGCTGCAGGGTGTCTCCGCTGTCGGGGCTGAGGGGCCGCCGCGTCGCGAGCACCATGAGGGTGAGGGGGCCGCGCTCGCTCCCCTCGGTGAGCTCGACCCGCGCGCGGTTGGTCTGCCCCCAGCTCCGCTTGGACGAGTTGATGAGAGGGATGACTGAGGTGCCGGGCAGCCGCTCCCGCGTCGGCGACAGCGAGCGCGCGCCAGGGAAGAAGGTCAGCGGCAGCTCGCGCGTGACCTGGTGACGGTTGTAGTCGGTCACCGCGGGGGCGGAGAGGTCCGTCCAGAAGTGGCTCGCCTCGTCGATGACGATGTCGTCCACCACCACGATGCCGTACTCGCGGAGGACGGGCTCGAGCCCGGTCTCGACGAAGGGGTCGAGCATGAAGAACGCGTTACCGCCGTCGGCGAGGTACGCCCGCACCACCGCCACCTCCGGCGGCAGCAGCGCCACCTTCGGCCCCACCACCGCGAGCACCGCGCAGCCGGCCAGCGCGTCGCCGCCCTGCATCAGGGAGACCTTGCGCACGTCGTAGTTCATCGTCTCGAGGGCGTGGCGGGCCTTGGCCATCCCGTGCTGCTCGTGGAGCACGTACCTCGCCCCGAGGCCGTGGGAGTGGCCCGGCGCCCCCTCCATGTGGTCGTGGGACTCGATGCTGAAGGGGTCCGGCTCGCGATGCCCGTCGAGGAAGCACACCCGCTGGGTTGCGCTCTGCGACACGCGCAGGATCCCGTTGGCGATATCGGTCTCGCTCGCGCTGTTCACCTGGAGCCGTCGGCCCTCGCTCTGCATCACCGCGGTGCCCGCAAAGTGCACGCCGAGGAGTCGCGCCTGGGCGGGATTGCGCACGGGATCGTGGAGCTCGACGGTCAGACGTGGCGTCTGCGCCGCCATCAGCTCGTAGAGCTCGACCGTCTCCCGCATCATCGGGTCGTGGAAGAAGACCACGTGGACCGGCTTCTCCAGCCGCTTGAGCATGGTGGTGGTCTGCTGCGACAGCGAGAATCGCCCTTCCTCGGTGAGGTCGAACCGGAGGGGGTAGCGCGCGGACAGGTAGGTCAGCGCGACCACCACCCCGACCACGCCGAGGGTGTAGGCGGCGATCTCGCCGCGCCGCCGCCACAGCAGCTCCCCCAGCTCGCCGCGCAGCGAGTAGGCGCCCCATGCCGAGAGAAGCAGGCCCGCGGCGGCCAGGCCCACCGTCCACACGCGCGCCTCCAGGAGGATGGCGTGGCCGAGCAGGCCCGCGCCCAGCAGGGCGAGGCCCCCGAGGAGGATCAGGCCGGCGCGGAATGAGCGGTCCATGTCACCGCCGCCACTGGAGGTAGCCGGCGTTGAAGACGAGGGCGATGGCGCAGACCGCCGCGTAGAAGGTCACCGCCTCGCTCCTCACCAGCCCCTGGATGAAGTCCTTGAAGTGCAGCGCGAAGGAGAGGTAGCCGAAGAGATCGCGCAGGGCGCCGGACGTCTGGAAGCCCTGCAGGTGGCCCACGAACCAGAAGCCGAGGAGCGTGGCCGCGGTGAGAAGCGCGGCGATGATCTGGTTCTGGGTCACCGCGGAGAAGAGCTGGCCCACCGCGAGGCAGGCCATGCCCAGGAGCACGAACCCGATGTAGCCGGACAGGATGGTGGTGGTCTGCGGGTTGCCGAAGAGATAGAGCGGAACGAGGTCGACGAGGGTGCCGGCGGCGATCGCGAGGAGGAGGGTGACGGCGCCGAGATACTTGCCGAGGACGATCTGCCAGGGCGAGAGCGGCAGGGTCAGGAGCAGCTCCATGGTGCCCGCGTTGTGCTCGGCGGCGAAGAGGCGCATGGAGATCACCGGGACCACCGACAGGAGCAGGACGCCCATGCTCTGGAAGGTGGAGGCCATGGTGGCGTCGCCGGTGAGGAACACGTCATAGAGGAAGAAGTAGCCGGTCCCCAGCAGGAACACCGCCACCACGAAGTAGGCGATGGGCGAGCGGAAATAGGTGGCGAGCTCCTTCTGGTACACCGCCAGCGTCCCGCTCATGCCGCTGGGACCGCCGCGGCGGCATCGTGCACGTACCGCAGGAAGATGTTCTCCAGGGTGGCCTGCTGGCGCTCGAGCCGGTGCAGGTCCCAGACCCCGGCCACCGCCCGGGCAATGGCCGCCTCGATCCCGTCGCGCGCGTCGATCTGGCACTCCGCGATCAGCACGCCCCGCTCGGCGGCGGCGCGCACGTCGACGCTCCGCACGCCGTCCACGCCGAGCAACGCCTCGCGCAGCGGCAGCGCCGGCGCCGTCACGCGCAGGGTCACCCGCTCCGTCTCCTCCATCGCGCGCTGGAGTCCGAGCGGCGAGTCGATGGCGAGCAGCCGACCATGGTCGATGATGGCCACGCGCCGACAGATCAGCGTGGCCTCGGACAGGATATGCGTGCTGAGGAGGACCGCGTGCTCCTGCCCGAACGACCGGATCACCTCGCGCGTCTCCTGGATCTGGCCGGGGTCCAGCCCTGCCGTCGGCTCGTCGAGCAGCAAGACTTGGGGCCGGCCGAGCAGGGCCTGGGCCAGGCCCACCCGCTGCCGGTAGCCCCGCGACAGCTTGTAGATCTCCTGCCGGAACACGGGCTCGATCCGAGACGCGGCGGCGACCCGCTCCAGCTCCCTCCCGAGCTCGGCGCGGGGCACGCCCTTCACCTTGGCTACGAAGCGCAGGAAGGCCGAGACGTCGAGGGTGTCATAGAGAGGCGGCCGCTCGGGCAGGTAGCCGATCTGGCGCGCCGCCTCCACGTTCTCGGTGGCCATGTCGTACCCGGCCACCCGGACCCGCCCGGAGGTCGCCGCCGAGAAGCCGGCGATCATCCGCATGGTGGTGGTCTTGCCGGCGCCGTTCGGGCCGAGGAAGCCCACGATCTCGCCCTGGCGCACATCGAAGGAGAGATCGTGGATGACTGTCTTCGACCCGTAGCGCTTGCAGACCGATTCCAGCTCGATGGCGGCGGGGGAGGACGTCACGACGCGGAGCAGCTCACCCCACGGAGGCCGGCGCGGCCTCCGTGGGGTCGGTGGAACGAAGGCTACCTATACCACTTGTTTCCCTTGGTGGAGAACTGATCGGGATCGTGACCGAAGAAGAGCTCGGCGTTCTCGAGATCGCGGATCATCTTCAGCCGCTGGATGGAGTTGTTGTAGTCCTTCACGCTGTAGTTGAGCCCGGCCGGATAGCCTTCCATGTTCTCTTTGAACCAGATGGCGTCCTGCGCCATGATGATGGTCTGCCCGCTCCCCAGCTTCACCTTCACCGACTGATGGCCGAGGGTGTGGCCGGGCGTGCTGAGGACCATCACGGTCCCGTCGCCAAACAGATCGTAGTCGCCATCGAGCTCGAGGTAGTTGAAGTCGCGGGCCGGTCCGTCGAAGTCGCCCATCACGAAGGCGCCGCCCTCGCGCTGGAACTTCTCCGGCCACCATGCCTGGTACAGCTCCTTCTTCTGGATCACGTGAATGGCCTTCGGGAACAGCTTGATGTTCCCGATATGGTCCAGATGGGAGTGGGAGGTGATCACGACCTTCACCTTGTCCGGCGTGTAGCCCAGCTTCTTGAGCTGCTCGTCGATGACGTCAGCGCGCTTCTGGTTGGGCTTGAGGAAGTCGCAGTTTCCTGCCGTCCAGTGCGCCTTGCATTTGCCGTCGGAGATCGCGGCGTTATTGCCGGTGTCGTACACCACCAGACCCTTGGGGTGGTCGATCACCCACATGTTGATGGGAATCGTGATCTCCCGCGCCTTTTCCTTCGGGATGGAGGGAACCAGCCCCTGAATGTTGAACGGCCCGAACATCCCGCTGCTGGTCCAGAACACCTTCACCTGAGCCTGCGCAACGGAAGGAAGAAGGAACAGCATGGCGAATAGCCCCGCGGCGATCCCGAGCTTCCTCATGGCACGTCTCCTCACGACGGTGGTGCGACGGTCCCCCGCACACGACGTTGACACGAGTACGGACGCGAACATAGCGCCGCCTCGACCGGGCTGTCAAGAACCCCTTTCTCTCATCGCCACCTGCCATTGATCCCAATGGGAGAGCGGTCGCATCAGCTCCACGCCCCCGGCGCGCGCGCGTGGAGCGTCTCGTAGATCTCCAGCGCCAGGCGCCCGAAGGCGGGGTCGGCGCGCTGGGCCATGGTGCGGGGGCGCGGGAGCGGGACGTCGAAGACGCGGGCCACGCGGCCGGGCCGGGGCGTCATCACCGCCACGCGGTCGGCGAGGAAGACCGCCTCGGGAATGGAATGAGTGACGAAGACTACGGTCTTCCGGCGCCCCGCCGGGCTCGCCGTCTCGCCCCAGACGCGGAGCAGTTCGAGGTTCATCTCGTCACGGGTCATGGCGTCGAGCGCGCCGAAGGGCTCGTCCATGAGGAGGATGGGCGGGTCCAGGATGAGGGCGCGGCACAGGGAGGCCCGCTGCTGCATCCCGCCGGAGAGCTCGGCGGGGTACTTCTCGGCGAAGTCGGCGAGGCCCGTCGTCCGCAGGAGGTCCAGCGCCCGCTCACGATAGTCGGCGCGGCGGTGGCCGGCGAGGTCCACCGGGAGAAGGACGTTGTCGAGGAGCCGGCGCCAGCGGAGCAGCACCGGCGCCTGGAAGACCATGCCGACGGCGGGCAGCGGGGCGAGGACCTCGCGCCCGTCCACCAGCGCGCGGCCCGCGCTCGGGGGGCGGAGGCCCGCGACCACGCGGAGGAGGGTGGACTTTCCACAGCCCGACGGGCCGACGAGGGCGATCAGCTCGCCGCGGCCCACCCCGAAGGCGATGCCGTCGAGCGCCTCGACGGGGCCGCTCGCCGAGGCGTAGGTCACGCCGACACCGTCGAGCTCGATGAGCACTCGAACGCTAGCGCATGCTCTTGGGCGGCTCGATCTTGGGCAGGAACGAGTTGGTGAAGACCTCGTCGCAGCCCACCTTGCGCGGCATGTCCATGTAGGTATTGATCAGCTCGACGGTGCGGCACATCTTGGCGCGCTCCATCCAGCCGATCCCGTTCTTGGTGTAGCGCTCCGTCTTCATGAGCTCGAGCCCCAGCATCATGTTGGGCTCGATGAGGGCGAGGTCGATCTCGGGGACGCGCTTCTGGAAGATGACCAGCGCGGCCCTCGGGTCCTCCATCACGTCGCGCCAGCCGCGGTAGGAGGCCTCGAGGAAGTCCTTCAGCACCTTGGGCCGCTCGTTGATGGTCTTCTCGCTGGCCATGATGGACATGGAGTAAGTGTCGAAGCCGTGCTGGTACCAGGGCATGCGGACGAGGTTGTCCTTGCCCACCGCCTTCTCCCAGAACGGCTGCCCGGTGGTGTAGTCGGGCACGGCGTCCGCGCGCTTTTCGGACAGCGCCACGAACTTGGCGGCCGGCTCGATGTTCACCCACTTCACCTTGCTCTCGTCGATCCCGTTGATGCGGGCGAAGGCGGGGAAGAGCTGGCGCTGCCCGTCGCCCGGCGGCGCCGCGAGGGTCTTGCCCTCGAGGTCCTTGGGCTTGGTGATGCCGGTGTCCTTGCGCGTCCAGATGTTGAGCGGCGTGTTGTCGAAGACCGCGCCCACCACCTTGACCTTGGCGCCCTTGGCCACGAGCGGGATCACCACCGCCGCGTCGGCCAGGCCGATGTCGGCGCGCCCGGTGTCCACCTTGGCGATGGAGTCGCCCGAGCCCTTCGAGTTCTGGAGCTCGACGTCGAGGCCCTTTTCCTTGTAGTAGCCCTTGTCGAGCGCCACCCAGTAGGCGGCGTGGTCACCCACCGCGAACCAGTTGAGCGCGAAGACGACCTTCTGGGGGACCTGCGCGGCGGCGGGGACAGCCAGGCCGAGGGCGAGCAGCACGGCGAGAGCGAGTCGGATCATGGGTTCCTCCTCCAGCGAATGTGGGTCAGGACGCGCTCCCGGTCTCGGCCCAGGGAGCGAGCCAGCGCGCGGCCAGGCCGACGGCGCCGTAGAGCACGAGGCCGACGACGGAGATCCAGACGAGAGCGGCGAAGGCCACCGGTGTGTTGAGGTTGGTCTGAGTGATGACGATCACGCTGCCCAGACCGGACTGCGAGGCGACGAACTCGCCCACGATGGCGCCCACCACCGCCGCGGTGGCGGTGATCTTGAGCGCGCTGAGGATGTAGGGAAACGCGTTCGGGACGCGGATGGTCAGGAACACCTTCCACTTGGGCGCGCCGAAGACGCGGCCGAGGTCGAGCATCTCCTGGTCTACCTGGGTGAGGCCGACCGCGGTGTTGATGACGACGGGGAAGAAGCCGATGAGGGCGCCGATGAGCATGTTGGGGAAGATGCCGTACCCGAGCCAGAGGAGGAAGAGCGGCGCCACCGCGACCTTGGGGAGCGTGTTCACGAAGACGAGGAACGGCACCAGCGCAGCCGACACCGCAGGCGACCACGCGATGGCGGTGCCGAGGAGCACGCCCACCGCGCCGGCGAGGAGGAAGGCCCCGACGATCTCGGCGCTCGTGACCCAGAGATGGCTCCACCACGGGATCCTGAAGTCCACCGCCGCGCGGAGCACCGCCCACGGCCCCGGCAGGAGGTACTCGCGGATGCGGAACACCGTCACCGCGAGCTGCCAGGCCGCGAGGAGCGCGGCGAAGAGCA
>JBKPDT010000353.1:0-3891 GCA_046728035.1 Candidatus Methylomirabilota bacterium | reverse complement strand
GAACTCGCAGAGCGCCACCACGTCCGGCGCCCACCGACCGAGCTGGGCGGCGAGCGCCGCGGCCCGGCCGCCGCCGCCCGCCCGGATGTTCCATCCGACGATGCGCATGAGCTCCGCCGCTCCCCCGCCCGATCAATACGTGCCGGGACGGATCTCCTTGTACACCGCCTTGAGCTTCTCCGCGGTGAAGTCGGGGCTCTGGCAGACGGAGATGATGCGCTTCTCCATGGCCTCGACCTTGGCGATGGCCTCGGGGATGCCGGGGGCGATTTCGTGCGGGATAGTCACGACCCCATGCTGGTCGCCGTGCACGAGGTCGCCGGGCTTGATCCAGACTCCGCCCACCTTGACGGGGATGCCGAAGTCCACCATGTGGACGTTCGCGTGGGAGACGGAGACGTGGGCCGCGCAGAACTGGAAGTTCAGCGCGCGCACCTCGTCGAGGTCGCGCACCGAGCCGTCCGTCACCACCCCCACGCAGCTGAGGGCGCGGTGGATGTTCGCCTGCACCTCGCCCCACTGGGCGCCCTGGCCGCGCGGGTCGTCGAGATCGTGCACCACGATCACCCGCGGCGCCGGGATGGACTGGATGAAGTCCCACCAGCCGAAGAGGCTCGCCCGGTGGCCCTCGATGGGCCCATGCTCGGCGCGGATAATGGCGGTGCAGGCGTGGCCCACCATCGGCCCCATCTCGGGAAAGAGCGCCTTGATGTCCGACGAGAGGTTGCCCTGCTCGCGCGGCCGCACGTTGAAGGTCTCGATGGCGTTGGCCACGCTGGGGCTGGTGATCTTCTTCAACGCGTCGATCTGCTGGGAGGTCAGTGGCACGGAGGGTCTCCTTTGCTGAGGGCCGCCTCGACGGCGGCGAGAGTGGGATCCACGGTGTGCGTCGCGCCGCACTCGACGGCGCCGGGTTGCTTGAGCCCATGTCCGGTGACCACGCAGACCACGAGGTCGGTGGCCTTGATGCGGCCCTCGCGCCGGAGCCGCCGCGCCACCGCCAGGGAGGCGGCCGCCGAGGGCTCGCAGTAGATGCCGGCGGTGCGGGCGAGGAGGGCCTGGGTGTCGAGGAGCTCCTCATCGGTGGCGCTGGCGGCGGCGCCGCCGGTGCGGCGCACCGCGTCCAGGCAGCGCCAGCCGAGCTGGGGCGCCCCCACCGCGATGGCCTGCGCGACCGTGTCCGCCGCCGTCACGGGCGTCACCTCGTCCCGGCCGGCCTCGAAGGCCCGGGTGATCGGGTCGGCGGCCGCGGGCTGGGCGGCGATCAGGCGCGGCGACCGCGGCGCCCAGCCCAGGGCCACGAGCTCGCGCCAGCCCTTCCAGCAGGCGGTGACGCCGAGGCCGCCGCCGATGGGATGGAGCATCCAGTCCGGCGTCTCGCCGCGCAAGTCCTCCCATGTCTCGAAGGCGTAGCTCTTCTTTCCCTCGTTCCGCCACGGGTTGGTGGAGAGGCAGGAGTACCAGCCGAAGGCCTTGAGCGCCTCCTTGAAGAGCGCGAAGGTCGCATCGAAGCTTGCCCGCACCGCGATGAGGGTGGCGCCGTGGACGCGCGCCTGGAGGACCTTGGCGGGCGCGGTCGCCGCCGGTACCATCACCACGGCGGGGAGCCCCGCGGCGGCAGCATACGCGGCCACCGAGGCGGCGTGATTGCCGCTCGAGGCGACGCCGACGGCGCGCGCGCCCACCGCCCGGGCGTGGGTGAGGGCCACCGTCACCGAGCGGTCCTTCAGCGAGCCGGTGGGGAGCACGGTGTCGTTCTTGACGTGAAGGCGCTCGATGCCGACCTCACGGGCCAGGCGCGGCGAGCGGACGAGCGGGGTGTCGCCCTCGCCGAGGGACATGCCGCGGCTGGCGTCCACGGGGAAGAACTCGTGCCACCGCCAGAGGCCGCGCGGGCGGCGCCGGATCCGCTCGGCGAGACCGGGCCGCGCGAACGAGAGGTCCATCTCGATCTCCATCACCGTGCCGCAGCGCGCGCAGACGGCCGGCGGGCCGGCGAGGTCGCCGGGCTCCCCGCACCGCGGGCAGGCGAGGCTCAGGGGCCGGCCCACTAGATACTGTCCTTCCGTTTCTGGCCGAGGAGCGCCCTGAGCTGCTCGATCACCCGCTCCACGCCCTCCATGTTGGGATTCACCGCGAGGGCGCGCTCGAAGTACGGCAGCGCGCGCTCGGGCTGCCCGAGCTGGAGATAGATCTGCCCATAGCCGGAGAGCGCGCCGAAGTGGGCGGGATTGCGCTTCATCACCTCGTCACAGTCCTGCAGGGACTTGTCGTACTCGCCCATGAGGTAGTAGACGGTCGCGCGCTTGTTCCAGCCCTCCGCAAACTCCGGCTTCTTCTCGATGACACGAGTGAAGAGCGCGACGGCGGCGGGGCCCTGGCGCAGGCTCATCTGCTCGACGCCCAGCGCGAAGAGCGCGTCGACCTCGACGTCGCCCGAGCGGCTCCACACGCGCCAGAGCGTGTTCTCGGCGAGCGCGCGCACGACGACGTCAGGGTCGCGGAGGGCCGCGACGAGCACGGGCACGTCCTCCATCCGCCCGGTCTCGCCCAGCCAGGCCGCGGCCTGGCGCCGGGTCTCCACGTCGGGACGCGCAAGACCGGCGAGGGCCTGCTCGCGGCTGAGCGCCGGCGGGGTCTGGGGGACCGCGGGCCCGGCGGCGAGGAGGACGAGGGCGAGGGCGGCGACGAGGCGGCTCACGCGCGGCCCACCAGGGCGAGGAATTGCGGTTCGTCGAGGGTCGGCACCTTGAGCCGGCGCGCGTCGTCGGCCTTGGAGCCCGGCTCCTCACCCACCACGACGTAGTCCGTCTTCTTCGAGACGGAGCCGGTGACGCGTCCGCCGAGGCGGATCACGAGGTCCTTGGCCTGGTCGCGGCTGAGGCTCTTCAGGCTCCCGGTGAGCACGACCGTCTTGCCGTCGAGCGGCCGCGGCCCCTCGGAGTGGCCATCCTCGCTCATCTTGACGCCGGCTTCGCGCAGCCGCGCGATGGTCTCGCGGTTGCGCGGCTCATCGAAGAAGGTGCGCACCGCGCGGGCGATCTCGGGCCCGATCCCGTAGATCTGGTTGATCTCCACCTCGGTGGCCTTCTCCAGGCGCTCCATCGAGCCGAACCGGGAGGCGAGGAGCTGGGCCGCCCGCTCGCCCACCATCCGGATGCCGAGTCCGTTGAGCAGGCGGGAGAGCCCTCGCGTCTTCGAGGCCTGGATGGCGCGGTGGAGATTGGCGGCGGATTTCGCGGCCAGCCGCTCGAGGCCGGCGAGCCGCTCCACGGTGAGGTCGGGGGCGTAGAGGTCGGCGAAGTCGCGCACCCAGCCGCCGTCGACGAGCTGGGCGATCACCCCCTCGCCGAGATGCTCGATGTCCATGGCCCGCCGCGACCCGAAGTGGAAGAGCCGCTCCTTGAGCTGGGCGGGGCAGGCGGAGTTGGTGCAGCGCCAGACGGATTCGCCCTCCAGCCGCAGGGCGGCGCCCCCGCAGGCCGGGCAGTGATCGGGCATCCGGAAGGGAACCGCGTCCGGGAGCCGCTTGTCCTCGATCACCTTGACGAGATACGGGATCACGTCGCCCGCCCGCTCGATCAGGACGGTGTCGCCCACGCGGACGTCCTTGCGCCGCACCTCGTCCTCGTTGTGCAGGCTCACCGCGCTCACGGTGACGCCGGCGAGCTGGACGGGCTCGAGGGTGGCGCCCGGCGTGAGCGCGCCCGACTTGCCGACGTTGATGGTGATGTCGAGGATGCGCGTGGCGGCCTGACGGGCGGCGAACTTGTAGGCGATGGCCCAGCGCGGGTGGTGCGACGTGGCTCCGAGCCGGCGCTGCTGCTCGAGATCGTTCACCTTCACCACGACGCCGTCGGCCTCGTAGTCGAGGGTGTCGCGGCTGGCCTC
>JBKPDT010000352.1:0-8675 GCA_046728035.1 Candidatus Methylomirabilota bacterium | reverse complement strand
CGCCCGATGCCGCTGGTCGCGCCGGTGATGACGACGGTGCTGCCACGGACCTGCCTCAGCGCCATCGCGGCGGGCTCAACCCCGCGGGCCGCCGCCCGGGCGCAGCGTCTCGCCCGCGCGGGCGAGGGCCTCCATCCACAGCTTGTACGCCTTGCCCTGGGCCTGGGTGAGGCGAGCGATGGCGTCGGCGAGCTCGGTGGGCGAAGCGCCGGTGGCGAGAACCAGGGGCAGGCGCATCCAGGCCTGCCCGGCGGCGAAGGCGGCCTCGTGCAGCTCACGGAGCACCGCCGCCCCCTCGGCGGAGATGCCGGGAGCGGAGCGCGGAACCTGGGCCGTCCACGCGCCCGCCACCTCGCCCAAGCTCCGCGCGGCGTTGTTCCAGAACTCCTGCGCCTGGCGGAACCCTTCGAGGAGCGAGCGAGAGCCCGTCTCCCACATCTGGCGGATTTCCTCCGGATTCATGCCGGGCGGTGTGCCGGGCTGGGCGGCCATGGGGCACCTCCTTTGCTGCTATTCCACGAACTCGGTCAGTCCCGTGACGTCGTAGGTCATGACCACGAGGTCGCGTGTCCGCCCCGCGTGATCCACCACGAAGTCCTGGAGCAGCGCCTCCGGCTTGAAGCCGAGCCGCTCGAAGGTGGCGATGGCCCCCTTCTGGTCGGTCGTCATCTGCGCGACGATCTTCCGCAGCCCTCGCTCGCGCCCGATGGAGAAGATCTCGCCGGCGAGGGCGCGCCCCAGGCCGCGGGATCGGAACGGGAGGCCGACCTGCGTACGGATCTCGCCGAGGTGGCGTTGCCAGGCCACGCGGTTCTGGACCAGGGAGGCGTATCCCGCGGTCTCTCCGTTCACCTCGGCGATCACGGTGGTGGCGAGCCCGGCCTCGAGATTGCGCACCCACAACGCGACCGCGCCAGGGTCCGTGATGTCCATCCGGAGAAAGAGGAGGTCATCCTCGGGCAGGCTTCGCGCGAAGGCCGCGATGCGCCCGGCATCCGCCGCGGTCATGAGCCGCAGGCTCACCGGCGTGCCGTCCCGCAGCGGCACGGTGTGCGGATACGCGCGCGCGGTCGCGCGCGGTGGGGTCATGGAGCGTCGTCCCGGTCGCGCATGGGGGCCCAGTATAAACGAGCCCTCCACGCGACACCACCGCGGACGGGGCGCGGGCACGCTACAGTGACAGGACATGAACAGAACCGTGGCGACGAGCCGGGGACGGCTGGTGGGCAGCGAGGAAAGAGGTCTCGTGGTCTTTCGCGGCGTTCCCTTCGCCCGGACGCCGGTGGGGCCGCACCGCCTCCGCCCCCCCGAGCCGCCGCCGCGGTGGGACGGTGTCCGGGAAGCCCGGCGCTTCGGCCCGGCGGCTCCGCAGAACGCTGCCGAGATGGGACCGCTCTTCCGCCTCGGGATCGGCGAGACCGCCGAGGACTGCCTCCATCTCAACGTGTGGACGCCCGCCCCCGACGGCGCGCGGCGGCCGGTGCTCGTGTGGATCCACGGGGGGGCCTTCGTGCTGGGCGCCGGCTCGCAGCTCCTCTACGACGGCTCGACCCTCGCACGGCGCGGCGACGTCGTCGTCGTCACCCTCAACTACCGGCTGGGCGCCCTCGGCTTCCTCCACCTCGCCACGCGCTTCGGGGAGGCGCTCCCCGCCTCCGGCAACGAGGGGCTGCTCGACCAGATCGCCGCGCTCGAATGGGTGCGTGACGAGATCGCGTCCTTCGGTGGCGATCCCGGCAACGTCACCGTCTTCGGCGAGTCGGCGGGCTCCATGAGCTGCGCGACGCTGCTGGGGACCCCGGGCGCCCAGGGGCTCTTCCACCGCGCCATCCTCCAGTCCGGCGCCGCCAACTACGTGTGGCCCCGGGAGATCGCCGCCGCCGTCGCCGATGCCTTCCTCGCTGCGCTCGACGTCGAGACGCCGGCGGCGCTGCTCGCGGCGCCGCCCGAGCGGATCCTCGCCGCCCAGCGCCGCATCTTTCTCTCACTCGTGCTCGGCAGGGACCACCTCCTCAATGACCTGTCCCCGGGCAGACAGCGACTGGTCGGTGCCGCCTTCCTCGGTCTGACGCTGGCGCGCCGACCGCTCGGCACCGCCGCCGGCGCGCTCACGCGCGGCCTCGTCGGCGTGCTCCGGCGACGCCAGCGCGCCCGCGCGTCGGGTTCCGCCCCTTCCGAGACGCCCCCTCCGCTCGCCGGGCTTCGCGCGCGGGGTCTGCCGTTCCAGCCGGTGGTGGACGGCCAGGTCCTGCCTCGTCCGCCTCTGGCGGCCATCGGGGACGGCATGGCGCGACGGATCCCCGTGCTGGTGGGGACGAACCGCGACGAGTCGAAGCTCTTCCTCTTCCTCGACCCCGAAGCCGGCGCGCTCGACACGGCGGGGCTCGAGCGCCGCTGCGCGGAGATCCTCGGCGATCACGCGTCGCGGACGGTGGAGGTGTACCGGGCGGCGCGGCAGGCGCGTGGTGAGTCGATCGAGCCGGCCGAGATCTGGTCCGCAATCGAATCGGACCGGACCATGCGCCATCCCGCCATGCGGCTCGCCGCGCGACAGCGAGCGCATCAGGCGCGCACCTACGCGTATCTCTTCACCTGGCCCTCGCCCTTCATGGGCGGCATCCTCGGCGCCTGCCACGCCCTCGAGCTCCCCTTCGTCTTCGGCACCCTGGGCCACCCCCTGCTCCGCCCGTTCGCGGGCAAGGGGCCGGCCGCCGAGGCGCTCGCCCTGCGGATCCAGGACGCGTGGCTGGCCTTCGCGCGCTCCGGCGATCCCTCCCACCCGGGGATCGGAGACTGGCCGGCCTACGACACGACCCGCCGGGCCACCATGGTGCTCGACCGCGAGTGCCGGGTCGAGCTCGCGCCGCGCGAGCCGGAGCGCGCCTTCTGGGACTCGCTGCCGGGCGACGCGGCGGCGGGCGCGGGCTAGACGAACGGCGACCGGGCGGCGGCCGGCTAGCCGGCGGTGTGGCCGCCGTCGAGGAAGATCGTCTGGCCGGTCATGTAGGACGAGGCGGACGAGGCGAGGTAGACGGTGAGCGGGCCGATCTCGGACAGCTCGCCCGTCCGCCGCATGGGCACGTCGCGCAGGAGACGGTCGCGGACCTTAGGGTCCGCGAAGGCCTCCGCGTTCATGTCGGTGACGAACCAGCCCGGCGCGATGGCGTTGACCTGCACGTCGTAGCGCGCCCACTCCACGGCAAGGCATTTGGTGAAGGCGATGACGCCGCCCTTGGACGCGGCGTAGGACGTGTAGCCGGCGAGTCCGGCGGTGGCCATCACCGAGGCCATGTTGATGACCTTGCCCGATTTCTGTCCGGTGAGCCGCGCGGCGGCGGCGCGGCAGCCGTTGAACACCCCCACGAGATTGACCTGGATCGTGCGGACGAACTCCTCGGGCGGCATCTCGAGCACCGGCCGCACCCCGGCGATCCCGGAGTTGTTGACGACGATGTGGAGGCCGCCGAGCCCGTCGAGGGTCCGCGCGACCAGGGCCTCCACCTGCGCGTACTCGGCCACGTCGGTGGATACCGCGAGGGCCCGCCGCCCGAGCTTCTCCACCTGATGCGCGGTCTCCTCGATCTCCGCGGTCGAGCGGGCGGCCACTGCCACGTCGGCGCCCGCCTCGGCGAGGGCCAGGGCCATCGCGCGTCCCAGCCCTCGGCTGGCCCCCGTGACGATCGCCACCCTACCGCCGAGATCGAACGGGGTCCCCATCGGTTTCAGCGGTAGAGCTGGTCCAGAGCGTCCTGGTACGTGTCGCGGATGACCTTGCGCTTCACCTTCAGGGTCGGGGTCAGGAAACCGTTCTCGACCGTGAAATCACCGGGGAGAATCGTGAACTTCTTGATCTTGGCGTAGGACTGCAGCTCCCCGTTCCGCTCCTCGACGATGCGCGTGACCCGCTCGACGACCTTCGGATGCTTGGCCAGGGACGCGGGATCCAGGTCGAGGACACCCTCCGCCTTGGCGAACTTCACCACCTCTTCCGGATTGACGGTGATCAGTGCCACCGGATACGGCCGCCGGTCGCCGTACACCATCACCTGGCTGATGAAGGGATCGCCCTTGAGCAGGTTCTCGATGTTCTGCGGCGCGATGTTCATCCCGCCCGCGGTGACGATGAGATCCTTCTTCCGGTCGGTGATGAAGACGAACCCGTCCTCGTCGATCCGCCCGATGTCGCCGGTGGCGAACCAGCCGTCGGCGAGGAAGACCTCGGCGGTGGCCTCCGGCTTCTTGAAGTAGCCCTTGGCGATGTTCCCGCCGCGGCCGAGGATCTCGCCGTCCGGCGCGATCTTCACCTCGACCGACGGCAGCGGCAGCCCGACCGAGCCGAACTTGAAGCGGTCCTCGCGGTTGTTGGTGAGCACGGGACAGGTCTCGGTGAGCCCGTAGCCCTCGAGGATGAGGATCCCGGCGGCGTGGAAAAACTCGGCGATCTCGCGCGACAGCGGAGCGCCTCCGGAGACGGCGAAGCGCAGCCGGCCCCCGAGGGCGGCGTGCATCTTCGAGAAGACGAGCTTGTGGGCTAGGCGCGCCTTGATGGCCAGCCCGCCCGGGATGGGCTTTCCCGCCTGCTTGAGCCGGGAGACCTCCTTCCCCACCCCCACCGCCCAGTTGAAGATCTTCCTCTTGAGCGGCGAGCCGGCCTCGGCCTTGGCGAGCACGCCCGCGTATACCTTCTCGAAGACGCGCGGCACGCTGCACAGGAAGTGCGGCCGCACCTCGGGCAGGTTGTCGCGCAGCTTGTCGATGTTCTCCGCGAAGGCGGTGGTGAGCCCGCGGTGGATGCCGATGAACGACTCGAGGCGCGCGAAGGAGTGCGCGAGGGGAAGGAAGAGCAGATGGACGTCTCCCTCGGCGATCGACGTGGTCTGGGCCGCGGCGTCCAGGGCGGCCATGTGGTTGCCGTGCGTCTGCACCACGCCCTTCGGGGGACCCGTGGTGCCCGACGTGTAGACGATCGTGGCCACATCCGTCGGCCGGCCATCGGAGACCCGGCCGGCGAGCTCGCTCTTGAGGGCCTCGTGCTTGTCATGCCCGAGGCGCCGCAGGTGGTCCCACGTCATGATCCGGGGCAAGGGCTCCTTGCCCTCGTGGCCTTGGATCACCACGATGTGCTCGAGCCCTTGCATCTTGCCCTGCACCTCGAGCACCTTCGCGAGCTGGCCGGGATCCTCCACGATGAGCGTCTTCACGTCTGCGTCGTTGACGATGTACTGGATGAGGTCGGGAGGATAGGAGGGATAGATGGGAATGGTCACGCACCCCGCCGAGAAGATGGCGAAGTCCGCGTGCACCCACTCGGCGCGGCTCGCCGAGAGGATCCCGACGGCGTCGCCCTTCTTCCGGCCGAGCGCGAGCAGGCCGGCGGCCAGCTCGCGGACGGCCTGACCGACTTCCTTCCACGTGAGCGTCTTCCAGACGCCGTCGCGCTTGGCCTGCTGGGCGGGCTTGTCAACGCTGCGCTCGACCCGGTTCCAGAACATCTTGGCGAGGGTGTCTTGGGTCATGGGCCCCTCCTCACACCTGTGTGCGGAGCTCTTTGCGGAGAATCTTGCCGATGGGACTCTTGGGCAGGGCGCCGACGAACCGCACCTGCTTCGGGCACTTGTAGCGGGCGAGACGCATTTCGCAGAACGCCATCACCTCCGCGGCGGTGGCCGTCTCGCCGTCGCGGAGCACGACGAACGCCAGCACGTCCTCCCCCATCAGGGGGTCGGGCATGCCGATCACCGCGGCCTCCGCCGTCTTGGGGAAGGCGTAGAGCGCCTCCTCGACCTCGCGGGGGTAGATGTTGAAGCCGCCGCGGATGATGAGGTCCTTCTTCCGCTCGACGATGTAGAGGAAGCCGTCCGCGTCGAGCCGACCCACGTCGCCGGTGTGGAGCCAGCCGTCGCGGATCGTCCGCGCGGTCTCGTCGGGATCGCGATAGTAGCCGAGCATGACGTTGGCGCCCTTCACGCACACCTCGCCGAGCTCGTCCGCGGGGAGGACGCGGTCGGCGTCGTCCTGGATGGTGACCTCCACGCCGGGGATGGGCTGGCCGACGGAGCCCAGCTTGCGGACGCCGGACAGGCGGTGGGCGGAGACGACGGGGGACGCCTCGGTGAGGCCGTAGCCCTCCATGAGCTTGCCGCCGAACTTCAGCTCGAAGGGCTCCACCAGCTCGACGGGGAGCGGCGCCGCCCCCGAGCCCCACACGCGCATGGACGAGGTGTCGTACTGGCCGGCGCCCGGATAGTTCAGGAGATAGACGAACATGGTCGGCACGCCCGACATCGAGGTGGCACGGCGGGTCTGGATGGCGCTCAGCACGTCTTCGGGGTTGAACCACCGGAGCAGCACCGTGCGTGTGCCGAGGATGTTGCCCGCGTTCATGAGGGTGAGGCCGTAGGAGTGCGAGAGCGGCAACACCGCCACCGCCCAGTCCTCGCGGTCGAGCTCGAAGAGCATGGCGGCGGCGCGGGCATTGGCGGCGAGGTTACCGTGGGAGAGCGCCACGCCTTTGGGCCGTCCCGTGGTGCCCGAGGTATAGAGGATGACGGCGATGTCGTCGTCCTCGCGCTCCACCGTCTCGAATCGGTCGGGCCCCCCCGCGGTTTCGGCGGCGAGCGAGAGGGTGCGGGCGTCGCCCCCCTCGTCCACGAGGATCACGTGACGGAGGGTGGGCAGGCTCCCGATCTGCGACTCCACCTTCCAGAGCATGTCGGTGGAGGTGATGACGACCTTCGCCTCGGAATGGGCCAGGATATGCGCGACCTCCTCGGCCCCGAGGAGGAAGATCACCGGCACGATCACGGCGCCGACCTTCCAGATCCCGCCGTAGCTCTGGGTGACCTCGGGGCAATTCGGGAGCATCACCACCACCCGGTCACCGGCGGACACGCCGAGCCGCCGGAGGACGGAGGCGATGCGGCCGGCCGCGCGATCCTGGTCCGCGTTGGTGAGGTCCCGGCCCTCGAAGTGCAGCGCGACGTACTCGCCGAACTTCGCCAGGTTCTCCTCGCCGAGCCGGGCCAGATTCATGGGGCAGTATCTTAGCGGAGCGTGACCCGGAATGCTTCGATGAGATTGGGGCCGAGCTTGTAGATCCCCTCGACCTCGACACGACTCCCCGGCTTCACGGGGAAGCCTCCGGTGGCCACCACGTCCATGGTGACCCCGCCGTCGACGATGGTGAAGCGTTGGGTGCCCCCCGCCGGCGCCGACGCGAAGGCCACCATGCCCGACACCGTGACCGCGCGCTCCGCGAAGCGGGCGCGTTCGGAGAAGAGCGTGGGGAGGGAGACCGGCTGGGCGAGGGCCGACCCCGCCGCGACCACGCACGCCAGGCCGAGCAGCGATCCCGCGATCATGCGCTTCATGGACACACCTCCTTGAGCCCCTGCAGCCGTGCCCCTGGGCTCGGATGCGTGGACAGCCAGTTGTAGTGTTCGCGGCGTCGGCCTTCGCGCTGCAGCCGGCGCAGCAGCGCCACGAGGGCGCGGCAGTGCGTGCCGTCTCCGGGCAGCCGGTTCAGCAGGTCGGCGGCGTAGCGATCCGCCGCCCGCTCCTCGTCCCGATCGTACGCGCGGAACTTGGCCGCCTCCGCCGGCTCGCGCGACAGCATCGCGCCGCCGCGTTCGGCCTGACGGCGCGCCCGTCGGGCACCGAAATGCTCCAGCTCGACGTGCCCCAGCTCGTGCGCGAGCGCGGCCCGCATCTCCTCCGGAGGAAGGCGCTCGAGCGCTCCCTCGGTGACGAGCAGGCTGAAGCGGCAAGAGGGGTGCGGGGCCACCCCCAAGTTGATGTGCTTCAGGGGCAGAACCCCGAGCGCCACCGCGCAACCGTCCTCGGCCCCGCGCCACACGCCCGAGCTCCGGAGCAGCGGCGCGAGCGCCGCCGTGATCTTGAATCGGTCATCCTCCGTTGCCTCACGCGGCTTGACGGAGAGTCGGGTCGGCGGGGACGGCGGGGCGCTGGCGCAGCCCGCCAGGAGCCCCGTCACCGCCGCGCAAGTCAGGAATAACGCGATGCAATATCGGGGTTGACGGCCTTTCACGCGATGCGTTATGCTGGATCCGTAGTCATTTCGAGACAAAGGAGTCATGCCATGGCAACGTCAACGCAGACGGGCGAAGTCTTCACCCAGCTGACCAACACGGCGGTCGAGGTGTTCACCCTCTTCGCCGACACCAATCAAAAGGTCCTCCGTGAGCTGGTCGACCTGTCGGCCAGCGCGGCGAAGGAGGGCGTCCGTCTCTACGCCGAGCTCCAGTCCTCAGCCGTCGAGGCGGTCAAGGACAGCCAGGTCTTCCTCCTCCGCCGCCAGTCCGAGCTCCAGGGCGCCGATCCTGCGACGTACCAGCGAGGCCTGCTGGAATCGGTCGAGACCGCCCAGAAGGCATTCAGGGTCTTCGAGGGCAATGCCCAGGCGATCACGCGCTCGGCGGAACGGCTCCAGGTCAGCGCCGAGCAGGCCGGCCAGGAGATCCAGGCGACCTTCACCCACCTCTCGACCCGGGTGAGGTCGCTCTACTCCCCGCTCGGCTAGCCTCCGCGGCGCTTCTCCAGCCGCTCCTCGAGGGCGCGGAGCTGTTCGCGCAGCGCCGCCACCTCGTCGCGCAGCGCCTCCGCCTCGCCGGCCGGCTCGGCCTTCCGCTCGGGCGCCGCCCCGGCCGCCCCCTTCC
>JBKPDT010000351.1:0-8179 GCA_046728035.1 Candidatus Methylomirabilota bacterium | reverse complement strand
TGGTCGAGTCGAGCCCGCCGGAGAGCAGGACGACGGCGCGCGCGCCCATCACACGCCTCGCCGCGCCCCCCAGAGGAGCACGTGCAGGCGCGGCGAGAAGCGGAAGCCGTGCTGCGCGCACGCCTCGGCCACCCACGGGCTCCGCTCGATCAGCTGGTCGCGCCGGAGCGCCTCGGGCTGGAGCAGGATGCGGCCGGGGGGCAGAGCGAATCGCTCGGCGAGGCGGAGCACCTCGTCGACATCGCCCTCGTCGGTCACCACGAACTTCCACCAGGCCTGGGCGGCCACGAAGCCGCGGATGGCGTCCGGACGGACCCGCCGCGCCTCCGTCACCCCGGAGCCCGCGAGCTTGACGGAGACATTCCACTGGATGTCGAGCCCCGCGAGCGCGGGCGGCAGCGGAAGCGTGCCGGAGGTCTCCACCTCGATCTGCCAGTCGCGCGCGGCCAGCGCCTCGACGAGGGGCCCGAAGAGCGGGGACTCCAGCGGCTCGCCTCCGGTGATCACGGCGTGCCGGCAGGGGAAGACGGCCATCTCGGCAAGGAGGCCGTCCAGGCTGACGCCGCGGCCCGCCTTGGGGTCCCAGGAGTACTTGGTGTCGCACCAGGCGCAGCCGATCGAGCAGCCCTGAAGGCGCGCGAACACCGCGGGCACCCCCGCCGTCACGCCCTCACCCTGGATCGAGTAGAAGACCTCGGCGACGCGCCCGCCCACCGTCGCTGAAATCGCCATGAATTCTGGAAAATACTAGCATGACGTTCAATCCCCGGACCGTGGTATAACCATGGGCAGTCGGAAAGGAGGCGCGCCATGACCCTCAGCCTGACCGATTCCCTCAAGCAAAACCGTCTGACCGTGGTGGCCGTGGACAAGGCCGCCGGCCGGCTCCGCGTGCGGAGCGACGCGGAGATGTGCAGCGACCTCACCTGCGAGGGGACCCTGGTGGTGACGGACGAGGGTCAGACGCAGGACCTCTCGACCATCAATGCCGGCGACATCATCACGATGGAGTTGAAGAACGGCCAGCCGAGCCAGATCCGCGTGGTCCGGCGCGTCTACGACGAGTACTCCAGCCCCGAGTGGTAGTCCGGCCGCGCGGCCGGCGATGGCAGATGAGGCCCCGGAGACACCCTCCGGGGCCTTCGTGTTTCTACGCGACGCCGGTGTGGATGGAGACCGTGCCGAGGCCCAGGCGCTGGAACTTCACCGCGCGGAGACCGACCTCGCCCATGAGCCCGGCCAGCTCCGCGGGCGTGAGAAAGCGCTCGACGGACTGGGGCAAGTAGGTATAGGCCTCGCGATCCCCGGCCACGAGGCCGCCGATGCGGGGCACGAGGTGATAGAAGTAGAAGCGGAAGAGCGAGCGAAAACCGGGGAGCGTGGCCTGAGTGATCTCCAGCGCGACCACGCGGCCGCCCGGCCGGGTCACGCGCTTCATCTCGGCCAGCCCCTGCCGGAGGTCGGCGAGGTTCCGCAGCAGGAAGGCGGAGGTCACGCAGGCGAAGGTGCGGTCGGCGAAGGGCAACCCCAGCGCGTCGGCCGCGACGAGGCGCACGCGCTCGCCCGCGCCGACCTCGCGGACCTTGGTGCCCGCCTCCCGCAGCATGCCGAGAGCGAAGTCGGCGGCGACGATGTCGCGATGCGGGTGCAGCTCCCGCAGCTCCAGCGCGAGATCGCCGGTGCCGGTGGCCAGGTCCAGCACCGGACCGTCGGGGCTCGCGATGGTCTGTCGCGCCGCCACGCGGCGCCAGGCGTGGTGCATGCCGAGCGTCATGAGCCCGTTCATGAGATCGTAGCGGCCGGCGATCCGCGAGAACATCTCGCTCACGAAGCGCGCCTTGTCCGGGCCCACGCCGACCTCGCGCCCGCTCATGCCCAGCGCCCCGCGACCACGGCGGCAAGCAGGATCACCGCGATGTAGCCGTTGACGTTGAAGAAGGCCACGTCGAGGCGCGAGAGGTCGCCCGGCGAGACGAGGGAGTGCTCGTAGACCAGGAGCGCGGCCACCGCTGCCACCCCCGCCCAGTAGATGACGCCCAGGCCGAGCGTCCCGCCGAGGAGCGCGAAGGCCGCCACGGTGAGCACGTGGCAGACCTGGGCGGTGCGCAGCGCCGCCGCGACGCCGAAGCGCGCCGGCACCGATTGCAGGCCCTCCGCGCGGTCGAACTCCACGTCCTGGCACGCGTAGATGAGGTCGAAGCCCCCGATCCAGACGGTGAGGGCGAACCAGAGGATGAAGACGGGCGGGTCGAAGGTGCCACGCACCGCGATCCAGCCGCCCGCCGCCGCGATGCCGTCGGTGAATCCGAGAACCCAGTGGGAGAGCCAGGTGAAGCGCTTGGTGTAGGAGTAGCCGACCAGGAAGAGCACGGCCAGGGGCGACAGCGCGAGGCAGAGCGGGTTGAGCATCCACGCCGACACCACGAGCAGCGCGGCGGCGGCGACCGCGGCGGCGCCGACCTGGGCGGGGGTGAGGAGCCCGGCCGGCAGGTGGCGCCCGCGGGTACGGGGATTGCGCGCGTCGATCCAGCGGTCGGCCAGCCGGTTCACCGACATGGCGAGGGTGCGCGCGCCCACCATGGCAAGGGTCACCCAGATCAGGACGTGCCCGCCCGGCCAGCCGTCGGCCGCCAGCACCATCGCCACATAGGCGAAGGGGAGGGCGAAGACGGTGTGCTCGAACTTGATCGCGTCGAGGAAGTGGCGGACTGCGCTCACGGGCGGGCTCAGGAGAGCCCGTACTCGGCCCAGCGCCGAGTGACGCGCTCGCGGATCTCCGAGGTCATGGTGATCTCATCGGGCCAGGGCTGGCCGATCCCGTCGGCGTCCGTCTTCTCGGTGGCGTCGATCCCGAGCTTGCCCCCAAAGCGGTGCCGTAGCGCCGCGTGGTCGAGGTCGTCCATCGGTCCGTCCACGAGGACGAGATCCCGCTTGGGATCCACGTTGCCGGTCGCGCGCCAGGCGACCTCGGAGAGGTTCTGCACGTCCACATGCTCGGAGACGACGAGGATGTTCTTGGCGAGCATCATGAGCCCGAGCCCCCAGAGGGCGTACATGACCTTGCGCGCCTGGCCGGGGTATCGCTTCCGGATGGAGACGATGACCAGATTGTGAAAGACGCCCTCGGCCGGCATGTTCATGTCCACCACCTCGGGGAGGAGGAGGCGGATGATCGGCAGGAAGATCCGCTCCGTCGCCTTGCCCAGCCAGTAGTCCTCCTGCGGCGGCCGGCCCACGATGGTGGTGGGATAAATGGGGGCCTTGCGCCGGGTGAGGGCCTGAAGGTGGAAGACCGGGTAATCCCGCGCGAGGGAGTAGTAGCCGGTGTGGTCGCCGAAGGGCCCCTCGAGGCGCCGCTCCGCCGGATCCACCCAGCCTTCCAGCACGATCTCGGCCTCCGCCGGCACCTCCAGGTCCACCGTCTTGCAGGTGACGAGGGGCACGCCCGAGCCGCGGAGCCAGCCCGAGAACACCATCTCGTCCACCCCCGGCGGCAGGGGTGCCGAGCCCGAGTAGATCGCGACGGGGTCACCGCCGAGGGCGATGGCGACCTCCATGCGGCGCGCGCCACGCTCCTCCGCCACCCGCTGATGCTCGGCCGAGCCCTTGTGGATCTGCCAGTGCATGCCGAGGGTGCGCTCGTCGTACACCTGCAGGCGATACATGCCGACGTTGCGCGCCCGCGTGACGGGATCGCGCGTGAAGACGAGCGGCAGCGTGATGTAGCGTCCCGCGTCGCCCGGCCAGCACCGCAGGACGGGGAGCGCGGCCAGGCTCGGGTTGGCCGTCTCCACGACCTCCTGGCACGGCGCGGAGCGCACGTGCTTGGGGCCCGCCTTGGCCAGGTCGAAGAGATCGCCCAGCCGGCGCAGCTTGTCGAAGAGCGAGCCCGGCATGCGCAGGTCGAGGAGCTTGGCGACCCGGGCGGACAGGTCGTCCAGCCGCTCGACGCCGAGCGCCGCCGCCATGCGCGCGGGCGAGCCAAAGGCGTTGATGAGGACCGGCATCGAGAAGCCCTCGACGTTCTCGAAGAGGAGGGCGACGTTGTCCTCGCCCCCGCGCTTGGAGATGCGGTCGGTGATCTCGCTGATCTCGAGGTCGCGCGAGACCGGCACGCTGACGCGCCGGAGCTGCCCGGTCTTCTCGAGGTGGGCGACGAACTCGCGGAGGTCGGCGAAGGCCACGCCTGCCTACTCGTGGTAGTAGAGCTTCACCAGCCAGCCGGCAAGCACGGGGAAGACCGCGGTGAGGAGGGCGAGCACGACGAAGGAGACGTCGAACGACGCACGCGCCATGCGGGGATTATACGCCAGGTGGACTATACTCATGCGTGACGGCCGTCGGCCGGGCCCATGCGCTGGACGATTCGCGCGAAACTCGTCACTCTCGTGCTCGGTGTGCTCGCGCTCCTGGTCGCGGGCGCCGCCTGGAGCTTCTGGCTCGACCTCCGCGCCGCGCGCGCGCAGTCCCAGGAGGCCCTCCTTGCCGTCGCCCGTGCCTCCGCGCACCAGATCGACGTCCTCCTGTCCGGCCGCATCGAGAGCCTCCAGACGCTCGCGAGCGTGCGCGTGCTGGACCGCCTCGAGGCCGCCGATCTCGTCGAGCTGGCCCAGCAGGCGCGGGCGACCCAGCCGTTCGTCGTCGGCTTCTTCGTCGTGAACGCCGAAGGTCGCGTGGTCGTCTCGAGCGCGCCGGCGGAGCCGCGACCCGAGCAGTCGGTGATCGAGGATCCCGCCTTTCAGGCCGCGGTGAAATCCTTCGAGCCGCAGGTGGGCGGCCCGCAGGCCGGCGTGCTGGGCTCCCGTCACGCCGCCCGCATCGTCGTTCCTGCGACGGGTCTGCGCGGGCAGCCGACGGGGGCGGTGGTGGCCGAGCTGGATCTGGACAAGCTCTCCACGTTCCTCGATGCCTCCTCCACCCACGAGGGCGTCGCCCTCGGCGTGATCGGCGCCGACCGCGAGGTCCTGGCGAGCACGAGCCCGGCGGGGCCACTGGTCGGGCGCATGATCGGCTCGGCACGGGAGGCGGCCGACCTGATCCGGCTGCGCGACGGCGTGGGCGAGTGGACGGCCGAGGACGGCGCGCGGTATCTCGCAGGCGCGGCGGGCCTGACCCAGGCGCGCTGGATGGTCGTCGCGGCCACGCCGAGCAGCCTGGCGTATGGACCCGCGGGGGCGCGCTTCCGCGCCAACCTGCTGGGCCTCGGCGCCGTCACCGCGCTCGCCCTCGGGGTGGCCTGGCTCATCGGGCGGCAGTTCGCGGCGGCGATCCGCGGCCGCGAGAGGGCGCTCGCCGGGCTAGCCGCGCGCGAGAGGCGCTTCAGCGCACTCACCGAGGTGAACGCGGCGCTCAGCCAGGAGCTGGACCTCGCGCCCCTCCTCCGCCACATCACCGAGGCTCTGGCGCGGCTCACGGGGGCGCGCGCGGTCGTCCTCTGGGACGCGGATCTGCCGAATCGCCGTCTCGTGCGCCGGGCCTGGACCGTGGACCCCGCCGTGGGCACGCTCGACATGCCCATGGAGCTCAGCTTCGACCAGGGCGGGGCAGGCTGGATCGCTCGGAGCCGCGCGCCGCTCTTCATCGAGGACACCACCACCGACGACCGCATCGTGCCGGTGCCGTGGGCGCGCGCGCACGAGCTCGTCGCCTTCGCGGGGGCCCCCGTCATGTCGGGCGACACCCTTGCCGGGGTGCTGACGCTCAACCTGCGCCGTGGCGAGGGGCTCGGCGAGGACGGGCGCGACTTGCTCCTCTCCTTTTCCTCCCAGGCCGCGCTCGCGGTGCGCAACGCGCGACTGTTCTCGGAGACCCAGGCGCGGCGGCGGGAGGCGGAATCGCTCGCCGGGCTCGGCCGCGTGCTCGCGCAGACCCTCGATCCCGTCGCCATGGCCCAGGAGATCGCCGACTGTATCCGCGCCCTCATCGGCACGCGCACTGCGGGGCTCTATCGGTTCGATCCGGGCTCCGGCGACATCGTCACAATGGCGATCGCCGGCGACGTGGGGCCCACCCAGGGACGCGGCGCGGTGTTCCCGCGCGGCACCGGGGTGGCCAGCCTCGCCGCCCGCGAGCGCCGGCCCATCAGGACGCCGAACCTCCTCGAGGATCCGCGGATCACGCTCACCCCCGACGTCCGCGCGCGCATCGAGCGGGCGACCTACCGAGCGGTGCTCTCGGTGCCCCTGGTGGCGCGCGACACCGTGCTCGGCGCGCTATCCGTGGGTGATGTCGAAGGACGCGTCTTCACCGAGGCGGACGTGCGCCTGGCGCAGGCGGTGGCCGATCAGGCCGCGCTCACCCTCGACAACGCGCGGCTCTACGTGGAAGCGACGCAGCGCCGGCGCGAGGCCGAGGAGCTGGCGAGCGTGGCGCGGAGCCTCACCGAGACGCTCGACGTGGCCGCGGTGGGCCGGCGCATCGTGGAGGGCGTCTGCCCGCTCATGGGGGCGACCTTCGCGCGGCTGCGGCTCCGGGAGCCCGACGGCTCCCTCCGCGCGGTGGCATGGGCGGGCGAGGGTCCGGACTTCATCGGCGCCCGGCACACCCTGCCGCCCGGCGCGGGGATCGCCGGCCGCGCCGTCCTCGAGGGCAAGCCCGTCTGGGTGGCCGACTTCGCCGCCGACGCCAAGACCGTGCTGACCGACGGGCTGCGGCAGTACAGCGCCAACAGCGATTCGCGCGCTGTCCTCGGCGTGCCCCTGCGCGTGCGCGGCGAGATCGTCGGCGCGCTGACGGTGGGCGACCGCACCGGCCGGGTCTACACGCCCGCCGACATCGTGCTCGTGGAGGCGTTTGCCGACCAGGCCGCCCTCGCGCTGGACAACGCGCGCCTGTACGAGGAGACGCGCGAGCGGCTGCGCGACCTCCAGAATACCCAGGCCCAGCTCGTCCAGGCGGCCAAGCTCTCCGCGGTGGGGCAGCTCGTCTCCGGCGTCGCCCACGAGCTGAACAATCCCCTGTCCGTGGTGATCGGCCACGGCCAGCTCATGCTCTCGAAGAATCCGCCGCCCGAGATCCAGCGCCCGGTCGAGCTCATCGTGGCCCAAGGCGACCGGATGGCCAGGATCGTCCAGGGCCTCCTCCTCTTTTCGCGCCAGCGCGCGACCGCGCGCGGAGCGGTGAACCTGCCCGAGATCATCGAGCAGACGCTCTTCTTGCGCGCCGCCCAGCTGCACCTGTCCAGCATCGAGGTGAGCGCCGAGCATCCGCCGGATCTGCCGCCCGCCGACGGCGACGCGCATCAGCTGCAGCAGGTGATCCTCAATCTCGTGCTCAACGCCGAGCAGGCGATCCTCCAGGGGCGCGGCGAGGCGCCCCCGCGTGGCGACGAGGCCGGGCGCCCGAGCGACCGCATCACGGTGCGGACGAGCCGGCACGTCGCGAACGACGTCGAGTGGGTGCGAATGGAGATTGAGGACAACGGACCCGGTATCGCGCCGGACGTGCTCCCGCGCATCTTTGAGCCTTTTTTCACCACGAAGGCGGTGGGGCAGGGCACCGGCCTTGGCCTGAGCGTCTCCTACGGCATCGTGCAACAGCATGGCGGCCGGCTCACCGCGGAGAGCCGGGCCGGCCGGACCGTCTTTACCGTGCTCCTGCCGCGCTTCGTCGAGGAGCGCTCGGCGGCGGGCCCCACCGCCGCCGCGGACGCGCGCGCGGTGGGAGCGGGGCGGGCCGCCCTCGTGGTGGACGACGAGCCCGCCGTCGTCGATCTCGTCGTGAGCGAGCTCGAGCGGACGGGCTGGAAGGTGGATGTGGCCGACGGCGGGCGCGTCGCCCTCGCGCGCGTGCAGGGCGCCCACTACGACCTCATCGTGTCCGACATCCGGATGCCCGACGGCGACGGCGAGGAGTTCTACCGCGCGGCGGTGGCGGCCCAGCCCGCGCTCGCCGGGCGATTCCTCTTCATCACGGGCGACACCGCCAATCCCCGCGCATGGGCATTTCTCCGGACCACGCGGGTGGCAGCGCTGGAGAAGCCGTTCAAGCCTGGCCAGCTGCTCGCCGCGGTCGAGCGGCTCACGGCGTGAGCCGTAGGCGACGCGCCGCTTGACTTCGCGCCGCGCCATCGGGTAGATGAGGGCATGACCAAGGCGGACCTGGTCGCCGTCATGGCGAAGGCCTCCGGCGGCTCGAAAGTGTCCTCCGAGAAGGCGCTCGAGACGTTCATGCTCGGGGT
>JBKPDT010000350.1:0-4173 GCA_046728035.1 Candidatus Methylomirabilota bacterium | reverse complement strand
AGAGACAGGCGGTCGCGCGGGCGGCGAGCCGGGAGGCCGGCGCGGGCTCGGTGCTCGACGCCAGCGGGTACGTCACGGCCAGGCGGCAGGCCACCGTCTCCGCCAAGATCACCGGCAAGATCGTGGAGGTGCTGATCGAGGAGGGCATGCGGGTGGCCGAGGGCGCGGTCCTCGCCCGGCTGGACGACACCGAGGCGCGCGCGCAGCTGTCCCTCGCCCAGGCCCAGCTCGCCGCCGCGCGCTCCCAGGTCGCCGAGATCCAGGCCATGCTCGCCCAGGCCGAGCGCGACTACACCCGACAGAGCGATCTCTTCGGCCGTCAGCTCGTCAGCGAGCAGTCCATGGACGCGGCGCGCGCCCAGCGCGACATGCTGCGGGCCCGGCTCGGTGCCACCCGCGAGCAGATCGCGGTGGCGCAGGAATCCGTGGACGTGGCCAAGGTCCAGCTCGACAACACCATCGTGCGGGCGCCCTTCG
The DNA here is from genome assembly GCA_046728035.1 of Candidatus Methylomirabilota bacterium. Lineage (GTDB taxonomy): Bacteria > Methylomirabilota > Methylomirabilia > Rokubacteriales > CSP1-6 > DASRWT01. The sequence goes on along the minus strand of JBKPDT010000350.1, from coordinate 3,696 downwards.
CGGGGGTGGTAGTGACGAAGTCCGCGCAGCCGGGGGAGATGATCTCGCCGATCTCCGCGGGCGGGGGCTTCACGCGGACGGGCATCGGCACCATCGTGGACATGGACTCGCTGGAGATCCAGGTGGACGTCAACGAGTCGTTCATCAATCGGGTCGCCCCCGCCCAGCCGGTGGAGGCGATGCTGAACGCCTATCCCGACTGGAAGATCCCCGGCGAGGTCATCGCCATCATCCCGACCGCGGACCGGAACAAGGCGACGGTCAAGGTTCGCGTCGCCATCAAGTCCCGGGACGCCCGCATCGTGCCGGACATGGGGGTGCGCGTCTCCTTCCTCGAGGCCGCCGGGGCGCGGCCCGCGACGACGGTGTCCGGCGTGCTCGTTCCGCCGGAGGCGGTACGTGTCGAGGGCAAGGCCGGGGTGGTCTTCGTCTTCGCTGCCGACACCGTGCAGCGGCGCCCGGTGACGCTCGGCGCGGAGACACCCGCCGGCCGCCTCATCCTCAGCGGGGTGCGCGAGGGAGAGCGCGTGGTGCTGTCGCCGCCGGAATCCCTGCGGGACGGCGCCGCCGTGAAGCTGGCCGACCGCCCGTGAGCCCCGCCCCGCTCGTCGAGATCCGCGGCGTCACCAAGCACTACCAGCGGGGCGGCGAGCGGATCGAGGTCCTGCACGGGATCGACCTGGACATCCCGCGCGGGGACTTCGTGGCCCTCATGGGGCCGTCCGGCTCCGGCAAGACGACCCTGCTCAACCTCATCGGGGGCCTGGACTCGCCCACCGCGGGAAGCATCGTGGTCGACGGCGCGCGTATCGACCGCCTGTCGAGCGGCGACCTCTCGCGCTGGCGGGCCGCCAATGTCGGCTTCGTGTTCCAGTTCTACAACCTCCTCCCCGTGCTCTCCGCGCAGAAGAACGTCGAGCTGCCGCTGCTCCTCACCGATCTCTCGGCGTCCCAGCGACGTGAGCGCGCGGCGATCGCGCTGGCCCTGGTCGGGCTCGAGGACCGCGCCCGTCACAAGCCCCGTGAGCTGTCGGGCGGCCAGGAGCAGCGGGTGGCGATCGCGCGGGCCATCGTCACGGATCCCCTCCTCCTGGTCTGCGACGAGCCCACCGGCGATCTCGACCGCGGGACCGCAGACGAGGTGCTGGGGCTCCTCCAGATGCTCAACCACGAGCACGGCACCACCGTGGTGATGGTCACCCACGACCCCAAGGCCGCGGACCACGCGCGGCGCCAGCTCCACCTGGACAAGGGCACCCTGGCCGACTGAACGCACGATGCGATATCTGCCGCTGCTCCTCGCCGGGCTCTTCCGCAAGAAGACGCGCACCATTCTCACCCTGCTCTCGGTGACGGTGGCCTTCATGCTGTTCGGGCTGCTCCAGGCGGTCACCACCGCCTTCGAGTCCGGCGCGGATGCCGCCGACGACAAGCGCCTCCTCACCACCGCGCGCTATTCCCTCATCGAGCTCCTGCCCATCGCCTACCTGCGCCGGATCGAGCAGGTCCCGGGGGTGGTGGGCGTGGCCAACGCGGAGTGGTTCGGCGCCAAGTACCAGAACGAGAGCAATGCCTTCCCGGTGTTCGCCGTGGACCCCGTCCGCTACCTCGACATGTACCCCGAGTTCGACATCGCCCCCACGCAGAAGGAGGCTTTCGCGAAGACGCGGACGGGCGCGGTGGCGGGCCGCCGCCTCGTCGAGCGCTTCGGGTGGAAGGTCGGCCAGAAGCTCCCCGTCTCCTCGGAGATCCACCCGAAAATCAGCGGCGACATGGCCTGGGAGTTCGATCTGGTCGGCGTGCTCGACGCCGAGGACCCCGCGGTGCAGGGGAATACCGACATGGTCCTCATCAACGTCGCCCACTTCGACGAGGCGCGCCAGTTCGGCAAGGGCCGCACCGGGTGGTACATCGTGCGCGTCGCCGACTCCAGCCAGGCCAAGGCCATCGCGTTGTCCATCGACCGGCTCTTCGCGAACTCGCCCGACGAGACCAAGACCCAGCCCGAGAAGGAGTTCGCGGTGGGCTTCGCGAAGCAGATCGGAGACATCGGCGCGCTGATCTCGCGCATCCTCGCCGCGGTGTTCTTCACCATCCTCATCCTCACCGGCAACACCATGGCCCAGTCGATCCGGGAGCGGGTGCCCGAGCTGGCCATCCTCAAGACGCTGGGGTTCTCCGACGCCCGCGTCACCGGGTTGGTCCTGGCGGAAGCCGCGCTGCTGCTCCTCATCGGAGGCGGGGTGGGGATGGGCGCCGCCGTCGGCATGCTGCCGTTCCTGAACCAGTCCACCGGCGGCCGGTTCCCGCCGCTCTTCGTGGGGGGCGGTACCTGGATCGCCGCCGTCGCGGTGGCCGCCGCGCTCGCGCTCGCCGTGGGCGTGCCGCCGGCGTGGCGCGCTCGGCGACTCCGCATCGTGGACGCCCTCGCGGGGCACCGCTGATGCGCGCGCTCCGGCAGATCGCGCTGATCACCCTCGTCAACCTGCGCAACCTGCCCCAACGGCTCGGCACGTCCCTGGTCGTCATCATCGGGATCGCGGGGGTGGCGGGCGTGCTGGTGGCGGTGCTCTCGATGTCGGAAGGGTTCCGGTACACCCTGGCGAGCACCGGCCGGAGCGACCGCGTGATCATGCTGCGGGCCGGCTCCGACGCGGAGATGTCGAGCGGGGTCTCGCGGGATCAGGCCCTCCTCCTCGCCAGCCTGCCCGACGTGAGCCGCGATGGGGATGGCCGCCCGCTGGCCTCCGCTGAGCTGGTGGTGATGGTGGATCTCCCGCGGCGCGGCCAGACCGACCCCAACAACGTGCCCTTCCGCGGCGTGCAGCCCGCCGCCTTCGCGATCCGCGACGAGGTGGCCCTGGTGGAGGGACGTCGCTTCTCGTCGGGCGTCCGCGAGGTGATCGTGGGCCGGCGGGCGGCACGGCAGTTCGAGGGGCTGGAGGTCGGCTCCCGCATCGCCTTCCGCGACAGCGACTGGACCGTCGTCGGCATCTTCGCGAGCGGCGGCGACGTCCACGAGTCCGAGATCTGGGCCGACGCGGAGGTGGCGGTGTCGGCGTTTCGCCGCACCGGCTTCCAGTCCGTCACCGCCCGGCTCATCGACGGCTCGAGCGCCGGCCTCGCGGGCCTGACCGCCTCGGTGGCGCGGGATCGGCGCCTGTCCATCAGCGTCCTGCGCGAGCCCGAGTACTACGCCAAGCAGTCCAAGGTGCTCTCCACCCTGATCAACGTGCTGGGCTACACGGTGGCGGCCTTCATGGCGGTGGGGGCGACCTTCGGGGCGCTCAACTGCATGTACTCCGCCATCGCGAGCCGGCAGGTGGAGATCGCTACCCTGCGCGCGATCGGCTTCGGCAGCGCGCCGGTGGTGGTGTCGGTGCTGATCGAGGCGCTGATGCTGGCCTTGATCGGCGGTGCCCTCGGCGGAGGGCTCGCCTACCTCTACTGCGACGGCGCCTCGCTGTCCACGCTCAACTTCGACACCTTCTCCCAGGTCGCCTTCGACTTCCGGGTGACCTGGGCCCTGCTCGGCCAGGGCCTCCTCTGGGCCCTGGCCATTGGCGCGGCGGGAGGGGTGCCGCCCGCGATCCGCGCCGCGCGCCTCCCGGTCACCGTGGCCCTGCGCGCCGCGTGAGCGAGCGCCGCCGGGGGGAGGCGGGGCGCGCTCGCGGCGAATGCTGTACTGAGCAAGCG
>JBKPDT010000349.1:0-3452 GCA_046728035.1 Candidatus Methylomirabilota bacterium | reverse complement strand
CAAGGCATTGATGATCTCGGTGGTGTGATCGGCGATCTGCTTCAAGGTCTTCTTGGCGAGGACGTCCGGGTTCGCCCGGGCCTCTTCAACCGTTTCCGGATCGTCTGGCCAGTCCGGCGTCAGCGGCGCGTAGCCGGCCTGGGTGAAGAAGTCCGCCCAGTTGGCCCAGCTGCGCGGCAGCAGCCAGAGGCCGTGGACGAAGACGACCGGGGTGTTGCCAGAGGCGGTGGCCGCCTCGATCTCCCGGTTCTCCCGCTCGGAAATTGACGCCATGACGAACTCCCTCCGATCGGGTGAAGTCAACCCGACCCTATCGAAGTGATTGAGTCGGCAAGGCGAGTCCCGACGAGTGGAGCCGGCCGGTTTCGAACCGGCGACCGCGTCACCGATGTGCCGTACGGCCATGGTCGCGGGCGACGAGCACAAACGCTCAGCGTGAGCGGCGGCTGTCCCACCGGGACTCGCCACCTCCCGGCCTTCAGGGGCAGGCGTCGTGCCATGCGCGACTGTTGTACTCCGTCGCCTGTTCACCAGGATGTCCCTCGGGCATCTTCAGGCTCAACGTGAGCTTTGCGGAGGCGCCTTGTGACGACTACCCCGAGCCGCACACGGAAGCCAACCGAAGAGTGATCCGAGAGGCGTTCGACGCCTGGCGCGACGGAACTGGCGCGATCGCGGACGTGTTCGCCGACGACATGGTGTGGCGCATCGAGGGTCATTCGCTGGCCTCGAAGCAGTACGACGACAAGCAGCAGTTCATCGACGAGGTCCTGGCACCCTTCGGCGCCCGATTCACCGCCGGGGACCGGTTCCGGCCGACCACGGTCCGATCGCTACATGCGGACGGTTCAATGGCATCGGTCGGACGCCCGATCCTGCACATGTGCTCGACTTCCCGCGGGCGCGATGACTTGGCTGATCACGGCACGTCTGATCTACGACACGGCCGTTGCGCACGTGTCGCCCGGCTACGAAAGGGAAGGTGCCATGGAGATCATCAACCTGGGTGCAGGGGACGGGCTTCCGCCAGTGGACTGGGCCGCCGTCACCGAGAAGCTCGATGCGGGATCGGCGCCGGCTCCAGACGGGCACAACGCTCGGACGACCTGGCTCACGACGGTGAACAAGGACGGCAGCCCGCATGTGACCGCGGTAGGCGCCCTCTGGCTCGATGGCGCGTTCTGGTTCCAAACGGGCTCGGGCACCCGGAAGGGCCGCAACGTCGCGCGCGATCCGCGCTGCTCGATCGCCGTGTCGATCCGCGACGCGGACGTCGTCATCGAGGGTGACGCCGCACGGGTGACCGATCCGGGCAGGCTGGCGCGTGTTGCGAAGGCGTGGGCGGACAACGGTTGGCCGGCGGAGCCCGACGAGACCGGTCCCGGCATCACCGCGCCGTTCAACGCACCGTCGCAAGGACCACCGCCGTGGCACGTGTATCGCGTCGAGCCACGCTCGGCGACTGTCGCGTTGGGCACAGAGCCGGGCGGCCTAACTCGCTTCAGGTTCTGACGCCGGGTGGAGTGGAGCTTTGCGCGTAACGTCGAAGAAGCACGTGTCGGTTGGCCGATCGAACCGTCGACGCCGACAGCGAGCGGTCGACGCGTCCGCGATGACTCGGGACGTGCAAGCCCTAGGGTCCGCGACGTGACGATCCAGCGGATGGACCAAGTCGGTGTCGTCGTCGATGACCTCGAAGCTGCTATCTCCTTCTTCGTCGAGCTCGGCATGGAGCTCGACGGCGGCACACCCGTCCAGGGCGACTGGGTGGACCGCGTCGTCGGATTCGATGAGGTTCGAGTCGAGATCGCATTCGTGCGGACGCCCGACGGGTACGGCCGGCTCGAGCTGACGAAGTTCCACAACCCCCCGGCGACGACCGCTCAGCCGAACGCGCCAGCGAACACGTTCGGCCTACGTCGCGTCATGTTCGCTGTCGACGACATCGACGACGTCATCGCCCGCATGCGAGCTCATGGCGCCGAGCTCGTCGGCGAGGTGGCGCGATACGAGGCTCTCTGTCGGCTCTGCTACCTCCGCGGCCCCGATGGCATCATCGTCGCGCTCGCCGAACAGCTCCGCTGAACCGAGCGTCGCTTCACCTGCAGCATCGCCTGGCCGCTCAGTAGGCCCGACCGCTGCCGTCGCAGAGAGGCTCGTAGGACGCCTGATCGACGGTTCTCGCGGCGCTCGCGGGTGGCGGGTCGTCCCCGAACGCGCCGACCAAACGACGCAGACGCGTCTCCGAGGTGCCGAACCGCCACAGCCGCGGGCGCGGAGCAGCGAACGCTCAGCGTGAGCGGCGGCCGTCCCGCCGGGCTCGCCACCTCCCGGCGTTCGGGGGCCTGCTCAACGACCTCATCGCCCAGGCCTACCGGCGCGTCGCCGCCACCGGCCGGCCCCTCGACCCGCCGCTGCTCGTGGTCATCGACGAGGCCGGCAACATCCCTACGGGCACTGCCCGAATACGCCTCCACCCTCGCCGGCATCGGCGTGCTGTTCGTCACCATCTGGCAATCCCTCGCCCAGATCGAAGCCGGCTACGGCCGCGGCGCCGACACCATCCTGACCAACCACCTCACCAAGGTCTTCTACGCCGGCCTGTCCGACCCCGCATCGCTGCGCTATGTCGCCCAAGTCCTCGGAGACGCCGAAGTCGAAACCCGCTCCCACTCCCTACCGGAAGCACTCGGCCGGGCGTGCCGGGGGCGTGCCGGGCCTGCACCCAGCTCTCCACACCCGCACCGCGCTCGCCCGCCAACGCGGCACGCCAGATGCAGCCCGGCGACGGCCTGCTCGACGAGCAGCCGGTCCCGGGTCGTGTCCTACGGCGGGGCGTCCAGTCCAACGCTCTCCTGGTGCCGGCCGCGCAGGGGCGCAGCGACTACCGCACGTTCTTGTTCGCCAGCGTCGGTGACGACAGCGAGCACGGCGGGCCGTCACGGAATGATGCGGATGAGGCGGGAATGGGCGTTGACGACCGTGGCGGCGTCGGTGGCGCCCCCGATGGTCAGGCCGTCGTACTCCTCCTCGACGTGGCCGTCTCTGGTGACGATCATGCGAAAGGCGCCACTGGCCTCGGGGGTCGCCGGGAGGATCTCCACGTCCGTGCCTGCACCGAGCGGCCTGCCGGTGACCGTCTCGAACCCCAGCGACTCCGGTGTACGTGGCGTCGGGCTGCGGGACGCCGACTGCCGGAACCAGATCGACATCCGGCAGCCCCCCGCCCGGACGGTGTCACGGAGCGGGGGGAACTCGTCGTCGAGACCCGGCGCGCCCAGCTGGAACAGGCGCGTGCCGGCGGGAAAGCCGCGGAGCACGAACGTGCCAAGGTCGCGCAGCTCGGCTCGGGCGTGGTCGCGGCCGAGGGCGTCGACGACCGCCGACGAGCAGACGATCTGGCCGCCGTGGGCGACGGCGCAGATCCGCGAAACTTCGTGGACGGTCAGGCC
>JBKPDT010000348.1:0-6608 GCA_046728035.1 Candidatus Methylomirabilota bacterium | reverse complement strand
CAGCGCCTCCGCCTCGCCGGCCGGCTCGGCCTTCCGCTCGGGCGCCGCCCCGGCCGCCCCCTTCCCTGGGGCCGCCCAGCCCGCGCGGGCGGCCCAATCGCGGACCACGCGGTCGGCCTCGCGCTGGCTCGTCATGATGGCGTCGAGGCTGGACTTCAGCGACGTCTGGAAGAACTCCTGCCAGGCCTGGCCGTGCTTGATGAGCTGGTGGAGGAACGCGGTGGGCAGGGCGGCGCGGTGAGTGCGCTCGTTCTCGAGGATGATCTGGGCGAGCGTGACGGAGGTCAGATCCTCCCCGGTAGACACGTCCACCACCGAGATCTCCTTCCCCCCGCGGATGAGCTCCTCGAGCTCCTCCAGCGTGACGTAGCGGCTTTCCTGCGTATCGTAGAGCTTGCGGTTGGAGTACCGCTTGATCACGTACGCCATGGCGGGAGTCTAACACCGCGCGTCAGGGCCCACAAGCCGACGACCGGTCGCCTTGCTATACTGGCGCTCGCCTCATCGACCCGATCCCACCGGCCCGGTCCAGGAGGACGCGTCATGCAGCTCGCCGGCCGCACCGCACTCGTCACCGGAGGTTCCCGCGGCATCGGCCGCGCCATCGCGCTCGCCCTCGCCCAGGAGGGCGCCGACGTCGCGATCAACTATGTCTCGAGCGAGGCGCCCGCGCGCGCGATCGCCGAGGAAATCGAAAAGCTCGGCCGCCGCGCCATGCTCGCCCAGGCCGACGTCGCCGACTATCCCGACACCTACCGGATGGCCCAGGACGTCCTCAAGGAGTTCGGGCACCTCGACATCCTCATCAACAACGCCGGTGTCACGTCGGACAAGAGCTTCGTCAAGATGGACCACGCCTCGTGGCGGAAGGTGCTCGCGATCAACCTCGATGGGGTCTTCAACTGCACCAAGGTCTTCATCGACCAGATGCTCAAGCAGAGCTTCGGCCGGGTCGTCAACATCACCTCGGTGATCGGGCAGATCGGCAACTTCGGGCAGGCCAACTACGCGGCGTCCAAGGCCGGGGTGGCCGCCTTCACGAAGTCGCTCGCGAAAGAACTGGCCGGCAAGGGCATCACCGTGAACTGCGTGGCCCCCGGCTTCACCGAGACCGACATGGTGACGTCGATTCCCGAGAAGGTCCGGCAGAAGCTCCTCGAGCAGATCCCCATGCGGCGCTTCGGGAAGGCGGAGGAGGTGGCGCGGGCCTGCGTCTACCTCTGCGCGAAGGACGGGGACTACGTGACCGGCGCGGAGCTGTCCATCAACGGCGGCCTGTTCATGTAAACCGCCTCGGTACCGCCAGCGCCAGCGCACTGAAGCCCAGCATCCCTGCGACCGCCGCGCCCTGCGCCGCCCACGCCCACGGCCCGAGCGCCCAGAGGGTCACGAGCGCGGCGGGGTCAACGGCCCGCTCGTAGCGCACCGGCGTCCGCGACGGCATCACCAGCGCCTCGCCCCCCAGCACGTCCTCGCCCCGCTGGTTCACGCACGCCGTGCGGAGCCGCACGCGGTTCTTCTCCCGGTTCGCCTCCACCACCTCCACCCGCGCGGTCACCGTGTCCCCGAACATCACCGGGCGGAGGAACCTGAGGTCCTGCGCGAGGTAGATGGTACCGGGGCCGGGTAGCCGGGTGCCGATCACCGCGGAGACGAGCCCCGCCGTCCAGATCCCCGGCGCGATCCGCTCCTTGAACTTGGTGCCCGCCGCATAGCTGCGGTCGGAATGGATCGGATTGTAGTCGCCGACCGAGTCCACGAAGCTCGCGATATCCGCCTCGGTGGCCACCCGGGTGAGCTCGGCACGGTCGCCGACCTCGAGGTCGTCGATGGTGATTCCGATCATCGGGTCTCCAGGCGCTTGAGGATGGCGTTGAGCTTGTCCTCGAGACCTTCGATCTTCTCCTCGAGGAGCACGATCTGCTTGGCGAGGGACACCACCTGGGTTCGCGAGGGCAGCCCGAGTCCGGCGAGGGAGCCCTCGATCTGCTGCTCGGCGGCCTTCTTGGCGGGATTCGCGGCGTTGAGGAAGCCCTCCATCTGCTTGCCGAGAGTCTTGGCGAAGGCGTCGGTCCCCATCGCCTGCTCGAGGACGCGCGACCACGCGGCGATCCACTGGTCGAGGAACTGCTTCCACTGGGCCAGGAGGTCCGGTGAGGCTTGCCCCTGGGTCATCGCCTTGGACCACGCGGCGATGCCCTGGTCCATGAAGGGCCGCCAGAAGGCCTGAGGGTCCATGGGCTGAGGCTGTGGCGTGCCCAGCATGCGGAGCCAGGCCTGACTCCCCTCCTCCACCTGCTTCTTCCACATGTCGAAGAGCTGCTGACTCGAATCAGCCATGGGCGTGGCCTCCTACGACCTGGCCGCGAGCCAGGATGCGACCTTTGGCCAGCAATGCACGGACGCGCCGCGTCCCGCGATGAGCGAGATGTGGCCGCCCGACAGCTCGACGTACTCGCGGTCCACGCTGCCGACCGCGCCGATGAGGGGCTTCACGCAGGCGGGGGGCGCGATGTTGTCCTCCTTCGCGCCCACCGCGAGGACGGGGCACCGGATGTTCCGGAGACTTACCGGCCGGCCGCCCATGCGCAGGTCGCCGCGGATCAGCCGATTCTGCTGATAGAAGTCCTTCACCCACTGGCGAAAGAACTCGCCGGGGAATGGCTGGTACTCGTTGGCCCACTTGTTGAGCGCGTTGAACCCCGAGACGTACTCGGGATTCCACAGGTTCCACCAGAGATTGATGTTGGTCGAGAGGTCCATGGTCGGCTTGAGGAGCTTGAAGCCGGCCTTGACCATGCCGGCGGGGATGGTGCCGAGGGTGTCCACGTACTTGTCCACGTCAAAGTACCGCCCGTCCAGCCACCGCGCGAAGAGCCCGGCCTGGGAGAAGTCGATGGGGCCCGCCATGTCGACGAAGTTCTTCGCGGGGAATTCGGGAGTCGATCCGAGGAAGCTCGCCGAGATGGGCGCGCCCATGCAGTAGCCGAGCACCGAGATCTCGCGCGCGCCCGACGACTCGAGCGCCTTGTCGGCCATGCGCGGCAGGATCTTGGTCACCACGTCCTCGAAGGTGAGGTCGTTGTCCTCTGGCCCGAACACGCCCCAGTCCAGCAGGTACATGTCGAACCCCTGCTGCGTCATGTGCTCCATGAACGAGCCCTTGGGCATGAGGTCGAAGATGTAGGGGCGGCTGATGCCGAGGTTGGGCACGAAGAGGACGGGGGTGCGGTGCGTCCGCTTCGACTCGTACCGGTAGAGGCGCGACTTGTTCTTGCGGTAGATCTCCTGCCGCGGGGTGGGCCCGATCTCGGGCTCCTTGGGATTCATGACCAGCTCGGAGAAGTGCTTCATCCGGAGGAAGTTCCGGTTGGCCTCCTCTTGCCATCGCGCGCGGATCTCCGGGGGCACGCCCGGCAGCTCGGGCACCATGGTGAACTGTTCGTCCTTCATGTGTCCTCCATTGGACTCTCCCCCCATCCTAGCGGCGCTGACGCTTTGCGGCAATCCTTAAGTGCGGCGCATCCGGACCCTAGGGGGACGCTCGCCCGGCGGAGGGGCGAGCGCGACCGGGGGGGCGGGGCGCTCGCTTGCTCAGTACAGCAGTCGCCGCGAGCGCCCCGCCCCCGGTCGCGCTCCGACGGTCGTCTCCTAGACCGAGAAGAGGGAGCCCACCTTCATGGCCAGCCCCATGTCGCCCTTGAGCTTGAGCTTGCCCGACATGAAGGCCATCTGGCCGGAGAGTTTGCCGCCGATCATGTCGAGCCAGTCCTGCGAGGACATGCTGAGGGTGAGGTTCGGGCTCGGGGCCGCGCCCTGAGTCACCGTGCAGGCGCCATCCTTGATCACGGCGTGCCAGGTGCCGCCTTGATCGCCGGTGATGTCGTACTGGATGGTGGCGTTCATACCCGCCGCCTTGCTCGGCTGGAACCGGCTCGCCATCGCGTCGAAGGTTTCCTTGACTGTGGGCATCATGATCCTCCTGTGTTCGCTCGGTGTCGGCTAGAACGTGAAGAGGTCCATTCCCCCGGTGACGGTGAGGACCGACCCGGTGATGTAGCGCGCGCGTTCCGAGCAGAGGAACGCGATGGCGTTGGCCACGTCCTCGGGCTGCCCCTCCGTCTGCATGGCGACGCGCTTGACCATCCGCTCGTACATGGGCGAGAGGTTGGCGTTGGGCCCGATGATGCCGGGCGCGATCACGTTGCTGGTGATGTTGTAGCGCGCCCCCTCGAGGGCGACCGACTTGGCGAAGCCGACCACGCCCATCTTGCTGGTTGAATACGCGGTCTGGCCGAATCCGCCCATGAGGCCGGCGATCGAGGCCATAGAGATGACGCGCCCCCACTTGCGCTCGCGCATCCCCGCGAAGACCGCCCTGGTCACGTTGTAGGTGCCGGTGAGATTCACCTGGAGGTTGAGATCCCAGGCGGCGTCGTCCATGTCCTTGAGCTGGCCGAGGGTGTAGATGAGGCCGGCGTTGTTGACACAGATGTCCACGGGGCCGACCTCGCCCTCGGCGCGCCGGACCACCTCGGCGAGGCCCGGCCGGTTGGTGATGTCCACCTCGTAGCCGCGGGCAGCGCCGCCCTTGTCGGCGATCTCCTTCGCGGTCTCCACGGCGCCCTCGCCGTTGAGGTCGAGCACGATGATGCGGCAGCCCTCGGCGGCGAGCGTCAAGCAATCCTGGCGCCCCAGGCTGCGCGCCCCGCCCGTAACCAGTGCGACCCGGCCCTTGATGCCGAGGTCCATGGCTAGCTCGCTCCGCTCGCACTCATTTCCATGTTCGCTCGCCTCGCCTGCGGCTGCGGCTCGCCCCCCTCGCTCCGCTCGGACTGCATCATGTTTCCGCTCGCCTCGCCTGCGGCTGCGGCTCGCCCTACTTTCCCTTGAACTCGGGCGCGCGCTTCTGGAAGAAGGCCTGCAGGCCCTCCGCCGCGTCCTCGGTGCGGATCACCTTCTCGAACGCACGGATCTCCACCTCGATCCCCTTCTCGATCGGCGCCTCGAGGCCGTCGTCCACCGCCTCGATGATGAGCCGGGTGGCGATGGGCGGCCGCTTGGCCAGCTCGCGCGCGAGCGCCTTGGCGTCGGCGAGCGCTTCCCCTTCCTTGGCGAGTCGGTTCACCAGGCCGATGCGGTGGCACTCCTGGGCGGGAATCTGGGTGCCGAGGATGAGGTGCTCGAGCGCCAGGCCGCGCCCAATCAGCCGCGGCGTGCGCTGGGTGCCGCCGTAGCCCGGGATGATCCCGAGATTGGACTCGGTCTGTCCCATCCGCGCCGTCTCCTTCAGGATGCGGATGTGGCAGCCCATGGCGATCTCGCAGCCGCCGCCGAGGGCATGGCCGTTCATGGCGGCGATGACCGGCTTGGGGAAGCGCTCGATACGCCGCACCACGCTGTTGCCGAAGCGGAGGAAGGCGGCGATGTCGCCGGTGAAGGCCGAGCCGAGATCCGCGCCGGCGCAGAAGATCCGATCCCCTGCCCCCGTGATGATGAGGGAGCGGGCGGCCTCGTCGGCCTCGACCTCGGACAGCGCGGCGTTCAGCTCGCGCATCAGGGGCTCGCTGATGGCGTTGGCGGGCGGCCGGTTCAGCGTGATGACCGCGAAGCTCTCCTCGCGGGCGAGGATGATCGTCTCGTACGCCATTGGGGCGGGCGCTCCTTGGGCGAGGGCTAGCGGGGGCCGAGGCCCCGGAGGAAGATGTCCGCGAGGGCGTCCGCGGTGTCGGCGAGGCGATAGCCGCGCTTGCCGAGCACCCACGAGGTCGCCATCTGGTCCATGGCGCCAAAGAGCGCCTTGGTCGCGATCTTGACGGGCAATCCCGCTCGGAAGCGCCCCTCCGCGACCCCTTCCTCGATGACGGAGGCGATCAGGGCGAAGTACGAGGAGATCTCCTGGGCGGAAGCGCCGCGGAAGAACTTCTGACCCTGGCGCTGCTCGACCTGTACCACCTCGGCGAGCTCCGGGTCCTCCTCCAGCATCTCGAAGTGCAGCCGGATCAGCCGCGAGAGCTTGGCGACCGCGTGGGGCTCGTCGGCGATCGCCTTGCGGAGGCTCCCCACGAACTGAGCCATCTTGTCGCGAAACAGGGTGACGAGGATGTCGTCCTTGGTCCGGAAGTAAAGGTAGATGGTGCCGGCGGCGATGCCGGCCTCGCGCGCGATGTCGGACACGCGCGAGTTGTAATAGCCCTTGCGGGCGAAGACTCGAACGGCGGCCTCGATGATCTGTTGCGGCTTGTCAGGATCGCGCATGGCAGATGACTGAACCGCCATTCATGGTAGTCGGGGCCCCCCATACTGTCAACTCCCGCGACGTATCCGCTCGCCTCGCCTGCGGCTGCGGCTCGCCCCCCGCGCTCCGCGCGGGACATCATTACGTATCCGCTCGCCTCGCCTGCGGCTGCGGCTCGCCCCCACGCTCCGCGCGGGACATCATTACGTATCCGCTCGCCTCGCCTGCGGCTGCGGCTCGCCCAACTTCAGGCGGGCTCTTCCAGGAGGGCGGCGACGAAACGGCTGATGCGCTCGAACTGCGCGGGGGCGACGTTGACGAAGACGAGCGCGGCCCCGCGTTCGTCGACGTCCCAGACCACCGCATGCAG
>JBKPDT010000347.1:0-5055 GCA_046728035.1 Candidatus Methylomirabilota bacterium | reverse complement strand
GAACCGTCCGCGATAGAGGTGCGCGCGACCGATGGCGGCGTAGCAGCCGGTGAGCGCGAACGGCCGATCGATCCGCGTGGCGAAGTCCAGCGCGCGCTCGGCCGCGGCGAGGGCCTCGTCGAAGCGCCCCAGCTCGGTCAGAGGCGCGGCGATGTAGTAGAGGCTGAGCTCGGCGAGGCCGAACTCCGTCGGCCACCCCGACGGCCCGTAGCGCGCGGTCGCCTCCCGGGGCTCCGCCGCCGTGCCGCAGCGCTCGAAGAAGGTCACCGCCTCCCGGTACTGCCCCAGGCTCCAGTGGACCTGGCCGAGCCGGAAGTTCGCCTCCACCTCGAGCCCGCCGTTCGCGAGCGCCTCCGCGAGAGTGAGGGCGCGCTGGCCCGACGTGAGCGCCCGCGGCAGATCGCCGGTGATCCACGCGTGGTTGCTGACGTAGGCGGCCACGCGCGCGAGCCGCGGTCGATCGTCGAGCCTCGTGGCGATGCGCTCCGCCTCGCGCAGGTGGCGGATCAGATCGGCGAGACGGCCCAGCGGGTAGAGGCTCTGCCGCAGCTCGATCCGGATATCGAGATCCCGATCGTCGACGTCGGGGCTCGTGGGCAGGCGCCGAAGCGCGCGCAAGGCCTCGTCGAAGCAGGCCACCGCCTCAAGATGCGCCGACCGCGCGGCGGCCTGACGACCCGCCAGGTGGAGAAACACCGCGGCCTTCTCCCACGCCTTGCCGTTTCGGTAGTGGGTGCCGAGGGCGAGCGCGCGCGGAGCGAGATCGTGCCCGTACAGGTCCTCCAGGCTCTCCGCGACCCGCCGGTGAAGCGCCACGCGGAGCGGCACCGGGAGCGCGCCGGTCGCGACCTCCCGGATGTGGTCGTGGCTGAACTCGAGACCGTCCCCCGCGCCGCGCAGCACCCGCTGGCGGACGAGCTCCTCCACGCCCTCGGCGGCCTGTCGCTCGGACATGTCCGCGGCCCGCTGGACCAGCGCGAAGTCGAACTGGCGACCGATCACCGCCGCGACCGCGACGAGGCGCCGCCCTCGTTCGGAGAGGCGGTCCAGACGATGCTGGACGAGCGTCTGAACCCGCGCGGGCAACGGAAGTCGCTGGGCCAGGGAGAGGGTCTGACCCTCGCGGAGCGCGTGCATCACCTCGACCACCACGAACGGGTTCCCGTCGCTGACCCGCCACGCGTCCTGCGCGAGATGCCCGACCAGCTGGTCGGGCAGCCCGGGAGGAGCGAGCGCCTTGACGAGGGCACTGGTGTCAACGCGAGAGAGAGCGAGGACGGACAGTCGCGTCAGCTCGCCGGTCTCGTCGAGCTCCTCCAGCGACTGCCGGAGAAGATCGACGTTCGCCAGCTCCTCCTCGCGGACGGTGGCCACCAGCAGGAGCGGGACCTCGCGGAGCCGCCGCCCGAGGAAGGCGAGCAGGCGAACGCTCATCTCGTCGGCCCAGTGGGCGTCCTCCAGGACGACGACCAGCGGCTGCCGTCGGGTGAGGCGCTTGAGGAGCTCGGTGATCGCCTCCAGCGGGTAGCGGGGATCCCCGCCGCTCTTGCCCGCGACCTCCGCGCCGGGAACGGACGCGGCCGACTCGCCGTGACCGGATAGCTCCGGCAGGAGGCGTTCCAGCTCATCCCGCCACCCGGGCTCGAGCTTCTCGAGGATCTCCCCCTCCTCCACGACGCGACCGGAGCGCAGCGCATCCACCCACGGCGCGAACGGCAGGATGCGCTCGGTCTCATAGCAACGACCGACGAGCACGCGCCCCTGCCGCTTCCTGGCGGCCATCGCCAGCTCGCTCGCCAGCCGACTCTTGCCGGCCCCCGCCTCGCCGATCAAGGCCACGAGGTGCCCGCGACCGGCCAGCGCTGCTTCCAGGACTTCCGTCAATCGCGCCACGTCCCGCTGGCGACCTACCAGCGGCGGCTCCCACGCGGCCGTCGGCTCGGTGAGCTCGGGCGGCGAGGAGCTTGGCTGGGTGGCGACGGCTTGAATTGGCTGGCTTCGCTGCGCGGAGCCGGCGCGACCGCGCTGACGCAGGATCTCGTGATAGAGCGCCTTCGTCTCCGCTTCCGGCTCGGCCCGGAGCTCCCGCTGGAGCGTGGCCACGCAGAGCTGATACTGCCGCAGCGCCGAGCCCCGCCGCCCCGTCTCGACGTAGAGCTCCATCAGCGCCCGGTGCACGGGCTCCTGGAGCGGATCGAGCTCCAGCAGTCGCAGCGCCGTCCGTACGGCGGAATCGGTCGCTCCGGCGGCCCGCTCGCAGGCGAGAAGCCCGGCCAGGCACCGCAGGGCCACGTCGCGCAGGCGCTCCCGATGGCCAAGCAGCCAGTCCTCGAACGGCGGTTCCGAGATCGCGAACCCATCGAGGAAATCACCCTGATAGAGGGCCGCCGCTCGAGCGAGCGCCGCCGGGGTCGCCTCGGCCGCGCACCGCTCGAACTCTTCCACGTCGACCGTCACCGCCTTCGGATCGAGGGCCACCGCCTCGCCGTCCAGCGCGAGGGGCTGAAGGTCGGCGGCGCGAAGGCTCTTCCGGAGCGCGTAGAGCGTCTGCCGCAGGCTGGTGCGCGCGGTCGTCTCCGCCGTGCTCCCCCAGAGGAGGGACGCCAGCTTGTCTCTCGGGTGAGCCGACCCCGGCGGGAGCGCGAGGTAGGCGAGGAGGGCCCTCGCTTTCCGGGTGGGAAGGGCAAGCGGGGCGGCGGGCTCGAGGCGCGCTCTAAAGCCGCCCAGCAGTGTCACAATCAGCAGCGCCATCGTGTGAGCGTCTCGCCCGGCCTCACGATACCACGCCCCTCCTGACGGGACCACCCACCGCGAGCGCGCAACTTTTCACGCCGTCCACTACGGATTGCTCACGGCTCGCCCTGTAAGAAGAGAAGCGGATGCTCGTACGCGGATGCAGTGGAGCACTCAAGACAAGGGGAGGAAGAATGGCTCACGACTCGAGCAGCGAGACCCCCCGGCGCGTGCCACGTTCGTGGCAGAGAGTGGTCACCGGAGCCCCGACCCTGTTCGGGCGCTATCGGCGGCGACGGATCGATGCGGTGATCGACTACTTCGGAGAATCCCGTCGAGGGAGAAGCGGAATCTCAAGGTCAAGGAGGAGCGCTGGATGAGGTATCTCCATCTCATCATCGGTGTCGAGGCGGAGGAGCCGGTCGAGCGGCGCCTCGCCGAAGCCGTCGACGAGAGCGGTCGCGGTGGCGACTGGTGGACGCCCGCCCGGAGCAGGCCCGTAGGGCGGGCCCGAGAGGATAGGGTCCTGGCCACCGATGGCCCCTTCGCGGAAACCAAGGAATAGAGAGAGGATGCTTGCAGAAATCGTGAACCATGCGGAGTGGGTCGTCTTCGTCCTGATCTTCGCGAATCAGGCCGGCGTCCCCGTCTTCGCAGCGCCCGCATTGATCGGCGCGGGCGCGCTGGCGGCGAGCGGCCACGTGGACGTCGGGGTCACGGCGACCGTCGCGGTCGCGGCCACGCTCTGCGCCGACCTCGCATGGTATGGCCTGGGCCGGTGGCGCGGCACCTGGGCGCTCGCCGCGCTCCGGCGCCTCTCCCGCAGGACGAGCATGCTCGTCGGTGATGCCGAGCGTCTCTTCCTCGCCCACGACCGCGCGTTTCAGCTCGGGGCACGATTCCTGCCCGAGCTGAACCCGGTCGCCGCGGCCTGGCGGGGACGGCCCGCCTGCGTCTCCGGCGCTTCGTCGTCGGCGCCGCGGCGAGCGCCGCCCTGTGGGCGGGCACATGGATCGGGGTGGGGTACCTGATCGGTGGAGCCACACGGGACGGCGACATGCCCGGCACGCTGTGCCTCGTGGTCGCCCTGGCTCTGTCGGCGGTCGCGTCGCTGAGCGTCGTGATCCCGCCTGCCGTGCGCGCCATCTCGACGATCTGGCCAGGCCTGCCGAAGGCGACCGGGCGGAGGTCGCAGGTATGAACATGAACGACTACACGCTCGAGGTGATCGCGCGAGCCCGGCTCGCCGAGCTCCGCGCCGAGGCGGCGCGCTCGATCCAGTTCCGAGCGGCGAGGCCCACTCCCTCACCGCTCCGGGTCGCGTTGGGTCATGCGCTCATACACCTCGGACGTCGCCTGCAGCGTATGCGGCGGTATTCGGCCCGCACCGCTCCTGCACCGCGGTCGCGACTTATCCGCTGAGGCCGACCGTCTTCCGGATGCTGCCGTAGTGCTCGTCGATGTGGTTGATCAGGCCGCCCATGACGAGCTGCTCGGCAGTCATCGGCGGCGCGTCCGTGAACACGATGCCGCTCTTCGCCAGCTGATCGTCGCTGAGGCCGCGGACCACCGCGGCGGCCGCCGCCGCGCCCTTCTTGTGGAGCGCGATCGTCTCCGCCTTGGTGCAGTCGGCGTGCTCCTGCGCGTGCTTGGCGTTCATCTCGTCGAGCATGCCCCGGCTGAAGTTGCCCATGGATTGCCCGGACACGACCGCGGTGATGATGCCGGTGACCGGCTCGAAGGCGCCCGCCAGGTGATGCGCGGTCACGCCGACCGGCCATCCCTCCGCCGCGGTCACCTTCTTCCAGTCCGCGTCGCTCAGCTTCTCGAGCACGGCGGCGGCCTCCTCGGCCTTCGCCTCGAACCGCTTCGCGAATGCTTCGCCCTTCGCTCCCATTTGGTGCCCTCCTTCACTGCCTAGTCGAACGGAGCGGGGCGAGATCGACAGGGGCGCTTCCTGCGCTGGAAGCGCCCGGTTTGATTGGTACAATGCCCACCGAGCCGCCGCGACGCGAACGTTCCCCCCTCTCTGCCAACATGAGTGAGACAGCGACCCCTGGAAGTTTAGAGTCGAGGGCGAGGCAGGATCGGAGAGCGATGAGCACATTGGAGCAGGCCCTCGGTGGGCCGGTGATCGAAACGATTGCGGGGATGGCTCATGACATTAAGACTCCGCTGACATCGATTCTCGCTTTCATCGATCTGATCCGCGAACAGACTCCCAAAGACTCAGAATCTTGTCGGAAGAGGATAGCGAGATGACTGAACGAATTTCGTTGAAGGGGAAGATCGCGGTTGTGACTGGGGCAGGCCGCGGGCTGG
>JBKPDT010000346.1:0-14931 GCA_046728035.1 Candidatus Methylomirabilota bacterium | reverse complement strand
GGCGCGCAGCGCGGCGCGCAGGACGCCGCCGCTGACCTCACCGAGCGAGACCAACCCGATGCCGCCGTCCCGCGCCGCATGCTCGAGCGCGGCGAGCCAGTGACCGAGCCGCGCGGGCTCCCCGGCGAGTCGCACGACGATAGGTCCCACGAGCGCGCCGGCGAGCCGGCCCCAGGCTCCGGCGCCGATCTCGGCGACGCGGCCGCCATGGCGGGCCGCCAGCGTGGCGAGCATGTCCCGCTGGGCGGTCACCGCTTCCGCGGTGCTCGCCACCGAGATCGCCACCGCCGCGCGGGCTCCCGGCGGCTCGGTCTCGCAGGCTGCGCGCGCGGCCCCCGCGTCGAGGAGCGCCACGCGCTCGGGCTGTATCGCCGAGTCCACCACGGCGGCGATGAAGGCGGCCGCCGTCGGAACCGCGTCGAATCCCCACAGCCAGCCGCCCCAGGCCGGCGCGATCGGGTGGAGCCGCACCGTGGCCTCCACGAGCACGCCGAGCGTCCCGAGCGAGCCGACCAGGAGCTTGGGGACATCGTAGCCGGTCACCGACTTGACCACGCGCGCCCCGCCCCAGGTGACCACGCCGTCGGCCTGGACGAAGCGGACGCCGAGGAGGAGGTCACGGCCGGTGCCGTAGCGGAAGCGCAGCGGTCCGCTCGCGGCGGTGGCGAGGACGCCGCCCACGGAGCGCCCGCCGCCCGGCACCGGATCGAGCGGCAGCCGCTGGCCATGCTGTCCGAGGCGACCGGCCAGCGCGTCCAGCGTGATCCCGCACTGCACGCTCGCCACCATGTCCTCCGGCACGTAGTCCAGGACCTCGTCGAGGCGGCCGAGGTCGAGGACGAGGTCGAGACGACGTGGCGGATAGCCGAGGCCCAGGCTCGTACCGCTGCCCCGGAGCGAGACTGCCAGTGACTCCGCCGAGGCGAGAGCGAGCGTCTGGGCCACCTGGGCCACGGTGGCCGGGCGCACGATCCACCGGGGGGCGAGCCCGTCTACCGCCGCGGCAGACAGCGCTCCGGCCTCGGTCACGACCCGGCCGAGGCCAGCGATCCCCTCGAGGGCCCGGGTGATCGCCGGCGCCGGCGACACCGCCACCGCGCTCAGACCCAGGCCCCGCGCGGTAGCTCGGGCCGCGCCGGACGGAAGCCCTCGCCGCAGGCGGGATGGTCGGGCAGGAGCTTGTCCGGATTCATGATCCCGTGAGGATCCAAGACCCGGCGGAGGCGCGCCATGAAGTTGAGATCGGCTTCGGCGAACTGATGCGGCAGGTTCTTGGCCTTGTCCAGACCCACGCCGTGCTCGCCGGTCACGGTGCCGCCGAGAGCGAGACAGGCGCGGAGCAGCTCCTCGTTCACCTGCTTGGCGCGCTCCAGCTCGCCCGGCTTCCGCTCGTCGTAGCAGATAATGGGATGGAGGTTCCCGTCGCCGGCGTGGAAGACGTTGGCGAGGACGAGCCCGTGGCGCCGCTGGATGGCTTGCATCTCGCGCATGATCTGGGGCAGCCGCGAGCGCGGCACCACCGCGTCCTGCAGGAGCCAGTTCGGCGTGAGCCGCCCCACCGCCCCCGCCGCCTCCTTGCGGCCCTTCCACAGGAGCGCGCGCTCCGCCTCGTCGGCGGCCACCCGCACTTCCAGCGCGGCGTGCGACCAGCAGATCGCCTCGATGCGCGCCGACTGCGCCTCGATCTCCGCGCGCGGGCCGTCCAGCTCGATGAGGAGCACCGCCCCCGCGCCCTTGGGGTAGCCCGCGCCCACGCCCTCCTCGATCGCGCGCACCATCACCTCGTCGATCATCTCGAGCGCGGCGGGAATGATGCCCGCGGCGACGATGGCCGACACCGTCTCGGAGGCGTCCTCGATCGAGGCGAACGAGGCGAGCAGGGTGCGGACCGCCTCGGGCACGTGGGTGAGCCGGACGATGATCGCGGTGAGGAGCCCCAG
Source organism: Candidatus Methylomirabilota bacterium (assembly GCA_046728035.1). Lineage (GTDB taxonomy): Bacteria > Methylomirabilota > Methylomirabilia > Rokubacteriales > CSP1-6 > DASRWT01. The sequence continues at coordinate 12,991 of JBKPDT010000346.1, read as the reverse complement.
CGTGCCCTCCGCGCCCACCATGACGCCGGTGAGATCGTAGCCGGCACGCTCGGGGACCTTGCTCCCCAGCCAGAGGAGCTCCCCCGTCCCCGTCACCACCTGGAGGCCGAGCACGTGGTTCACCGTGATCCCGTACTTGAGGCAATGGGGGCCGCCCGCATTGGTGGAGGCATTGCCTCCGATGGACGAGACCATCTGGCTGGAGGGGTCCGGCGCGAAGAACCAGCCGCTCGGGCGGGTGGCGTCGGACAGCCAGAGGTTGATGAGCCCGGGCTCGACGGTGGCGCAGCGGTTCGGCAGGTCCACCTCGAGGATACGGTTCATCCGCGTCATGGACACCATGACCCCGCCCCGGGGGGCCATGGCGCCGCCGATGAGGCCGGTGCCGGAGCCGCGCGGCACGATGGGAACGCCGCGGGCCTGGCAGACCCGGACTACCGCCGCCACCTGCTCGGCCGACTCGGGGAGAACGACCACGTCGGGGGCGCCCTTGTAGAACGTGTGCATGTCGCACTCGTAGGTCAGGCGCCCCTCGGGGGTCGCCACCACGCCCCGGGGTCCCACGATGCCCTCGAGCGCCCGGACGAGGCTGGGGTCGGGCGTCATCGAGTCGGCCGGCATGATGATCGGCGGGACTACTTGATCGTCCAGGTCTCCCCGGAGCGCAGCAGGGCGGCGATGTCGCCCGGGCCGCGGTCGGCGATGACCTTCTCCTCCTGCTGGAGAACGAGATCCTCGTAGACGGGCGCGCCTTGCTCGTTGGCCATGACTCCGACGGGGATCGGGTAGTCGGGAGCCCACAGCTGGGCCAGGATCAGAGCGGTGCCGCGGTCCGTCTCGTCGTGCACCCACAGGGCGCTCTCCGGCACGTCCTTCACGTTCACCACCTTGGGCTTGACACCCTCGAGGACGAGGCCTTTCCGCGCGTCGGGCGGGCCGAAGATGAGCGGCTTGCCGTGCTCCAGCCGGAGCTCGTGCTGCACCTTCGACTCTCGGTCGTAGAGGACATTCCACGCGAGGTCGTTGTAGACGTTGCAGTTCTGGAGGATCTCCACGAAGGCGGCGCCCCGGTGGGCGGCCGACCGCTTGAGCGTCTCCTCCATGTGGCCGATGTTGCGGTCCACCGTGCGCGCCACGAAGGTGGCGCCCACCGCGAGGGCGAAAGCGCAGGGGCTCACCGGCCGGTCCGCGGAGCCGAGCGGGGTGGACTTGGTCACCTTCCCCAGCTCGCTGGTGGGCGAGTACTGGCCCTTGGTGAGGCCGTAGATCTTGTTGTTGAACAGGAGGATGGTGACGTTCACGTTGCGGCGCAGCACGTGCAGGAGGTGGTTGCCGCCGATGGACAACCCGTCACCGTCGCCCGTGACCACGAACACCTTGAGATCGGGACGGGCCAGCCGGAGCCCCGTCGCGATGGCGGGGGCGCGGCCGTGGATGGTGTGGAATCCGTAGGTGTTCATGTAGTACGGGAAGCGGCTCGAGCAGCCGATCCCGGAGATGAACACGATGTCTTCCTTGGGAATGCCCAGGTCGGGCATCGACTTCTGCACGGCGCTCAGGATGGCGTAGTCGCCGCAGCCCGGGCACCAGCGCACGTCCTGGTCGGACTCGAAGTCCTTCTTCGTGTAACGCGGGCCGCTCGGCGCGGCCTCGGGGGCTCCCTTTACCGTGCTCACCGCGCGGCCTCCACAAGTTGGTTGATGGCCTCGAGGATCTCCTGGGTCTGCAGCGGCACGCCGCGCACGCGGTTGAACCCCACCGCGTCCACGAGGTATTCCGCGCGCAGGATCCGCACGAGCTGGCCGCTGTTGATCTCGGGCACGAGCACCTTCCGGAACTGCCGGAGGGTCTGGCCGAGGTCCGGGGGCAGCGGATTGAGATAGCGCAGGTGGATGGAGGACACCGCCTTGCCCTCCATCTGCGCTTCCTCCACCGCCGCCGTGATGGCGCCGTAGGTGCCGCCCCAGCCGACCACGAGCACGTCACCCGTGTGCGGCCCGTTGATGCTGATGGGCGGGATCTCCTGCGCCACCCGCCGCACCTTCTCGGCGCGGGTCCGGACCATGTGGTCGTGGTTGTCCGGCTCGTACGAGATGTTCCCGGTCACGTCTTCCTTCTCGATGCCGCCGATGCGGTGCTCGAGGCCGGGGGTGCCGGGCCGCACCCATGGCCGGGCGAGGGTGGCGGGGTCGCGGAGGTAGGGGAAGAACCCCTCCTTCTCCGACCGGAAGTGCACCGGGATCTCCGGCAGCGCGTTCGGATCGGGCAAGAGCCAGGGCTCGGAGCCGTTGGCGAGATAGCCGTCCGACAGCACCATCACCGGCACCATGTACTTGACGGCGAGCCGCACCGCCTCGTAGGCGATGTAGAAGCAGTCGCCCGGGCTCGAGGGCGCGATGACTACGATGGGCGACTCGCTGTTGCGCCCGTACAGCGCCTGCATGAGGTCGGCCTGCTCGGTCTTGGTCGGCAGGCCCGTGCTCGGCCCGCCCCGCTGGATGTCGAAGATGACGAGGGGCAGCTCGGCCATCACCGCCAGCCCGATGGCCTCGCCCTTGAGCGCGATGCCGGGACCGCTCGAGGCGGTGACGCCGATGGCCCCGCCGAAGGCGGCGCCGATGGCGGAGGTCACCGCGGCGATCTCGTCCTCGGCCTGGAACGTCCGGACCTTGAAGCGCTTGTGCATCGCCAGCTCCTCGAGGATGCTCGAGGCCGGCGTGATCGGATACGCGCCGAAGACGATGGGAATCTGGGTACGCTGCGCGGCGGCCAGGAGACCCCAGGCGAGCGCGCGATTGCCCGTCATGCTCCGGTAGACCCCCGGGGGCATCTCGGCGGGGTCGATGCCGTAGTTCTCCGCGAAGATCTCGGCGGTCTCCCCGAAGGCATGCCCGGCCTTGAGCACTCGGATGTTCGCCTCGACGAAGGTCGGGTTCTTGGCGAACCGCTTCCTGATGGCGTCGAGCGTGGGATCGAGGGGGCGCGTGTAGATCCAGGACACCAGCCCGAGCGCGAAGAAGTTCTTGCAGCGATCCTTTTCCTTCGCGTTCAGCGGCAGGTCCTCGAGCGCGGCCTTGGTCAGTCCGGTGATATCCACCTGGTGAAGCCGGAACTTCTCGGCGAGGCCCGGATCCTCGAGGGGGTTCTTGCTGTAGCCCGCCTTGGTGAGGTTCCGCTCCTCGAAAGCAGCGGTGTTGACGATGAGGATGCCGCCCGGCTTGAGATCGGCGAGGTGCACCTTGAGGGCGGCGGGATTCATCGCCACCAGCGCGTCGAGCTGGTCGCCCGGGGTGTAGACGCGCTGACTGCCGAACTGGAGCTGGAACGACGACACGCCGAAGAGCGTCCCCGCGGGGGCGCGAATCTCGGCGGGGAAATTCGGCAGGGTCGAGATGTCGTTGCCGGCCCATGCGGCCTCGGTGGTGAACTGCTCGCCGGTCACCTGCATCCCGTCGCCCGAGTCCCCCGCGAACCGGATCACCGCCCGGGTGAGCGTGCGGCGAGGCTTTGCTGCGGCCGGCGCGGGCGCCATCGCATCGCTCATCGTCTTCAGTCCTTTCGACATCTCAGACGGACGGAGTATGTCCGGTTTCTCGTCACGTTGGAATTCCCTGACCCTGGACGGAGCGGACCCGGAGACACGGCGCATCCGGGAACTCTTCGGGCGATGTCAGAGCCCACATCCATGCTACCCAAACGCCAAAGGTTTGGCAAGGTTATCGGCGGTCTGACCGTCGGGCCAGGGCCATCGGGAGGGGCGACCGATCAGGCGCCGCGGCGGGCCTCGTAGCGGATCACCGGGTTGGCCTCCCGGGCGACGTCCTCGATGTTGGCGATGCGCAACTCGCCGCGTTGGAAGAGGTACTCGACGTGGGCGCCCGCCTCCTCGAGGGCGAGGAGGCGCGTATAGCCGGCCTTGACCCCGAACAGGCGCTTGGAGACCTCCACGAGGGCCAGCGGCTCCCGGCAGATGTCCAGCACCTGGCTGAGCCGGCGCTCGTGATGGCCCACGATGCCGTCGATACGCCCATCCAGGTCTTCGATGGGCGCCTCGTGGCCGGGGAGCGAAAGCCGGACCCCCTCGAGCCCGCGCACCCGCTCGAGCGCCTGGAGATAGAGCTCGAGGCCGCAGAAGGGCGTGATGGCGGCGGGCGACTGATGCGGGGTGATGCGCGAGAGGACGTGGTCGGCGGTGAAGAGCAGATCGTCCACCTCGAGGCAGATCTGCCCCGGGCAATGGCCGGGGGTATGGTGCACCCGGTAACCGTTGATGATGCGCTCGCGATCCCGCACCACGTGGTCGATCTCCACGGACTTGAAGAAGAGCTTGGAGACCCGGTAGGCCTCTTCCATCTCCGCGCGCAGCTCCGGCTTCACGCCCGCCCGCTCCATGAAGACGCGGAGGTCTTTGGAGGCGAGCACGATGCGCTCCTCGAAGTTGACGAGCACGCGCGCGTCCAGCTCGTGCACGTACACCGCGGCGTCGCTGTCACGGGTGAAGCGGCCCACCCAGCCGAAGTGATCGATGTGGGCATGGCTGATGACGACGTGCTGGACGGCGGCGAGGGTCGTCGTCTCCCCGAAGCGCTCGCGCACCTCGGCCATCCGACGCTCCAGCCCGGCATTGGAGTCGGGCAGCCCCGAGCCCACGTCGAAGAGGGTGACATGATCGCCGTCGAGGATCAGGTAGATGTTGTTGACGTGCCCGGGGAAGGTCTCCACCGGCATCTGGTAGACGCGCGCGCCCCGCCGCGTCTCGAACCGTGTCACGTCCATGCGATTACGGTATCACGCGGAGGCGGTCCGCCCCGCGCTGCGCGCATCGTCGTCGCGGAGCTGCGCGATGAAGCGCGAGACGGCGGCGGTGAGATGCCGGCCTCTCCGGTGGATGATGGCGACCGGACGCACGAGTCCGGGCAGGGCGAGATCGACGGTGGCGAGCGTCTTGATCTCGCTCTCCTTCTGGACGGTGGGCGACGGCAGGATGCTGATGCCGGCGGCGATGCCGATGGCCTGCTTGATGGTCTCGACGTTGTCGAATTCCATCGCCACGTCCACGCGCACCCCGTGCTGCTTGAGGGCCCGGTCGATGGCGCGGCGGATGGGGAGGTCGTGATCGAAGGCGACGAAGCGCTCGCCGTCCAGGTCGGCCGGGCCCACGCGCCGGCGCCGCGCGAGGCGGTGGCTGGGATGGGTCACCACCACCATCGGCTCCTCGCGCAGGGGCAGCACCTCGAGCGCTCGGCTCGTCGCCGGATACGACAGCACGCCCAGGTCGGCCTCGTCGTTCAGCACTGCTTCCACGACCTTGTGGGGGTGCAGGCACTCGAGGAGCACGCGCACGTGCGGGTACGCCGACATGAACGGCTGCATGTGTCGGCTCATGTCGTGCAGCCCCACCGAATAGATCGCGGCCACCCGCACCGTGCCCTCCACCCGTTGCTGCGAGGCGGCCAGATCGGCCCGGGCCTTCTCGAATCCGGCGAGGAGCGTGCGGCAGGCCTCGTAGAAGCCCCGCCCCTCCGCGGTGGGCTCGAGCGGCCGCCGGGCCCGGTCGAGGAGGGTCGCGTCCAGCTCGCCCTCGAGCTGCTGGATGGCCTGGCTCGCCGCCGACTGGGACACCCCGCTGGCGGCGGCCGCGCGCGAGAAGCTCCGTAGCCGCACCACGTCGCAATACAGGCGGAGGGTGTCGAGGTTCACGGGCCCACCCTATCTCATTAGTGACGCTTATACAATGAATTTTGTATTTTGGGCTTGGCTAATGCTCACGGCTGGGATAGGTTTGGTCGCAGCCGTGACGAGAGCGACGCCAAGGGAGACGCGAGATCGATGACGACGGCATTGCCCCCCGGCCTGCCCCCCGCCCAGGGCCTCTACGACCCCGCCTACGAGCACGACGCCTGCGGCGTCGGCTTTGTCGTGGACATCAAGGGCCGCCGCTCCCACACCATCGTGAGCCAGGCTCTGCAGGTGCTCAAGAACCTGCTCCACCGCGGCGCCTGCGGCTGCGAGGTCAACACGGGGGACGGCGCGGGCATCCTCATCCAGATGCCGCACGCTTTCCTCACTCGTGAATGCGCGCGGCTGGGCGTCACCCTTCCCGCCCCCGGACACTACGGCGCGGGGCTGGTCTTCCTCCCCCGAGCGGCGGGCGTGGCGGCGGAGTGCCGGCGCATCTTCGAGGACATCGTCCAGGAGGAAGGCCAGAGGGTGCTCTGCTGGCGGGACGTGCCCGCGGACTCCTCGGCGGTGGGCCCCAGCGCCCGCGCGGTGGAGCCCGCCTTCCAGCAGGTCTTCGTGGGCCGGGCGGGCGGCGTCCCCGACCGCGCCGCCTTCGAGCGGAAGCTCTACGTGATCCGCAAGCGCGCCGAGCACGCGGTGGGCCGCACCGCGCTCGCCGAGAAGAAGTTCTTCTATCTCCCGAGCCTCAGCGCCAATACCCTCATCTACAAGGGCATGCTCTCGGCGGACCAGATCGAGGGGATGTTCCCCGACATCACCGATCCGCTCGTGGACTCCGCCCTGGCCCTCGTCCACCAGCGCTTCTCGACCAATACCTTCCCGTCGTGGCCGCTCGCGCACCCGTACCGGATGATCGCCCACAACGGCGAGATCAACACCCTGCGAGGCAACATCAACTGGATGCACGCGCGGGAGGCGATCTGCCGCTCCTCGGTGCTGGGCGACGACCTGGCCAAGCTCATGCCCATCGTGGTCGAGGGCGGGAGCGACTCCGCCGTCTTCGACAACGTCCTCGAGTTCCTGGTGATGGCGGGCCGGCCCCTGCCGCTCGCCATCCTGATGATGATTCCCGAGGCCTGGTCCGGGCACGAGGGGATGAGCGAGGAGCGGAAGGCCTTCTACGAGTACCACGGCTGCCTCATGGAGCCGTGGGACGGTCCTGCTTCCATCGCCTTCACCGACGGCACCGTGATCGGCGCGGTGCTCGACCGCAACGGCCTCCGCCCCTCGCGCTACTACGTGACCAAGGACGACATGGTCATCATGGCCTCCGAGGTGGGGGTGCTCGACATCCCCGCCGAGCGCGTGCTCCTCAAGGAGCGGCTGCACCCCGGCCGCATCTTCCTCGTGGATACCGCGCAGGGACGGATCATCGACGACGCCGAGCTCAAGAAGGCCTACGCCTCTCAGCACCCGTACGGCGAGTGGCTCAAGACCCATATCCGGCCCGTCGAGACGCTGCCCCTGCCGCCGTACGTGCCGGAGCCCAACCACGAGACGGTCCTCCAGCGCCAGCAAGCCTTCGGCTACACGCACGAGGACCTGCGGCTGCTCCTGGGGCCCATGGCGACGGCGGGCGAGGAGCCGGTGGGCTCCATGGGCACGGATACCGCGCTCGCCGTGCTCTCCAACCGGCCGCGCCTCCTCTACGACTACTTCAAGCAGCTCTTCGCCCAGGTGACGAATCCGCCGCTGGACGGCATCCGCGAGGAGCTGGTGACCCAGATCGCGACCACGATCGGGCCCGAGGGCAACCTCCTCGAGCCCACTCCCGAGGCCGCGCGGCAGCTCAAGCTGAAGACGCCCATCCTCAACAACGAAGAGGTGGCGCGGATCCGCCACTCGGACGTCCCGCACTATCGCTCGACCACGATCCAGATGGTGTACCCCGCCGCGGGCGGCGGACCCGCCCTCGCGGCCGCCCTCGAAGATCTCTGCCGCCAGGCCAGCCAGGCGGTGAAGGATGGCCACTCCTACCTGATCCTCTCCGACCGCGGCGTGAACGAGCAGCTCGCGCCCATTCCCTCGCTCCTCGCCACCGCGGGCGTCCACCACCACCTGATCCGCGAGGGCATGCGCGTCAAGGTCGGCCTCATCGTGGAGTCGGGCGACGCGCGCGAGGTGCATCACGCCGCGCTGCTCTTGGGCTACGGCGCGGGCGCCATCAATCCCTATCTGGCCTTCGAGACCCTGGACGACATGATCCGCCAGGGCATGCTTCCCGGTCTCGACCAGGCCACCGCGGTGACCCACTACATCAAGGCGCTGAACAAGGGCGTCCTCAAGGTCATCTCCAAGATGGGGATCTCGACCATCCAGTCCTATCGCGGCGCCCAGATCTTCGAGGCGATCGGGTTGGACAAGGCCTTCGTGGACCGCTACTTCACCTGGACGGCGTCGCGCATCGGCGGCGTCGGCGTCGACGTCATTGCCGAGGAGACGGCGGCGCGCCACGCCCGCGCCTTCCCGGAGCGCCCGGCGGCCGACGCCGAGCTCGAGGGGGGCGGCGAGTACCAGTGGCGGCGGGATGGCGAGTACCACCTCTTCAACCCGGACACCGTGTTCAAGCTCCAGCACGCCACCCGGAGCGGACAGTACAAGATCTTCAAGGACTACACGCGGGCGGTGGACGAGCAGAGCCGCTCCCTCGCGACGCTGAGGGGCCTGTTCACCTTCCGGGCGGCCGCGCGGGCCATCCCCATCGAGGAGGTGGAGCCGGTGGAGGCCATCCTCCCGCGCTTCGCCACCGGCGCCATGTCCTACGGCTCCATCAGTCAGGAGGCGCACGAGAGCCTGGCCATCGCCATGAATCGCCTAGGGGGCAAGTCCAACACCGGCGAGGGCGGCGAGGATCCGGCGCGGTACGTCCGCGATCCGAACGGCGACTGGCGTCGGAGCGCGATCAAGCAGGTCGCCTCCGGGCGCTTCGGCGTCACCAGCGAGTATCTGGTCAACGCCGACGACCTGCAGATCAAGATGGCGCAGGGAGCCAAGCCGGGCGAGGGCGGGCAGCTGCCGGGCCACAAGGTCTATCCGTGGATCGCCAAGGTGCGCTACTCGACGCCGGGCGTGGGACTGATCTCGCCGCCCCCCCACCACGACATCTACTCGATCGAGGACCTCGCGCAGCTCATCCACGATCTCAAGAACGCCAACCCGCGGGCACGCATCAGCGTGAAGCTCGTGGCCGAGGTGGGGGTGGGCACGGTGGCGGCGGGCGTGGCCAAGGCGCACTCCGACGTGGTGCTCATCTCCGGCCACGACGGCGGCACCGGCGCCTCGCCCCTCACCTCGCTCAAGCATGGCGGGGTGCCGTGGGAGCTGGGCCTGGCCGAGACCCAGCAAGTGCTCGTCCTGAACAAGCTCCGCGACCGGATCGTCGTTCAGACCGACGGCCAGCTGAAGACGGGCCGCGACGTGGCGATCGCCGCGCTCCTGGGCGCCGAGGAGTTCGGCTTCTCGACGGCGCCCCTCGTGGTGATGGGCTGCATCATGATGCGCGTCTGCCACCTCAACACGTGCCCAGTGGGCGTCGCCACCCAGGATCCCCGGCTGCGCGCGAAGTTCGCGGGCAAGCCCGAGTTCGTCGAGACCTTCTTCCGCTTCGTCGCGGAAGAGGTCCGCGAGATCATGGCTCTTCTCGGCTTCCGCACCATGGCCGAGATGATCGGCCGGACCGACCGGCTCGACGTCCGCCAGGCGGTGGACCACTGGAAGGCCAAGGGGCTCGACCTCACGCCGCTCCTGCACCGACCCGCGGTGGGACCGGAGGTGGCCATCCGCAAGGTGGTCGAGCAGGATCACGGCCTCGAGAAGTCGCTCGACCTGACCACGCTCGTTCCCCTGTGCCGGCCCGCGCTGGAGCGCGGCGAACCCGTGGACGTGCGCCTCCCCATCCGGAACGTGAATCGCACGGTGGGGACCATCCTCGGCTACGAGGTGACGTCGCGGCACGGCGCGGCGGGGCTCCCTGACGATACCATTCGCCTGCACTTCGCCGGTTCGGCGGGCCAGAGCTTCGGCGCTTTCGTGCCCAGGGGCATCACCCTCACCCTCGAGGGCGACGCCAACGACTATCTGGGCAAGGGGCTGTCCGGCGGGAAGATCATCGTCTCCCCGCCGCGCGAGGCGACCTTCGTGCCGGAGGAGAACATCCTCGTGGGCAACGTCGTCCTCTACGGGGCCACCAGCGGCGAGGCCTACTTCCGCGGGGTCGCCGGGGAGCGCTTCGCCGTCCGCAACAGCGGTGCCGCCACCGTGGTGGAGGGCGTGGGCGACCACGGCTGCGAGTACATGACGGGCGGCCGGGTCGTGGTGATCGGCCGCAGTGGCCGCAACTTCGCGGCGGGCATGTCCGGCGGCATCGCCTACGTGCTCGACGAGGCGGGCGACTTCAAGCGGCGCTGCAACCTGGGCATGGTGGACCTCGAGCCCCTCGTGGACGTGGAGGACGTGGAGGGGGTCAAGGACCTCCTCTCCCGCCACATCCGCTACACCCAGAGCGCGGTGGCCGCGCGTCTCCTCGTCAACTGGGAGCGGACCCGCGAGAAGTTCGTCAAGGTCATGCCCAAGGACTACAAGCGCGTCCTCGTCGCCCTCAAGAAGGCTCAGGAGACCGGGATGTCGGCCGACGACGCGGTGATGGCGAGCGCGCACGGCTAGTCGCGGGCATGGGTAAGGCCACCGGCTTCATCGAGTTCAAGCGCGACAAGCAGCCCTACCGCCCGGTCGAGGAACGCGTGCGCGACTGGCGGCAGGTGATGCTGCCCTGGCCCACCGACAAGCTCCAGAAGCAGGGCGCCCGCTGCATGGACTGCGGCATCCCCTTCTGCCACCAGGGCTGCCCGCTCGGCAATCTCATTCCGGACTGGAACGACCTCGTCTACCGGGACCGCTGGCGTGAGGCCATCGACCGCCTGCACGCCACCAACAACTTCCCCGAGTTCACGGGCACGCTCTGTCCCGCCCCCTGCGAGGGGTCCTGCGTGCTGGGGATCAACGACGACCCGGTGACGATCAAGGCCGTCGAGCTTGCCATCATCGATCGCGCCTTCGAGGAAGGCTGGGTTCGGCCGCAGCCCCCGAAGGTCCGGACTGGCAAGCGGATAGCCATCGTGGGCTCCGGACCGGCGGGTCTGTCCGCCGCCCAGCAGCTCACCCGGGCCGGCCACGCCGTCACCGTCTTCGAGCGCGCCGACCGCATCGGCGGCCTCCTCCGCTACGGCATCCCCGAATTCAAGATGGAAAAGCGCGTGCTCGAGCGCCGGCTGCGCCAGATGGAAGCCGAGGGCACCACCTTCGTGACGGGCGCCCACGTGGGCGCCGGCGTGGACGTGGACGCCCTCCGGCGGACGTCGGACGCCCTCCTCCTCACCGGCGGGGCGTGCGCGCCGCGTGATCTGCCCATTCCCGGCCGGGAGCTCCGTGGCATTCACTATGCGATGGACTACCTCGCCCTGCAGAACCGCCGCTGCGAGGGCGACCGCGTCCCCGACGCGGACTTCATCACCGCCGAGGGCAAGCCGGTGGTCATCATCGGCGGCGGCGACACCGGGGCCGACTGCCTCGGCACCGCGCATCGCCAGCGCCCCGCCTCCGTCCACCAGTTCGAGATCCTCCCCCGCCCGCCCGACGAGCGGGCGGCGGACAATCCCTGGCCGCTCTGGCCGAACGTCTATCGGGTCTCCTCGGCCCACGCCGAGGGCGGCGAGCGCGTCTATTCGGTGTCCACCAAGCGATTCATCGGGGACGCGGACGGACGCGTGACGGGCCTGGAGGCGGTGGAGGTCGAGATGGCGAGCGTGGGCGGCCGGCCCGGCTTCGCGGAAAAGGCCGGCACCGAGTTCACCCTGCCCTGCCGCCTGGTTCTGCTCGCCATGGGCTTCGTGGGACCCGAGCGGCCGGGCATGCTCGATCAGCTCGGCGTGCGCCTCACCGAGCGCGGCAATGTCTGGCGCGACGAGCGCTGGATGACGAGCGTGCCGGGCGTCTTCACCGCGGGCGACATGCAGCGCGGCCAGTCGCTCATCGTCTGGGCACAGGCGGAGGGCCGGAGCGCGGCGCACCACGTGGACCGCTATCTCATGGGCCGCTCGGACCTCCCCGCCCCGCTCGCCTAGCGGCCGCCGGTCGGCCCCCATACAATGGGCGCATGCCACGACGCCCCCGCCGGTCGCTCGTCTTCCTTGCCGTGGCCGCCCTCGGCCTCTCGCTCGGGGCCGCCTCCGCCGGCGCCCAGCTCGATCGGCTCCTGCAGGGCCTGGGCATCGGCGGCGGCCTCTCGGACGCCAAGATCGGCTCCGGGCTGAAGGAGGCGCTCAAGGTCGGCATCGAGACCACCGTCAACCTGACGGGCAAGACGGACGGCTATTTCGCCAATCAGGCGATCAAGATCCTCATGCCCGAGAAGCTGCGCACGGTGGAGACCGCCCTCCGCGCGATCGGCTACGGGCCGAAGGTGGACGAGTTCGTGCTCTCGATGAACCGCGCCGCCGAGCGCGCCGCCCCCGCCGCCCGGGAGATCTTCGGGGACGCGCTGGGCGAGATGAGCTTCGACGACGCGCGCAAGATCTGGAGCGGCCCGGACGATGCCGCCACCGAATACTTTCGAAGCAAGACCAGCGGCAAGCTCACCGCCGCCTTCGCCCCGGTGGTGGATCGGGCCATGAGCGAGACGGACGTGACGCGGCAGTACAAGGAGCTCATCGGCCGCTTCGAGTCGCTGCCGTTCATGAAGAGCGAGGCCTTCGACATCGACCGCTACGTAGTGGACAAGAGCCTCGGCGGGCTCTTCCACGTGCTGGGCGAGCAGGAGAAGCAGATCCGCACCAATCCCACCGCCCGCACCACCGAGCTTCTGAAAGAAGTCTTCGGTACCAAGAAGTAGGGCGAGCCGCAGCCGAAAGGCGAGGCGAGCAATCCGAAAGTAGGCGCCGAGCGGAGCGAGGCCGGGTTGTCCGCCCCCGCTCTCCTACCCGCCCCGGGTGTGCATCTCGAGGTGCGGATCACGCTTCAGCTCGCCGATCTGGATCAGCGGACGGCGGCGGCCGGCCATGGCCAGGCGTTCCTCCGCCCCGCGGTCCGCGCGAGCTCGCCAGCTCCCCCCGATGAGGGCGTGGAGCTCCTCCCGCGTGGCTCCCGCGCGGAGCGCCTTGCGGAGATCCGTCCCCTGCGTGGCGTAGAGGCAGAGATACCAGACGCCGTCGGCGGTGAGCCGGCTCCGGTCGCAGGAGGCGCAGAAGGGTGCCGT
>JBKPDT010000345.1:0-1869 GCA_046728035.1 Candidatus Methylomirabilota bacterium | reverse complement strand
CATGGCCACTATCACCTCAAGCCGGTCCTTGCGGAGACCAACCAGTCCGACATGACCTTCGTGCGCTCGCTCGCCCTCGCCCACGCAACCGATCCCGCGGCCGAGATCCTGATCGCCTACGAGATGAACGGCGAGCCGCTGCGCCCCGACCACGGAGCCCCGTTCCGGCTCATCGTGCCCCACTGGTTCGCGGTCGCGTCCGTGAAGTGGTTGAAGCGGATCGACGTCCTCACCGAGCCGTACGTCGGCGAGTTTCAGGCCGGCCACTACATGTACGAGTGGGCCGATCGTCCGCACGAGCCCGTCACGCTCATGCGCGTGCGTGCCCGCATAACCGACCCCGCTCCCGGCACGACCATCCCCACAGGCAAGCACACGGTGCGCGGAAAGGCATGGTCGGGCACCGGACCGGTGACGCAGGTCGACATCAGCTTCACCGGCGAAGGCGACTGGCACGCGGCTGAGCTCGAGCCCCCGAAGGGCCCATACCAGTGGCAGGACTGGTCGTTCGAGTGGGAGGCACCCACCGCCGGGCGGCACAGCCTTCGCGCCCGCGCAACCGATGCCGCTGGCAACGTGCAACCCGAAGTCCCGCCCTGGAACCGACTCGGCTACGGAAACAACGCGATCGAGGTCTCGTACGTCGACGTGCGCTGAGGGCAGGGCGGCGGCGAGCACGAGCGTCTCGAGCCAAGCAGGCTCCTATGCCACAAGGCGGCCCGTCCCGAGGAAGTGGTCCTTCAGCCGAGCGGTTGCAGGCTCTTGATCCTCCTTCTCGTCGGCATCGCCACGCTCCGGCGACGGACGGAGACGAAATCCCGGGCCGGGATCATCGTGGCGGTGATCGCAGCAACCGTGATCGTGCTCGTCTTCTTCGCCGTGGACACCCTGCATGACGCTCCCGAGACTTTCGGTGCCATCGTCGGCATCGCCAGGCTGTCGGTGATCCTCGACCTGGTCTGGAAGCGGACCGGGGACCGTCAGGCGATCCCTCGCGCTCTGTGACCGGCGAGCCCGGGCGGACTCAGCCGCTCTCGCGAACTGTCGCCCACGCCATTTTCGGCGTCGGCGGAGACATAGCGAGCACGGTCTACGGAACGATCGTGGTCATGGCGACCCTGACGGTCGCGTACACGAGCGAGAGAGAGCTGGAAGCTTGCGTCCATCGTCGCGAGCACCGCGCTGGTGCTCTGGATCGCGCACCTCTACGCCCACGGTCTTTCCAACAGCATCGAGTAGCGGCGACGACTGGCTCTCCAGGAGGGCTCGCGATCGCCCGTCGGGAGTTCGGGATCCTGCGCGCGGCCGCGGGGCCCACCGCTGCCTTGATGCTGGAGCAGTCGGCCTCTTGCGTGCGAGTACCTCGGTCTGGCTCGCGCCTGGTATCGGTCTCGCGACGCTCGCAGCCGAGGGCGTGCGCTACGGGCGCCTCGAAGGGCTTCGGGTGTGCGGGAACGCTGCTCGCGGTCGCCGTCAACCTGGCCCTAGGGTCGCATGTAGTCGCCTTGAGGGTTCCGCTTGCGCACGGACTCCCCTGACCGAAAGGCCCGAGGTCGCGCGCTCAGATCGAGAGCACCCAGATTGTTCGTCCGCGGCCACACAGAACGCGCGGCCGACGGTGAGGGACGCGCGCGTAACCGGCGATCTGGCGTCTGTCGACCCATCGGGCTGGCCGCTACATATTCGGTGTTCTGCGCTACGCCATGACGCGGAGACGGGCGTGACGGGCCTACGGCAAGTACGGCACGACTCGCCCAGGTTGCAGGTACGCGCGCTCGGAGCCCTGTCTGTCGCGGTTTTGTCTGATCAACGGTGGCTCGCTGCGCTGGTGTTCGTCGTCGCCGAGGACCTCATCCTGCATTACGACGT
>JBKPDT010000344.1:0-8103 GCA_046728035.1 Candidatus Methylomirabilota bacterium | reverse complement strand
ACCGAGATCGTCCGCCTGCTGCTCGCCAAGGGCGCCGACCCCAACGCGAAGGCGGAGAGCGGGGCCACCGCGCTCACCGGCGCCGCGCTCCAGGGCTACCTCGAGATCGTGGAGCTGCTCCTCTCGCGCAAGGCCGCTCCGAACGCGCGCGCGGGGGACGGCCGCAGCCCGCTGCACGAGGCGGCCAAGGAGGGCCATGGTCCCATCGTCGAGGCGCTGGTCAAGCGCGGCGCTGATCCGAACGCCACCAACGAGGCGGGGGTGACCCCACTCATGCTCGCTGCCTTCGGCGGCCACGCGGAAGTGGCGGCCATGCTCCTCGCCTACGGCGCCGACGTCAACCTCAAGTCGCGCTCGGGTGCGACCGCCCTCCGCGCCGCGCGCAGCAAGGGCCACGCAGGCCTGGTCGAACTACTGCGCGAAGTCGGCGCCAAGGAATAGCCAACCGCACGAGCAGGGCCGGGGCGGCGGGGCGCGCTCCGAAGACCCTGGGGGTTGCAGTCGTGTCTGAGGAGCGCGCCCCGCCACCCCCGGCCCTGCTCACGCCAACCGCCGCTACTTGGCGACGTTGAAGCGGAAGTGGCAGATCTCGCCGTCCTCGACGACGTACTCCTTGCCCTCGAGACGGAACTGGCCCCGCTCGCGCGCGGTGGCCATGGAGCCTTCGGCGGCGAGCAGCTCGTCGTAGCCCACCACCTCGGCCCGGATGAAGCCACGCGCAATGTCGGAGTGGATGGCGGCGGCGGCGTCCTGCGCGCGGGTGCCGCGCGGCACCGGCCAGGCGCGCACCTCGTCCTCCCCCACCGTGAAGAAGGAGATGAGGCCGAGGAGGGCATAGCAGTCGGTGAGCACCCGGCGGATCGCCGGCTCGGCGAGGCCCAGATCGGCGAGGAAGGCCGCCTGCTCCTCCCCCGCGAGCTGCGCCACCTCCGCCTCGATCACCACCGAGACCCAGCCGAATCGCGTGCCCGGGCGGCCTGCGAGGGGGCCCAGGCCGAAGCTCTCGACGACGGTGGCGCCGCGCGCGACCTCCTTCTCGTCGAGGTTGACGCAGTGAAGGATGGGCTTCTGCGAGAGGAAGGTGAAGCCACGGACGAGCTTGGCTTCGTCCTCGGTGAGCGGCACCGCGCGAAGCGGCGTCTCCGCCTCGAGCGCGGGCTTGAGCCGCTGGAGGACCGCCTGCTCCTTCTGCTCGAGGGGGTTCGGCTTCTTCTTGAGGGAGACCTCCAGACGCTCGAGCCGCCGCTCGACCACTTCGAGGTCGGCGAGGATCAGCTCAGTCTCGAGGTCCTCGATATCCCCGCGTGGCGCGGCGGGCGCGCCGCTCGCGTCGGGAAACGCACGCACCACGTGAAGGAGCCCGTCCGCGCTGCGGAATTCCTTGGCGTCGAGCCCCTGCCGCTCGCCCTTGGTGATGCCGGCGAGATCCACCACCTCGAAGGAGGCGAACGTGGTCTTCTTCGGCTTGAAGAGCGCGGTGAGCCGCTCCACGCGCAGGTCGGGCACGCGCGCCACGCCCACGTGCATCTCGCCCCGGGTGGCGCCGAACGAGGAGGTGGGAACGCTCTGACCGGTGAGGAGATTGAACAGTGACGTCTTGCCGCTCTTGGGAAGCCCGACGAGCCCGATCTTCATCCGCTCTCATGCTACCATGACGGCCCGTGACGTCGCTCCGCTCGCTCGACGCCAAGGGCGCGTTCATCTCGCTGTTCCTCGCCGCGCTGTGGGGCCGCCCTGACCACGCCGATCTTGACCGGCTGCGCGGGAGCGCGGTAGCTTCGGGACATGCCGACCCAGCCGTCCCGGCGCCTCGAGGTCGTACCCAACCCGCATCCCGACCGCGACTACGAGATCGCGCTCGAGATCCCGGAATTCACCTGCCTCTGCCCGATGACGGGCCAGCCGGACTTCGCCACCGTCCGGGTCCGCTACGTGCCGGACCAGCACGTGCTCGAGCTCAAGTCCATCAAGCTCTACGTGTGGTCGTACCGGAACGAGGGAGCCTTCCACGAGGACGTCACCAACCGGATCCTCGACGACTTCGTGGCGGCGGCCCGCCCGCGCTGGATGGAGGTGGTCGGGGACTGGAACGTGCGCGGCGGCATCAAGACGGTCGTGCGCGCCGTCCACGGCAAGCGGCCGGAGATCTAGCGGCCCTTCCTACGCCGCCAGCGAGAGCAGCACCACCCCCGCGAGCATCACCAGAGCGCCGGGGGCGATGTCCCGGACCTGCTGCCGCTCCCCGAACACGACCGCCCCGATGCCCATGGCGAAGAGGATCTCGACCTGCTTCACCGCCTCCACGTAGGAGGATAGCGTCATGAGGTAGGCGGTGCCCTGGCTCACCGTGGTGAGCGCGGCGAAGAGCCCGAAGCTCACGAAGGCCTTCCAGTGCCGAGGAACCTCGGCGAAATGCCGCCGCGAGGTCACCAGCACGATGGGTGTCACGAGGAGGCTTGCCGCGAGATAGCCGCCGAGGGTGCCCGTGTAGGGGTCCGAGCACTGCATCGCCCACTTGATGGTGACGACCGACGGCGCGAAGAAGAGCGCGGCGAGCAGCGTGTAGCGCAGCCCCCGGTCGGTGAAGAGCACCGCGAGCGGAGCCCACCAGGCGATGTGGGCGCGGTTCACGTTCAGGAGATAGACGCCGGCCATGCTGATGACGATCCCGGCGATCCCGAGCGCGCTCGGTGTCTCGCGCAGGGTGAAATAGCCGAGGACCACGAGGACGAGGAGGCTCACCTTCCACAGCGCGGTGACCATGGAGATCTGGCCGAGCTTGAGCGCCTTCGACAGCGCCATCGTCGAGATGGTCTGGCACACCGCGAAGGCGATGCAGGCGGGCACGAAGCCGGCCTGGATGGTCGGCACCCCCCGCCAGGCGACGAAGCCGGCGGCGAAGGGAAGCAGGAAGGTGAAGCGGCCCCACACGTTGATGTACTCGTCGAGGCTGTCGCCCAGGCGCTTCATCACCGTGTTGCGCAGCACCTGACAGAGCGCCGCCACGAGCGCCAGGAAAAACCACATGCGCGCGATTCTACCCGAGCACTCCCGGATAGCTGGACGCGTCGAGGGCGAAACCCGGAAAGAGCGGCGCCGCGGCGGCGACGCCGAGGTGCCGGTGCGCGATCTCGGCAAAGAGATGGCGGAAGTCCGTCGTCACCGCGAGGTCGCGCCCCTCGAAGAGCTGGTCGCGCCGGAGGCCGGGCCAGCGCCCGTGGACCCGACCGCCGCGCACGGGGCCGCCCAGGACCAGCATGGCGGTCGCGTGGCCGTGATCCGTCCCGCGGTTGCCATTCTCGCGCACCGTCCGCCCGAACTCGGACATCGTGAGCACGACCACGTCGTCCATCCGGGCGCCGAGGTCGCGGTCCAGCGCGGCCAGCCCCTGGGCGAAGTCGGTGAGCCGCGTGGCAAGCTGGCCGCGCTCGTTGCCCTGGCCGGCATGGGTGTCCCAGCCGCCCACGTCGGCGAACGCCACCTCCACGCCCACCTCCGCCTTGACGAGCTGGGCGATCTGCTTGAGGCTCTCGCCGAAGCGCCCGCGCGGATATTGCGCGCCGTTGGCGGGGGTGAGGCGCTGAGGGCCCGCCGCGCGGAGGATCTTCACCGCTTCGAAGGTCTCCCGCCCGGTGCCGTAGAGGAGGTCGCGCACGCCCTGCTCGTACATGGATTCGAAGCCGCGCCGCGCGTCCACCGCCCCCGGCATCCCCGCTCGCTGCTCCGCCTTCACGTCGAAGTCCCCGATGCTGCTCATCGCGACCGCGCCGGCCTCCCCGCGCAGGACACGTGGGAGCTGCGAGCCCATGGACACCGCGCGGAACGGCGAGGCGCCCGCCCGTGGCGTGGACTGGAGCCCACGGGCGAGCCAGCCGTCGGCGGTGCTCTTCACGCCGGGCGTGCCGGACTCCATGTAGTCCTGCGCGTCGAAGTGCGAGCGGGTGGTGTCGGGCGAACCGCACGCATGCACCACCGCGAGGCGGCGCGCGTCCCAGAGCGGCTTGAGCGGGGCCATAGCGGGGTGCAGGCCGAAGAATCCGTCGAGGTCGAGCGTGGTGTCGGGCTGGCCGGTGGCCGGCGGGGCGATGGCGATGTTGCCGCGCGCGCCGTAGTAATCGAGGTCGCCGTGCGGCACGACCATGCTGAGCCCGTCTACCGCGCCGCGCTGGAAGACGGCGATCAGCACCTTCGGCCGGGCCGCCGCGTCCTGCGCCCGAGCCGTCCGGACGAGGAAATGCGGGATCCCGCCGAGGCCGATGCCGAGGAGACCCAGCGCGCCCCCCTTCATGAAGACCCGGCGCGTGCACGTGTGCATGCTACCTCCTCTGGAACTCGGGCGAGCCCAGCACCAGGGCCGCCAGCTTCTCGACGTCGGTGTTCCGCGGGCCCCGGTCGTCGCCGGTGGCGCGCACGATCTCGGGGCTGCCGAGCTGGGAGCCGAGCACATGGCGCGTCCTCGCCGACACCTCGCCGTGGAGGACCACGGAGACAATGCGGTCGAGCACCGCGGCGGGCTGGCCGCGGTCCACGCCCTCGAGGAATCGCGCGAGCTCAACCCGCGTGCCCGTCAGGCGGTTCTGAGCCAACGCGAGCGCGAAGTTCATCCGGCCGAGGAGGGCCCCCGTATTGACCCACGCCTCCGCCACGTCCGGGTAGCCGGTGGGCGCCTGAGCCTCGTAGAGCGGCTCGCCGAGGCCGGCCACCTGCCGGGCCAGCGCGAGACCGCCCCCGACGGAGACGCGCGCGGAGCCGGGCGGCGCCGGAGGCTCCAGCCGCCCGTCGAGCGCGCGGACGGCACTCGCCACCACCTCGAGTGGAGTCTTCGTCTTTGCGCGGTAAGTATCCGCCGATACGAACTCTGGCGAAGTGAAGATCGCGACCAGGACCGAGGGGATATCGCCGTCGGTTTGACGGAAGACGCGCGCCACCCGCTCGACGAGGACCTCGGGCGGGTCGTCCCGCACGAACCGGCGCACGAGCTTGGTGGACACGAAGCGCGCGGTGGAAGGATGCCGGGTCAGCAGGGCGATCACGGCCAGGCCGTCCTCCCGCCCGCCCCCCGCCGGGATCACCGTGCCGAGCACCCGCTTCTCGCCCCGGTCATGGGTCGTGGGGCGAAAGAGGAATCCGCCGCCTTCCTGCGGCCGATCGATCGTCCACCCCGTGAAGCAGCGCGCGACCTCGACCACGTCCTGCTGGGTATAGCCGCCGTCTACGCCAAGGGTGTGCAGCTCCATCAGCTCGCGCGCGTAGTTCTCGTTGAGCCCCCGCCGGCCGCGGCCCAGCACGACGAGGTCGTCGCGCGTGCTGAGCCAGTTGTCGAGATAGAAGAGCATGGCGGGATGCTGGGCGGTGGCGAGCACGAGATCACGGAAGCGGCCGAGAGCATGCGGACGGATCGCCTCGCGCTCGTAGGCAGGCGTCATCCATCGGATGGCGCCCTTCTGCGAGTAGACGTTGAAGTGGTTGAACCAGAAGTCCACCATCACTTCCTGGAGCTGGCGCTCGGAGGCGATCGCGCGCGTGAGCTTGGCCGCCTGGAGCTGCGCGGTGATGGCGGCGGGTCGCCGCTCGGGCGGGAACGTCTCCCGGATCTCCTGCGGCGTCATCTGGCCCGCCTGGAAGCGCTGGACGTCCTGGAGGCGCGGCTGCGGATACTCGCGGTAGAGCTCGGCCGCGCTCATCGCCACGACGGGAAACGCCGCCAGCAGGCCCGCGAGGGGCTCGTCGGGGATGCGCGCGGGCTCGAGCTGGCGCTCGATCCACGCGTTGAGCCCCATGCGCTTCACGCGCTCGACATCGCCCGGCCGCGGGCCATAGCCGAGGCGATTGAGCACGTGGACGATCTTCTGCTCGTCGGTAAGGCGCGAGGGGGCCAGGGCAACGCGATAGCGGGGCGGGGGCTCGATTGCTCGGGCCGAGGCGGCGGGGGCCGGCGCGCTAGTCGCGCAGCCGGTGAGCAAGCCCAGCGCCAGGAGGCTGGAGCCCACCACGGCACGACGGATGCGCGGCTGGAATCGTCGCATTCGGAGGGTCCTTTGGATAGGACGCCACCCTGTATCTTAGTGTTTACACCTCCGGGTTGTCACGGATCACAGATATCCGTAGGACGACCAGCCGCCGTCCACGGTGAGGACCTCGCCGGTGATGAAGGAGGCGCTCGGCCCGGCGAGGAAGATGGCCGCCTCGGCGATCTCGTCGGAGTCGCCGAGCCGCCCCATGGGCGTGCGCCGGGCCAGCCGGCCGAGGTCGAGGATGCCCTTGGCGGCGAGCCCGCGGATGAAGTCGGTCTCCACGTAGCCGGGCGCGATCGCGTTGACGCGGACGCCCCGCGCCGCCCATTCGATAGCCATCACCTTGGTCATCATGTTCACCCCGGCCTTGGACACGCAGTAGGCCAGGCGCTCGGGGAAGGGCACGGTGCCGTTCATGCTGCTGACGTTGATGATGGCGCCGCTGCCGCGCTCTAGCATGCCGCGCGCCACCTCCTGGCTCAGCACGAAGTAGCCGTTGAGGTTGAGGTCGAGCGTGTAGCGGTAGTCGGCCTCGGGCAGGGCTTCCGAGGGCGCCACCCGCGGCTGCCCGGCATTGTTGACGAGGATGTCGGGCGGGCCGCCGAGCGCGGCGGCGCTGTCGCGGGCGAGCCGGCGCACCTCATCGGAGCGCGAGAGGTCGGCGGCGATCGGGCACGCCGCCGGCCCCAGCGCGCGCGCCTGCCGCTCGCACTCCGCCGCGCTCCGCGAGTTGACCACCACGCGCGCGCCCTCGCTCACGAAGGCGCGGGCGATGCCGAGCCCGATGCCCTTGGTCGAGCCGGTGACGATGGCGGTCTTCCCCTCGAGCCGGCCGGGCATTCAGCGCTTGACGCCCCTGAAGAACTCGAGCAGCGCGCCGTTGAGGCGCGGGGCCTCCTCGAGGAAGAAGGCGTGCGCGCCGGGGAGCATGCGCAGCCGCGCGCTCGGAATCAGCTCGGCAAGCTCGCGTGAAAAAGCGGGCGGCGTGAGGACATCCTCTTTTCCCACGAGCACCTGGGTGGGCACCTTGATCCGCTTGATCTCCTTGATGCGCGTCCCGTTCCAGGCGATGAGCCCCTCGCCCTGGCGTGCGAGCCCCTCCGGCCGGGTCGGATGGGGATAGGCGAGGCTCCGCTTGAGGGCCTCCGCCACCGCCGCCTCGTCGGCGAGGAAGGCCGGTGAGTAGAGCCACGGGAAGAGGAGGTAACGGAAGCGGTCCTCCAGCGACATGAGCGGCGCCAGGGCCATCCACGAGCGGACGGTCTGGATGAAGCGGCCATCGCCGCGCGCCCAGCTACAGCAGAGGGACAGGCTCCGCACGCGCTTGGCGTGACGGATGGCGAGCTCCATGGCGATGGTGCCGCCCATGGAGGCGCCGACCACGTGCGCGCGGGCCACGCCCAGGTGATCGAGAAGCGCGGCGGCATCGTCCGCGAGGAGCGCGGTGGGATAGGCGGGAAGATCCGGCAGGTCCGACTCCCCCACCCCGCGATTGTCGAGGGTGATCACCTGATGACGCGCCGAGAGATCCTTGACCTGGAGCAGCCAACCCACCGCGGCCCCGCCGAGCCCGCTGACCAGCAGGACCGGATCACCCTGCCCGTAGACTTCGTAGTGGATGCGGACTCCGTTGAGCGTGGCGTAGGCCATGGCGGGATTCTCCGTGGGTGACGCGTCAGGGGATGACCGCGACCTTGATGGACTCGGGCGCGCGGTGGGCCTGGAAGGCGTCGAGCGCGGCGGCGAGCGGAAAGCGATGGGTGAGGAGCCGCTCGGTGCGCACCTTGCCGTCGGCGAGCAGCCGGATGGCCTCCGGGAACTCGACCTGATAGATCATCGAGCCCAGGAGGCTGAGCTCGCGGCGGACCACCCAGAAGAAGTCCACCGTGGACGGCGCGTGAGGCAGCCCGGTGAGCACGACGCGCCCGCCCGGCCGGGCCAGGTCGATGGCCTGGCCCACCGCCTCCGGAGTCCCCGCCGTCTCGATGACGAGGTCCACACCCTCGCGGCCGGACAGCGCGCGCGCCGCCGCGACGGGCGAGGCCTCGGGCGTGGTGGCGCTGGTCGCGGCCACCGCGTCGGCCCCCAC
>JBKPDT010000343.1:0-11688 GCA_046728035.1 Candidatus Methylomirabilota bacterium | reverse complement strand
CGCGCGGGCATGGCTGGTACGGCTTCGGGCTCGACCCCACGGGCGCGGCCAGCGCAGTGGCGGGACTGCGCGAAGCCGCCGCGCGCGACACGCGGCCGCCGGCGCTGGGTCCGCTGGAGCTGAGCCTCACGCCGCGCGGTTATGGCCTCGATCGCGCTGCCGCCGAGCAGTATGCGGCGCTGGGATTCCACCGTCTGATCCTCCGCCCGCCGAAGGATCTCGACGCCGCCGGGCTCGAGGATTTCGTGCGCCGCGCAGGCGCCGATCTCATCGGCAAGGTCTGAGCGGGCGCGTCCGCCGATGGCCGCGACCTATCGACTGGGCGCCGCGCGTCGGCTTGCGAACGCGCTGATCCACGCCCTGCTCCGCGTCGGAATCGGTCCGCCCCGCACCTATCTCCTCACCGTAGCCGGCCGGAAGACCGGCCGGCCGCTGACGACGCCGGTGACCCTCGTCGAGTCCGGCGGGCGACGCTGGCTGGTCGCGCCCTATGGCGAGGTGGGCTGGGTGCGGAATGCGCGGGCAGCGGGTCGCGTGACGCTCTCCCGAGGCCGGCGCTCGGAGACGCTCACCGTCACCCCGCTCGGGCCGGCCGACAGCGCGGTCGTCCTCCGCCAGTACCTCCGGGAGGTCCCCATCACCCGCCCCTACTTCGACGTCCGGCCTGACTCGCCGCTCGAGGCCTTTGCCGCCGAGGCCCCGCGCCACCCCGTCTTTGCCCTCGGCCCGGACACGCGTTGACCGCCGCGACGCACTGGTGTAGATTCACCGCGCCATGAAAAAGAAGAAGTCGGCCAAGAAGACTGTCGCGAAGAAGGCGAAGGCGAAGAAGCCAGCGGCGAAGAAGGCGCCGGCCCGGGCCAAGGCGGCCCAGCCGGCCAAGGCGGCGAAGCCGCCCGCGAAGGCGGCCAGCGGTGAGGGGGGGACCTATACGCCGCAGCCCGTCACGGGAATCGGCTGGGCGCCCTTCCGCTACCCTCTGTCGTAGCCGCCGCGCGCCGTCCGGGTGAGTAATCCGCTCGCGCTCCATACCTGGACGCTCGACTCGACGCCGCTCGCCGACGCCCTCGCCATTGCGCGCCACACCGGCTGGGATGCCGTCGAGCTCCGCCGCGTCGACTTCGTCCGCGCTCGCGAGGCGGGCAAGACCGACGAGGACGTGCTCGGTTGGGTCCGGGGCACGGGGCTCGGCGTCGCCTGCGTGGGCGTGGAGATGGGGTGGCTCCATGCCGACGGGGCCGAGCGCGCGCGCCTCCTCGGCGTCTTTGCCGAGTCGTGCCGCGCCGCCGGCGCGCTGGGCTGCCCGCGCGTGATGAGCGCGGTGGGGCCGGGCCAGGGCGACCTCGCTCGATCGGCGTCGAGTGTCCGAGAAGTCGCGGCCATCGCCCAGGCGCATGGCGTGCGCTTGGCCTTCGAGTTCAGCTACGGCGCGGCCCAGCTCAACACCCTCGGCCGGATGCGCGAGCTGGTGGCGCGCGCGGGCCATCCTGGCTGCGGGCTCCTCCTGGACACCTATCACATCCAGCGAAGTGGGGGCAGCGCGCGGGACGTCGAGGACGTGGCGCTGGACGAGATCGTCTACGTGCAGTTCAGCGACGTGCCCGGTGGGACGCTCGATCCCAAGAACATGCTGAACCGGCTCCCCGCCGGCCAGGGGGTGGCGCCCATTCGCGAGCTCTTCGCGGCCGTCGCCGCCAAGGGCTATCGCGGCCCCTTCAGCTACGAGGCGCCCAACCCCGCTGCCTGGGCGCGCCCCGCCGAGGAGGTCGCGCGCGAGGGTCTCGCCGCGGCGCGCGCCGTCCTCCCCTCACCCTGACGGAGAGGGGATCGAAAGCCCTCTCCCACAGGGGAGAAGGGAGGGTGAGGGGGATCAGCGGACGTCGAGCAGCTCCACCTCGAAGATCAGGGTCGCGCCCGGCGGGATCACCCCGCCCGCTCCGCGGTCGCCGTATCCGAGAGCGGCCGGGATGATGAGCTTCCGCCGGCCGCCCACCTTCATCGACCCCACGCCCTCGTCCCAGCCGCGAATCACGTGACCGCGCCCGATGGGGAACTCGAGCGGCTGGCCCCGGTCTCGAGAGGAGTCGAACTTGGTCCCGTTCTCCAGCCAGCCCGTGTAGTGCACGCTCACCGTCTGGCCGGAAGCGGGCGCGGCCCCGGTCCCCTCGAGCAGCTCGACCCAGCCGAGCCCCGATGCGCTGCGAATGACCTCGTCGTCGGTCATGGCGTCGCCTACTGCATCGGCGAGTACGCGGTGGGGCGCAGGATATGGGCGGTGAGCTTCCGCAGGAGCGGCCCGTTCTTCTCCGTCTCGGCGAATTTCGCGAGCCGCTCCTTGTCGCTGATGAAGGTGCCCCACTTCTTCTCGCGATCGGCGAGGCTCTCCCAGGCGAGCATGTAGACGAGCTGGTCGGACGGCCCGCCGAGCTCGTTGGTCCAGAAGCCCACGACCTGGATGTCGTGCTTCTTGAAGAAATCCATGGTGATGTCGGCGAAGCGGCGGTTGAGGTCGGGGAGCCGACCGGGCACGGCGTGATAGGTGCGGAGCTCGTAGAGCATGAGTGGACGCCCTCCCTGGCGCGCAGCGATGCTAGGCGGCGGCCCCCCCGGTGTCAAGGCGCGCCGTTGATTGGCGAGCCGCAGCCGAAGGCGAGGCGAGCGGATACGTAATGGGTGGCGAGCGGAGCGAGCCCGGGTTGTCTCCTGGCCGCCATTCGTCGTATGGTTGCGCGCATGACGTCACCCAAGTACGTCACCTTGCCCGAGATCCGTGAGGCCGCCCGCCAGAAGCTCTCCCGCGACGTGTGGAACTTCGGCGACGGCGGGGCTGAGACCGAGACCACGCTGCGGCGGAACCGGGAGCACCTCGACCGGCTCGCCCTCCGGCAGAACATCCTGGTGGACGTGCGTACCGTCGACCTGGCGACGACCTTCCTCGGCCATCGCCTGTCCTGGCCGGTGGCGGTGGCCCCGATGGGCGGGCTCATCCTCTTTCATCCCGACGGCGACTGCGAGATGGCGCGGGGCTGCGCGCAAGGCGACACCCTCCAGTTCCTTTCCGGCGCGACCGGCTGGCCGGTGGAAGACGTGGCCAAGGCCGCGGCGGGGCCGAAGATGTTCCAGCTCTATCATCATGGCGACCGCGGCTGGGTCGGCGAGCTCATGGCCCGCGTCGAGGCCACGGGCTATCTCTCGGTGTGCCTCACGACGGACGTGCAGTGGTACGGACGGCGCGAGCGCGACATCCTCAACCGCTACGTGCCCCGCGCGGCCATGTCCAAGGCGCCCAACCCACGCGGGCCGGATCAGACCTATCAGGCGCGGCTGACATGGGACGACGTGGACTGGCTGCGCAAGACGGTCCGTCTGCCCATCGGAGTCAAGGGCATCATGACGCCCGAGGACGCGCGCCGCGCCGTGGAGCACGGCGTAGACATCGTGTGGGTGTCGAACCACGGCGGCCGACAGCTCGACCAGACCCAGTCCACCATCGACGCCCTGCCGCCGATCGTGGATGCCGTGGGCGGCGCCGCGAGCATCATGGTGGACGGGGGCTTCAACCGCGGCACCGACGTGCTCAAGGCGCTGGCGCGGGGCGCCGATCTCGTCGCGCTGGGTCGCACCGCGCTATGGGGCCTCGCCGCCGACGGCGCGGAGGGAGTCGCCCGCACGTGCGCGCTACTCCGCGAGGAGATGTCAACCGCGCTGGCGCTCTCTGGCCAGACCACCATCAAGGGGCTCAAGCCCGACTACGTCTTCCGCGTCGACTGATCGACGCGAACCGAACGCACCCGCTAGTTCATCAGCGCAGGCCGAAATAGCCGAGGATGAACAGCACGACCACGACGACACCGATGATGTAGAAGATATTGTTCATTGTCCACCTCCGCCCTGGTGACCCTGCAACTGCCGTTCCGGACGTGGGCGGCCGCCGTTCCGGGCTCGAACCGTGTGACTTTTCAGTGTTCTTGCAAGTGAGCGCCGCGGGCTTCGGAGGGTCGGGTAGTTCCTTCCAGGTGAGAAGTGCGCTGGCCTCAGGCCTCGCGCAGGTCGAGGGCGGTATGGACGACGAGCGCGGCGAGGATGATGGCGCCGCCCACCAGCGCGGCGGGCGCCGGCGTCTCCCCCAGCGCCAGCCACACCCACACCGGGCCGAGCACGCTCTCGAGCACCGCGATGAGCGAAGCCTCCGCGACGGGGATCAGGCGCGCCCCCGCGGTGAAGAGGACGAGACCGAATCCCAGCTGAGCGGCGCCGAAGAGCGCGAGCAGGGCGAGGTCGTCGGGCGCGGCCTCGAGCGGCCGGGCCGGCGGCCACGCGAAGGCGGCGGAAAAGACTCCCGCCAGCCCCGCCGCCGCCGTCATCCGCAGCTCGCGGTGCCACCGCACGATCACCGTCGCGGCGGCGAAGGCGACCGCGGTGGCGAGGGCGAGGAGATCGCCGCCGATGGAACCCGCGCCCCACGAGTGCGAGGCCATGACCATGGCGCCCGCCAGGGCCGCCGCCATTGCGAGCCAGCTCCGACGCCGCACGCGCTCGCGCATCCACGCCCAGCCCAGCAGCGCGGCGATGAAGGGCGAGGTGCTCTGGATGATGAGGGTGTTCGCCACGGTTGTCCGCGCCAGCGCGTTGATGAAGCACGTCGAGGCGGTGGCGAAGCAGAGGGCCATCGCCACCCCCGGCCAGCCCATTCCGCGGATGCGCGTCCATGCGGCGCCGCGCTCCTGGACGACGGTGACGCCGAGCAGGAACGCCGCCGCGAAGATCGAGCGCCAGAAGACGGTGGTCCAGGTGTCGGTGTCGGCCAGCCGCGCGAGTAGCCCGCCCAGGCTCCAGAAGAGGGCGGCCGCCGCGACGAGGGTGGCGCCGCGCGCCCGCTCAGCCGCCGAGGCGGCCGTAGAGGACATGCCGCCGGTTCTTGGTATGCTGCCGCACCTGGCCCGGCCAGCGCCCCTCCTCGACGGCGCGCGCCCAGGCGTCCGACACCAGCACCTCGGGGCTCTCGATCTCGTAGAAGGCCTGGTAGCGCGGCTCGTTCTCGATGACGATGCGCCGGCGCTCGCCGCCGATGGACAGCGTGAGCTCCTGCGTCTTGAAGCGCGCCACCGCGATCACGCCGGGCACCTTGAGGAGATTGGGCACGTGCTCGGTGTCGTAGACTTCGTTGAACAGCGCTTCCTTGGAGGGCTCCACGTCCATGGCAGCGCTGAAGACGTATCGACTCTTGATGGGCATCAGCCGGTACCTCCGTGTGGGGTGAGGGGAAGGGACTTCAGCTCGATCTCCACGAAGGCGAACTCGAACGCGTTCGCGTTGCGGACGTCGTGCTCGGCGCCGGCCGGGCGGAAGTAGGCGTGCCCCCTGACGAGCTCGGCGGTGGTAGGGCCGTCCGCGGAGGTGATGGCGAGCCGTCCCGTTTCCATGGGGACCACCACATACGCGTACTCGTGGCGGTGATGGCCGGTGGCGGCGCCGGGAGTGAAGCGCCACTCGGTGACGCGGACGGCGTCGTTGTCGACCTGGACGGTGGGAACCGCGCGCGGCGCGCTCGGCTCGGCCATCGAAACCTCCTGGCGGGTGTGAAGAGCCTGGCGGGAAGACTAGCACACGCGACGGGTCGCTCTCGCGGTATCCTCCGCTCATGGCCACCGTGATCGTGCCGCGGGCCGCCCTCGTCCTGGCGCTGGCCAGCGCCCTCGCCCTCGCGCTGGCGGGCCTGGGTTATCGCTGGGGCTGGTGGGGCGTGGCGACGTCCTTCACCGTGCTGCGCGCGGCGAGCTTCGCGGCGGCGGCGGTGGCGGTGCTGGCGCTCGTCGGCGTCGGCCTCGCCGCGCTCGGCCGCGCCTGGCCCGGGCTCGCTATCTCGGTAGCGGCTCTCGTCATCGCCGCGTTCGTGGTCTGGCTCCCCCTGAGCCTGCAGAAGGTGGCGCGGGGCGTGCCGGCCATCCACGACATCACCACCGACACCGAGAACCCACCCGCCTTCGTGGCCATCGTCGAGCGCCGGCGCGGCGCGCCGAATCCACCCGAATACGACGGCCCCGAGACGGCGGCCCAGCAGAGGCGCGGCTATCCGGACCTCGCGTCCGCCACTGTCGCGGCGCCGCCGCCCCGCGTGCTCGCCGCCGCCGAGGCGGTTGCCCGCGAGCTCGGCTGGGAGATCGTGGCGGTGGTCCCGGCGGAGGGACGGCTCGAGGCCACCGCGACCACATCCTGGTTCGGCTTCAAGGACGACGTGGTCGTCCGCGTCGTCCCCGCCGGTACGGGGAGCCGGGTGGACGTCCGCTCGAAGTCGCGCGTGGGCCGCAGTGATCTCGGCGCCAACGCCAGGCGCATCCACACCTTCCTCGCCGCGCTGACGAGTCGCCTGACGTAACGGGGTCCCTTCACTCCACCCCGGTCTCCGCGAAGACGCTGCGGGCGGCGGCGCTCGTGATGTAGCGGATGAACGCGGCCGCCGGTCCCGACTCGGGTCGGCTCCCGAGCAGGGCCGCCACGTAGCTGGTGTGGTTCTGGAGGGGCGAGGGCAGTGGGCCGACGAGACGGAGCCCCCTTGCCTCGTAGGGGCGGATCTCGGTGACGGGCCCGATGCCGATCTCGCGTCCCGCCCCGCGAATGATGTGCTCCATGACGGCGTTGCCATCCGGGTAGCGGGTGGTCTTCCCGCGCACCGCGTCGGCAATGCCCATGCCGTCCAGCACACGCTCGAAGTAGGTCCCGGTGGACGCGCGGTTGAAGACGAGCGACTCGCACTCGAGGAGCGCCCGCCGCAGCGCCTCGGGGTGCGACACGTCGGGCACGGGCGCGCCCGCGCGCACCACCACCGCCACCCCCACGCGGCCGACCAGCGCCTGCCCTTCCTCCCGCAGCGTCCCCGCCCGCGAGAGCGCCTCCACCACCGGCGGCGGCGCGATGAGGACATCGGGGCGTTCCCCCGCCTCGATCCGCTGGCGAAGGACGTTGGGCACCGCGATGGTGAGGGACACCCTGTGGCCGGTCTCCCGCTCGAAGGAGGGGATCAGGCGGCGGAGCCCCGGCTCCATCGCCCCCGCGCTGAAGACGGCGAGATCGGCCGCAGCGGCCGGGAGCGCGGACAGCAGGGCGATCAGGGCGAGGGCCGCCGGGCCGAGCGTGCGCATGACGCGATTCGACTACGACCAGGGTGCCATTCACAAGACCTACGCGGCCGGTCTCGGAGGACGGCCGCGCGTTTCAGCTGAAACGTCGCAGCGACTCAGCTGTGACGCGAACCGCACACGGATGCGCCATGGGCTGGGCCATCGACGTCTTGCGCCCGCGCGCCGGCTCCTATCCGAGCAGCCAGCCCACGACGCCCGCCGCCACGATGACCACGATGGGCGGCACGCGCCCGGTGGCGAGGAGGAGCGCGGCGCCCGCGGCGACGGCGGCGGCGCGCGCGTCGTGAATGGCCGAGCGCGCGAGCGTGTAGACCCCGCCTGCCATGAGCCCGATACCGATGGGGGCCAGCGTGCGCTCCACCGCCAGAGCCCACGGTCGCCCGCGCAGGCGGCTCCAGTGCCGCGAGACGACGGCGGTGAGCACGGCAGTCGGGACGAACATTGCGAGCCCGGCGAGGAGAGCGCCGATCAGGCCGTGAGCGTGTTGGCCGATGACGATGGCGACCCGCATGTTGGGGCCGGGCGTGAGCTGGGCCATGGTATAGGCGTCCACGAACTCGCGAGCGCTCAGCCACCGATGGACCTGCACCGCCTGGCGCTCCATCTCCGGGATGATGCCGAGCCCGCCGCCGATGCAGAGAAAGGAGAGCCAGAGGATGGTCCAGGTCAGGCGCAGGAGGTCCATCAGCCCCGGTCCCGGGGCGTGAGGCCCTCGGACGCCCGCGGCCAATTGAACCAGAGGCCGATCCCCAGCATCATCGCGATGACCGCCACCGTGGGGAGCGCCAGCGGGCCCACGAGGACGAAGGTCCCGGCGCCCAGGAGAAGGCCCGCCCGGCGCCGTAACCCCACGCGCACGATGCGCGCCGTCATCACGAGGATGAGCCCGACCACCGCGGCGCTCATCGCGTGCAGGACGCGGGTCGCCTCGCTGCTGATCCCGCTGCCGAGCGAGAGAACGAGGGCCAGCAGCATGACGCTGCCGGGCAGCACCAAGGCGACGAGGGCGCACCACCCCCCCGGGTACCCGCGCAGGCGCTGGCCGAGGGCGACGGCCAGGTTGGAAAAGTTGGGCCCGGGCATGACCTGGCTCAGCGCGAGGTCCTGCAGGAACTCCTCGTCGCGGAGCCAACCTCGCCGGACGACCAGCGCGTCGTGGAAGTAGGCGCTCCGGCCGCCGCCCAGGCTGACGAGCCCGATCCAGGCGAACACGGCGGTGAGGCGCGCAAGGCTCGGAGGCCTCATGCCGGGTCGTCGAGGCCAACGGGTCCCCAGAAGACGGGCTCCGGGGAGAGCCTGACGCCGAAGCGCTCGGCGACCTCCGCGCGCACGCGCCGGGCGAAGACGGCGACGTCGGCCGCCCGCGCGCCCTCGTGGCAGACGATGGCCAGGGTGTGCCGGGTGGACAGCCCCACCGCGCCGACGCGATCGCCGCGCGCGAATCCCGCCCGCTCGATCAGCCAGGCCGCCGACAGCTTCACGCGCCCGTCGGCCTCCGGCCACTGCGGCATGCCGCCGGCCGGCGCCGCGAGCGTCCCGATGCGCGCGGCCTCGGCGGCGGGCACCACCGGGTTCACGAAGAAGGAGCCGCACGAGCGGCGGTTTTCGTCGCCGGGCTCGAGCACCATGGACTTCGCCCGGCGGATGGCCAGCACGCTGTCGCGCACCTGGGCCAGGCCGGGGGCGGTGATCCCCCGGCCCTCGAGGTGACGCTGTAGCTCCGCGTAGCGCACCGCGGGCGCGCCCCCCGATGCGAGACGATACGTCACCGCGAGGACGACGTAGCGTTCGGGCTCGCCGCTGCGGAAGAGACTGTCGCGGTAGCCGAAGCGGCACTCGCCGGCGGCGAGCGTGACGGCCCGGCGGTGCCGGCGGTCCACCGCGCGCAGCGCGGTGATGGTCTGGCTCACCTCCTGGCCATAGGCGCCCACGTTCTGGATGGGCGTCGCCCCCACCAGGCCGGGGATGCCCGACAGGCACTCGAGCCCGGCCCAGCCGCGCTCCACCGCGGAGCGCACGAGATCGTCCCAGGGCTCGCCCGCCGCCGCCGTCACCTCCACGGCGCCCGTCGTCTCCCGCGTGTCCACGCCGCGCAGCGCCACCTGGAGCACGAGCGCGTCGACCCCCGCGTCCGCCACCACCACGTTGGAGCCGCCACCGAGCACGCGAACGGCGACGCCGCGCGCGGCCGCCCAATCCAGGGCATCGAGGAGGGTCGCCTCGTCCCGCGCCTTGACGAGCCAGCGCGCGGGCCCGCCCACGCCCAGCGTCGTGCGCGACGCCAGGGAGGCGTTCTCGATCGGAATCACGCGCGCGGCGCCGCCACGCTAGCGGACGTCCACGACGATCTCGCGCTCCCGGGGCCCGTCGCACTCGACCAGCGCCAGGCCCTGCCAGGTCCCGAGGCGAAGGCGACCGGCGTGGACGGGAACGGACTCGGACGGGCCGAGCACCATCGCCTTGAGATGAGCGGCCCCGTTGTCGTCCACCTTGTCGTGCTCCCAGATTCCCGGCGGGAAGAGACGGTCGAGGGCGGTGACGACGTCGGCGCGGAAGCCCGGGTCCGCGTTCTCGTTGACGATGATGGCGGCGGTGGAGTGGCGCACGAAGACGGTGCAGATACCCTCGTCCACGCCCGCGCGCGCGACCACCTCGCCGACCTCGCGGGTGATGTCGAGCACCTCCTGCTCCTTGCGCGACACGATCCGGATCGTCTCCTGCATGGGCACGCCTCCGCCGCCCATTCTAACTTGACAGCCGCCGCGCCCGCGTGGCTGGCTAGGGCCCCCGGGGAGGCCAGGCATGAGATTCGGCATCGGATTGTCCGTGCAGCACCGACCGGACGAGCCGCAGGCGCGCCGGTTCCAGGAGCACGTCGAGCAGGTGCGACTGGCGCGCAGCGTGGGCTTCGCCTCCATCTGGGCGAGCCAGCACTACCTCTCCGATCCCTTCACCTACTTCCAGCCCATCCCCACCCTCGCCCGCATCGCCGCCGAGGCCGACGGCATGACGCTCGGGACCGGCGTGCTCCTCCTGCCCCTACACCACCCCGTGGACCTCGCCGAGCAGCTCGCCACCCTCGACGTGATCGCGGGTGGCCGTCTCGTCGTGGGCGTCGGGCTCGGCTATCGCGACGCCGAGAACCTCGCGATGGGGCAGGATCCGCGCGCGCGCGTGGGCCGCCTCGTGGAATGCCTGCAGGCGCTCGAGCGCCTCTGGTCGGGCGAGCCGGCGTCCTTCGAGGGCAAGCACTTCCAGCTCCGCGACGTGCGCATCTCGATGCCGCCCCTCCAGCGACCGCGCCCGCCGATCTGGCTCGCCGCCAATGGCGACGCCGGCGTGAAGCGCGCGGCGCGGCTGGCCGACACCTGGCTCATCAACCCGCACACCACACTGCCGACGCTGGAGCGCCAGCTCGGCCTATTCCACGCCGAGCGGGCCGCCGCCGGCCGCGCCCGCGCCGCCGAGATCCCGCTCATTCGCGAGTGCTATGTCACGGAGAGCGCGGCGGCGGCCTTCGCGGAGGCGCGGCCCCTCCTCGAGCCCAAGTATCAGGCCTATCAGCGCTGGGAGCAGGACAAGGCCCTGCCCGAGGGGGAGACGTGGAGCGCCGCCTTCGAGGAGCTCGCGCGGGACCGTTTCATCCTGGGCGACCCCGCGCGGGTGCGCGAGGAGATCGCGCGCTACCGCGAGCGGCTCGGGGTGACCTCTATGATGTTCCGGCTGCAGTGGCCGGGCATGGATCAGGCGCGCGTGCTCCGCTCCATCCGACTGCTCGGCGAGCAGGTCCTCCCCCACTTCGCCTGAGTGACGGCGATGGCGCCCAGCGTGCAGAGCGCGGCGCCGACGAGGGCCAGGGTTCCCGGGAGCGGTACTGCCTGGGGCTCGGCGAAGAGGAAATCATCCATGGCCACGACGTCGTCACCCGCACTCGGGTCATCGACCACGCCCAGCGCCGCGGTGCCGGTGGTGATCCGCAGCCGCGTCGCCAGGCCCTCGCTGGGATCGAGCAGGATACCGAGGAATGACAGCTCCCCATCACCCGGCGCGGCGGGGACCGCCGCCGACGCGAGCAGCGTCCCATCGGCCCCAAACAGCTCGATCGTCGTTTCATCGGCGAGGTCGACGTCGGTGAATACCGCGCCGAAGGCCCGCGTTCCCGCCGGGTCGGTCCCGTTCGTGCCGGGAATCGAGAAGGCCCCTTCCGTCAGGTTGCTGTCGACGGGGACGAAGAGCCGTACTGGGCTGAAGAACTGGAAGGTATTGGAGTAGTCGACGCCGAACACGTCGGAGAGGTTGCCCACTCCTAACGAGATTGGCGCCTGCTGGAAGCCGCTGCCGGGCGTCGTGAAGATGACACCACGGTTCTGGAACCCCGCGAACGGGGTGGCGGCGGGAGAACCATCCAGGTTGCCGCCCCCGTCCCAGTTGATCTCGCGGCGGCCGCTGGGCAGCGGCCCCGGGTTGCTCGCATTGTTGGGGTCGCCGAGGGCGGCGCGGAAGTCGGCGACGGCCGCCTGAGTACCAAGGGTGCCGCTGCCCTGGATGA
>JBKPDT010000342.1:0-10445 GCA_046728035.1 Candidatus Methylomirabilota bacterium | reverse complement strand
CTGATGCTGGCCCAGGAGAACAAGATCCTCTCGCCGGTGCTGCCGCTCAACCCCACGCCGAATCCCGGCTGGGTCTACGAGCTGCGCTGGTACCGCACCCACGTGGGCGCGACGCGCGAATGGCTCGACCACTTCAAGGCGGTGATGCCGGCGCGCGAGAAGCACATGCACCGCGTGGGGCTCTGGCAGACGGAGATCTCTCAGCTCAACGAGGTGGTGCACATGTGGGCCTTCCGGGACCTCAAGGACCGCGCGGAGTCGCGCGCCAGGCTCGCGGAGGAGCCGGCCTGGCAGGCGTTCCTCGCCAAGTCCATCTCGCTCCTCGCCCACATGCAGGCGATCGTCCTCCTCCCCGCGCCCTTTTCGGCAATGCGGTGAGCGAAGGGGGGAGAGCGGGGGCCATTTCGAGGCCCCCGCTGATGGTAGAAAGCCCGAATGATCAACCGCAACGGTGACAAGGCAACGCCATGACTGACCCCGAAGCGCGCAAAGTCATCGAGATGGGCTACGGCGGGAGCGAGCGGCTCACCATGAACATGGGGCCGCAGCACCCGTCCGCCCACGGGGTCTTCCGCGCCATCCTCACCCTCGAAGGCGAGACGGTGGCGGCGGTGGACGCGGTGATCGGCTACCTCCACCGCTGCCACGAGAAGCTCGGGGAGTCCTTGACCTATACCCAGTACCCCTCCATCGCCTCCAAGACCGACTACGTCGCGGCCATGACGAGCGAGCTTGCCTACGTGCGC
The DNA here is from genome assembly GCA_046728035.1 of Candidatus Methylomirabilota bacterium. GTDB lineage: Bacteria > Methylomirabilota > Methylomirabilia > Rokubacteriales > CSP1-6 > DASRWT01. Next base: position 9,699 of record JBKPDT010000342.1, on the reverse strand, counting down.
GCCGCCGAGATCGTCGGGAAGTTCGAGGTGCCCAAGCGCGCCCAGTACCTGCGCGTGCTCGTAGCCGAGCTGCAGCGCGTCGCCTCGCACTGCCTCTGGCTGGGCACCTGGTGCCTGGACATGGGCGGGGCGCTGGGGGGCGGCGCCACCGTCTTCCTCTACTGCATCCGCGAGCGCGAATCGGTGCTGGATCTCTTCGAATCGCTCGTGGGCGCCCGGCTCCTGTACGGCTTTCACCAGGTGGGCGGGACCCGCTACGACCTCCCCGCCGGCTGGGCCGAGAAGTGTCGGGCGACCATCGCCATGATCAACAACCGGATAGACGAGTACGAAGAGATGCTGGAGCACAACACCTTCTTCCACGCGCGCACGCAGGGGGTCGGCGTGGTCTCGCGCGAGCTTGCGCAGGAGGTCGGCATCTCCGGCCCCCTCATCCGCGGCTCCGGCGTCAACTACGACGTGCGCCGCGCCGAGCCCTATTCGTCCTACGAGGACTTCGATTTCAAGGTGCCGGTGGAGACCGCGGGCGACTGCTACGCGCGCTACCGCGTGCGGATGCAGGAGTTCCGCGAGTCCATCAAGATCGTGCGCCAGGTCCTCGATGGCCTCCCCGAGGGGCCCATCTCCTCGCGCCCCGGCGTCAAGTCGGTGGGGCAGGTACGGGTGGCCAAAGGCGAGGGCTACGCGCGGGTGGAAGGGGCGCGGGGCGAGGTGGGCTGTTACCTCGTCGCCGACGGCGGGGCCAAGCCCTACCGCATGAAGTGGCGGGGGGCCTCCTTCTCCAACCTCGCGGTGCTGCCGCACATCATCCCCGGTCACAAGGTCGCCGACGTGGTGGCCATCATGGGCTCGGTGGACCCCGTCTTCGGAGAAGTCGATCGATGACGCCGCAGGCGTCATCGATGGGTCGCTATGCCTGACGCACTGTACGCGGCGATCGTCGGCTTCATCGTGCTCAACGCGGTGATCGGAATGGTCACCTACGTGACCCTGCTCGAGCGGAAGTTCGCCGCGCGCATGCAGTCGCGCATCGGCCCCTACCGGGTCGGCCCCCACGGCCTCCTCCAGCCCATCGCGGACGCGCTCAAGCTCATGATGAAGGAGGACGTGGTCCCCGCCCTCGCCGACCGGCCCGTCTACAACCTCGCCCCCATCGTGTTCCTCGTCCCCTGCATGCTGATCTTCGCCACCATTCCCTTCGCCCCCGGCCTGGGGGTGGCCGACCTCAACATCGGCGTCCTCTTCTTCCTCGCGGTGTCCTCCATGGAGATCGTGGGCCTCTTCATGGCGGGCTGGGGCTCGAACAACAAGTACGCGCTCCTCTCCGCGATGCGCGCGGTGAACCAGATCATCTCCTACGATCTCCCGTTCATTTTCGCTGCCCTGGTGCCGGTGGTCCTCGCCGGCTCGCTGCGGCTGTCCGACATCGCGGCCGCCCAGGCGGGCTTCCTCGGGTCCTTCATCTTCTATCCTGTGATCGGGCAGCTCGCCTTCATCGCCTACATCGTGACGACCCTGGCCGCGGAGAACCGCGTGCCCTTCGACATCCTCGAGGCGGAGTCGGAGCTGGTGGCGGGCTTCCGCGTCGAGTACTCGGGGATGAAGTTCGCGCTCATCCAGCTCGGCGAGTACGCCCACGCCATCGGCACCTCTTTCCTGGGGGCGCTCCTCTTCCTCGGCGCCTGGGCAGGCCCGGGGCCCGACTGGCTCGGGCCCGTCTGGTTCCTCCTCAAGGCGATGGCGGTGTTCCTCCTCATCACCTGGGTGCGCTGGAGCTTCGTGCGCATCCGGGTGGATCAGATCCTCGCGATCTCCTGGAAGCTCATGCTGCCGGCCACGCTCCTCCTGCTGATGGCGGCGGCGGCGTGGGTGGCCTGGCGGAGCACCGGTGGCGCCTGAGGGCGGCGGGCGCGGCTTCGCGGGTGAGGTCGCCGACGTCATCCGGGCGGTGGGTCGCGCCATGCGGGTGACCTTCGTCAATTTCGTTCGCAAGCCGGTGACCGTGCACTATCCGGACGTGACGCGCCCCTATCCGGACCGCTTCCGCGGCGTGCTCGCGCTGACCTACGACAAGGAGACCGGCGAAGAGAACTGCATCGGCTGCCGGCTCTGCGAGTACATCTGCCCGCCGCAGGTGATCAAGGTGGAGATGCTCAAGGCGGAGAAGCGAAACTTCGCCAAGACCTTCACCCTCGAGCTCTACGCGTGCGAGTTCTGCGAGCTGTGCGTGCAGGTATGCCCCACCGACGCCATCATCATGATGAAGTCGTTCGACGTGGCCACCGCCGACCGCCGTGAGCTCCTCTTCGACAAGGATCGGCTCCACGCGGTGGGGCTCCAGTTCGAGCCCTCCTGGGCCACCGGCAACCTCCTCCGCGACATGCAGGCCCCCCCCAAGGCGGCCAAGGCCGAGGGCCCGCCCGGCAAGGTCGCCGGAGGGCCCGAGTGAGCCTCGAGCCGATAGCCTTTGCGGCCCTCGCCTTCATCCTCATCGGGTCGGCGCTGGCCGTGGTCCTCACCAAGAACCTCTTCCACTCGGTGCTCTGGCTCGCGCTGACCCTCACCGGGACCGCGGGCATCTTCCTCACCCTCGACGCGGAGTTCCTCGCCGCCGTCCAGCTCCTCCTCTACGCGGGCGGCGTCGTCACCATCGCGGTGTTCGCCATCGTGGTCACCGAGCGTCTGGTGGGCGACCGCATCACCCAGACGAGCCGCCAGCTCGTCAACGGCGCCGTCATCGCGGGCGCGGTGCTCCTGGGGGTGCTTTCGTTCGTGGTGCGCGCGCCGCAGGGGGCGCCCCGCCCGCCCCTCGCGGGCGACCTCACGCGGGCCATCGGCGAGGCGGTGCTGACCCGCTTCGTCCTGCCGTTCGAGCTCCTCGCCCTCCTCTTCGTCGCCTCCCTCCTCGGCGCGATCTACTTCGCGCGGCCGGACGACTAGATGCCGGCTTCGGTATCCCTCCAAGCCTACCTCATTCTCGCCGCGGTGCTGTTCTCCATCGGCCTCTTCGGCGTGCTCACGCGGCGGAACACCATCGGCATCCTCCTCGGCATCGAGCTGATGCTCAACTCCGTCAACATCAACCTGGTCGCCTTTGCCCGCTTCAGCGGGGACGTGGCCGGGCTGGTCTTCACGGTGTTCACGATCTCGATCACGGTGGCCGAGGTCGCCCTGGGCCTCGCCCTCGTGATCCTCATCTTCCGGGTGCGGCGCACCGCCATCGCCGACCACCTCGACCTCCTCAGAGGATGACCCCCGCGCGATGACCGATCCCGGCTCGCTCGCCACCCTTGCGCTCCTCTTGCCCGCCGCCGCCTTCCTCGTCCTCGCGGTGGCGTACCCGCTCCGATGGAGCGGCCTCGTGGCGGGTATCGTCTCGATCCTGTGCGCGGCGGGCTCGCTCGCCGCCGCGGTGCGGGCGTGGTCGCTCCAGAGCCCGGAGGGGATGACCCGGATCGTCTACGAGTGGATCCCCCAGGAGGCGGGTTCCCTCGCCACCGTGGGCGTGCTCGCCGACGCGGACTCCACCATGATGCTGGTGCTGGTGGCGCTGGTGTCCTTCCTCGTGCAGGTCTACTCGCTCGGCTACCTCGACGCCGAGCCCCGACCCGCGCTGGGCCGCTACTACACCTATCAGTCGCTCTTCGCCTTCTCGATGATGGGGCTCGTGCTCGCGCCCGGCTTCCTCCAGCTCTTCATCTTCTGGGAGCTGGTCGGCCTCTGCTCCTACCTCCTCATCGGCTACTGGTACGAGCGGCCGGAAGCCGCGCGCGCGGCGGTGAAGGCGTTCTGGATCACCAAGGCGGGTGACGTGGGCCTCCTCGTCGGCATCGTGCTGCTCTGGCATCGGAGCGGCACCTTCGACTACCTCGAGCTCTACGACCTCGTCCGCGCCGGGCAGCTCCCCATCGCCGGGCTCGGCCTCGTCACCTTCTGCATCTACCTCGGCGCCATGGGCAAGTCCGCCCAGTTCCCCCTCCATGTCTGGCTGCCCGACGCCATGGAAGGGCCGACCCCCGTCTCCGCCCTGATCCACGCGGCCACCATGGTCACCGCCGGCGTGTATCTCCTTCGGCGCACCATCTGGCTCTTCGCCCTCACCCCGGACGTGCTGCTCCTCATCGGCTGGATCGGCGCCTTCACGGCGCTGCTCGCCGCCGTGCTCGCGTGCGTGCAGACCGACATCAAGCGCGTGCTCGCCTACTCCACGGTGTCCCAGCTCGGCTACATGATGTCGGCGATGGGAGCGGGGTTCGCGGCCGCCGGCTTCCTCCATCTCCTCACGCACGGCGTTTTCAAGGCGCTGCTCTTCCTCGCCGCGGGGGCGGTGATCCACGCGGTGGGGAGCAACGACATCTATCAGATGGGGGGGCTGCGGCGGGCCATGCCCCAGACGTCGATCGTGTTCGTCGTGGGGACGCTCTCGCTCGCCGGCATCCCGCTCTTCGGAGGTTTCTTCTCCAAGGAGGAGATCCTCGGCGCGGTGTGGAGCGGCGGCCTCGCCGTTCCCTTCTGGATGCTGGTGATCGCGGCGTTCCTCACCGCGTTCTACATGTTCCGGGTGGTGTTCATCGCCTTCTGGGGTGAGGGCCGCGGGGCGCCCCACGGAAACGGGCGCCATCTCCACGACGCGCCGCCGGTGATGAGCGTACCCCTCTGGATCCTCGCCGCGCTCTCGGTCGGCATCGGGCTCTTCTTCTTCCGCCATCACCCGGAGGCCGAGTTCACCGCGCCGGGCTGGCTGACGCCGCTCGCCGTCGCCGTCGCGGTCGGAGGCATCGCGCTGGCCTGGCTGACCTACCAGGCGCGCGTGATCAGCGTGGACGTGCTCGCGCGCGTCTTCGCGCCGATCCGCCGGGCCGCCCTGGCCCGCTTCTGGCTGGACGACCTGTTCGAGGGTGTCTATCGGGGCGTGCTGCTCGGGCTCTCCGTCCTCGTGGGCTGGGTGGACCGGTACATCGTCGACGGGATCGTGAACCTCTTCTCCGCGTGGACCCTGATCTGGGGTGACCGCCTGCGCCGGATCCAGTCCGGGCTGCCCCAGGACTACGTCTACGGCCTGGCCGTCGGCCTGCTCCTCATCCTCATCTGGGTGCAGTGGCCGCGATGACAACGGTGCCGGCGCTGTCGATCATCACGTGGATGCCCTTCATCGGGGCCATCCTCATCATGTTCGGGGCCCGCCACAATCCCCTCCTCGTGCGGCTGATCGCGCTGGTCACCACCGGCATCTCGCTCCTCCTGTCCCTGCGCATCTTCTGGCTCTACGACCGCGAGGCGGCGGGCTATCAGTTCTACGAGGAGCTGCCCCTGGTCCCGCCCCTGGGCATCACCTACCAGCTCGGCGTGGACGGGATGAGCCTCCTCATGGTCCTGCTCACCTCCCTCATCATCTTCGCCGGGGTGTGGGCGTCCTGGACGGTGAAGGAGCGGAGCCAGGAGTTCTACGCCCTCCTGCTCGTCCTCGTGACGGGCGTCTACGGCGTCTTCGTCTCGCTCGATCTGTTCGTCCTCTTCCTCTTCTACGAGATCGCCGTGCTGCCGATGTATCTCCTCATCGGGATCTGGGGCTCGTCCGGCGAGGTGCGCCCGCAGGGGATCTTCGCCTGGGCGTTCCGGCGCACCGGGGTGGGGACGAAAGAGTACGCGGCGATGAAGCTGACCCTCTACCTCCTCTTCGGGTCGGCCTTCATCCTCGTCGGCATCCTCGCCCTCTACGTGGCGTCCGGCTCGTCGTCCTTCTCCCTGCTCGAGCTGGAGCAGGTGCGGTTCGCGCCGTGGCTGCAGTCCTGGGTCTTCCTCGCCTTCTACGTGGGCTTCGGCATCCTCGCCGGCATCTGGCCGCTGCACACCTGGTCGCCGGACGGCCATGCCTCCGCGCCCACCGCGGTGTCCATGCTCCACGCCGGCGTGTTGATGAAGCTCGGCGCCTACGGCGTGGTCCGGCTCGGCATGGGGCTCCTCCCCGACGGGACCCATCAGTGGATGTGGCTGGTGGGGACCATCGCCTGCATCAACATCGTCTACGGCGCGCTGTCTGCCATGGCCCAGGTAGACCTGAAGTACGTGATCGCCTACTCGTCGGTGTCCCACATGGGCGTGGTCATGCTGGGGGCGGCCACCTTGACCGAGAGCGGCCTCAACGGCTCGGTGTTCCAGATGTTCGCCCACGGGATCATGACCGGTCTCTTCTTCGCCCTGGTGGGTCTCGTGTACGAGAAGGCGCATTCGCGCGAGATCTTCCGCATGGGCGGCTTCGGCAAGATGATGCCGGGCATCGCGACCGCCTTCACGATCGGCGGCCTCTCCTCGCTGGGGCTGCCCGCGACGGCGGGCTTCGTCGCCGAGCTCCTCACCTTCCTCGGCGCCTGGCAGTCGCGCTTCCCGTGGTGGCTCTTCCCCGGCGTGATCGGCGCCTACCTCACCTCGATCTACGTGCTCCGCGTCACCAAGCAGATCTTCTGGGGTCCCCCCGCCGCCGACCCGCGCTTTCAGGGCCTCCCCGACGCGCAGGGGCCGGAGTGGGCGGCCCTGGTAATCCTGGTCGTCACCCTCGTCGTCTTCGGGGTCGCGCCGGGCATCGCCATCGATCCGGTGGACACCGCCACCGTCCCGCTGCTGACTCGCCTGGGCGTACTCCCGTGAGGGCGCTCAGCCTCGAGGCGGGGGTGCTCGCGCTGATGCTCGTGGTCTTCGTGGGCGGGCTCTTTGGCCGCCGCGACGACTCCCGCCGCGTGGGGGTGATCTCGGCGCTGGGCCTGGTCGTCCTTTTCTACTGGTCGCTCCGCCTTGGGCCCGGGGCCTCCTTCTGGGGTGGGGCCTACGTGCTGGACGACCTCTCGCTCTTCGCCAAGCGGCTCTTCCTCGCGGCGACGGTGCTCGGCATGCTGGGCTCCCTGACCCTGCGGGCGCCCGCCTTCGCCCGGCGCGCCACCGAGTACTACCTGATCATGCTGTCGTCGCTGCTCGGGATGCTCGCCCTGGCCTCCGCGCGCGACCTCATCCTCCTCTTCGTCGCCTTCGAGCTCATGTCGATCCCCCTCTACACCCTCGCCGGGTTCCAGAAGCGGGAAGAGGTGGCGGTGGAGGCGGCGCTCAAGTTCTTCCTGGTCGGCACGGTGTCGTCGGCCCTCATCGCCTATGGGATGTCCTTCATCTATGGGGTGACGCGCACGACCCAGGTCTCGGGCATCGGGCCCGCCCTGGCCGGCGGGTCCCCGCTCCTTATCCTCGGGCTCGTCATCACCCTGGCCGGGCTCGGCTTCAAGATCGCCGCCTTTCCGTTCCATATGTGGGTGCCCGACACGTACGAGGCGGCGAACGCGCCGTTCGTGGCCTGGCTCTCGGTGGCGCCAAAGGCCGCCGGCTTCGTGGTGATCTTCCGGCTCTACCTCGAAGGGGTGGGTGATCGCGTGGTGCTCTGGGTGCCCATCGCGACGGGGCTGGCCGTGCTGACCATCGTGGCCGGAAACCTCATGGCCATTCCGCAGCAGAACATCAAGCGCCTGCTCGCCTATTCCGGCATCGCCCATATCGGGTACATGCTGGTGGGGCTCGCCGCGGTGTCGGCGAGCGGTGTCGCCATGATGCTCTTCTATCTGGTCGCCTACCTTTTCGGGAACATCGGCGCGTTCCTCGTCGTGGAGGCGGTGTCGCAGTCGGAAGGGTCCGACAACATCTCCGCCTACCGCGGGCTCGCCCAGCGTTCGCCCGTGCTCGCGCTGGCGATGCTTCTCTTCCTTCTCTCCCTGGGCGGGGTTCCCTTCGTCGCCGGCTTCTGGGCCAAGCTCTACGTGTTCTGGGCGGCAGCCGAGAAGGGACTCTACCTCCTCGTCCTCGTGGGCGCCATCCTCACCGTGGTCGCGCTCTTCTACTACCTCTTGGTGGCGAAGCAGATGTACATCGACGCCCCCCAGCGCTCCGGCCCCATCGCGGTCGCGCCCCTCCTCGCGCTCGGCATCCTCATCTGCAGCCTCGGTGTCGTCGTGATGGGCGTCTACCCCAAGCCGTTCGTTCTCACCGCTCTCCGCGTCGCCGCCACGATATTCTGAGGTGCATGGTGAGGGCGGCCTGGGCGCCCCGGCGTGCGCGGCGCGCGGGATGATCTCATGCGCGCGCCTTGCGCACGTGCCAGATCTCCTCGCAGGGCCAGCGTCGCGCCCATTCGGCGGTGACAAAGGTCCAGCGCCCGGGCGTGGCGCCCTCCGGGGCGCGCAGCTCCACCAGCCGCTCCACGGTGAACCCCGATTCGCGGAAGAGCCGGATCCACTCGCCGTAGGGGAGGTCGAACTCCACGGAGCCGTCGTCGGACCACTCGATCCGATGGAGGCCGAAATAGGAGCGCACCAGCCGGTCGTCCGCGCGCTCGCCGTCGTCGGGGGTGGTGAGGAGGCGCAGGGTCCCGCACTTGAGGAAGACGAGGTCGCCGCCCGGGCGCAGGAGCCGGGCCGCCTCCGGCACCCAGCGGTAGGGGTCGCACCAGATGCTGGCGCCGTACTCGGACAGGGCGACGTCAAAGGTGGCGTCGGGGAACGGGACCGCCTCGGCATCGCCGTGGATGAGGGGGAAGGCGAGGCCGTGCTCGCGCTGAAGCGCGCGTGCCGTCTCGAGCTGACGCGCCGAGTTGTCGATACCGACGACGCGGGCTCCCCGGCGGGCCAGCCAGGCCGCCTTGTAGGCGGTTCCGCAGCCGAGGTCGATGACGTCGAGCCCGTTCACCTCGGGAAGGAGCCGGAGCTCCTGCTCCGGGATGCTCCAGATGCCCCACGACAGGCGGTCCTGGGCCCAGGCTCGGCGGCCGTCCTCCGCGTATTCCGCGGCGAGGTCGTCCCAGGCCAGGCGATTGCGCCGGACATGGTCGGGGAGCTCGTCGGTCATCGGGCGCTAGCCTCCTCTGGTATAGTGTGTACCGACCAGTTGGTACAGAATTTCCCGCGATGAGGCGGACACGCCATGGGCATGGCCGAGACCAAGAGAGCCAAGGGGGCGGCGACACGGGACCAGATCCTCGACGCCGCGGGACGCCTTATCCATCTGCGCGGATATCACAACACCTCCCTGGACGATGTCTTAAGGGAAAGCGGGGTCGGCAAGGGCAACTTCTATTACTACTTCAAGAGCAAGGAGGGGCTGGGCTTCGCCATCATCGACCGCGTCGTCCAAAGCTTCCTCGAGCGCACGCTCGAGCCGGCCTTCGCCGACCCGGCGGCCGATCCGATCGGGCAGCTTCACGGATTCCTCGACCGGCTCGTGGAGAGTCATCGCCGGCGCAATTGCGTGGGCGGCTGCCCCATGGGCAATCTGGCCTCCGAGCTGTCCGACGTCCACGAGGGATTCCGGCAGCGGCTCGCCGAGATCTTCGAGCACTGGCGGGTCAAGGTGGCGGCCGCCCTCGAGCGTGGCCGGGCGAGTGGGCGACTTCGCGCCGACCTCGACGTCGCCGGCGCGGCCGGCTTCGTGATCGCCTCGCTGGAAGGCGCCATCCTGATGGCCAAGGTGACGCGGGACATCGCGGTGCTGGAGAAGTCGGTGGCAGAGCTCAAGCAATACCTCACGCTGTACACGACGGGCTGAATGGACTCGAGACTGTGCGCGCCCAGCCGATCGGCGCGCGGGAGAGAGACGACCATGAGTACCCCGACGCCGGACGCGGCGGCGGAACAAGCGGGGAGCGTCCCCGCCGGTCCACGGCGGCCGGAT
>JBKPDT010000341.1:0-12672 GCA_046728035.1 Candidatus Methylomirabilota bacterium | reverse complement strand
GGAGACGCGGTAGCGGTTGCGCGCGACCCAGCGGTAGGCGATGGGCGCGACGAGCCCCGCGCCGGGCAGCCGGAAGAGGGCGGCGGCCCAGCGCCAGCCCCGCAGGCGACGGAGGATCTCGGGCAGCGCGGCCGCCCCGCCGAGCACGCGCCCATCGGGGAGCACGAGCTGGATGGCCTCGAGGCACGAGGCCTCCGAGATGGCGGGAAAGCGCGCGGCCCGCTCCGCGGCCTGGCACGGCAAGAACTCGAACGCGCCCGGGCGCGCGCGCCGTGAGACCCAGCCCACGCTGCCCTGGCAGAGCCCGCAGGTCCCGTCGTAGATCACGACGGCGACGACCGGCGTCTCCTTGCCTTCGATGGCGCCCACGGATGCATTGTAGGCGCGATCAGGGGGCCAACGACACGGCCCTCAGCGGTAGGCGCAGGGCGGCGTCGGCGTGTTCCAGACGACGGCCGGCAGATGCCGTCCATCCGCGAAGAGCGCTTGCTGGAGCGGCGGCCGCTCGCGGGCGAGCCGCCACCCGCCCAGGGTCAAGAAATACCCCGCGCGATAGACGTCCACGCCCAGCCGCCGAAGGTCCTCGGCGCCGCGCAGCACGACTCGGCGCCGCTCGGTCACCAGCCGCTCCGCCGCGCGCGGGCCGATGCCGGGCACGCGCAGGAGGAGGTCTTCCGGGGCGCGGCGTACATCCACGGGAAATGCGGCGGGATTGGCCAGCGCCCAGGCCGTCTTGGGATCGTGCTCGAGCGGGAGGTTGCCGTCGGCGCCGAAGGGCAGCTCATCGAAGCGGAAGCGGTACTGGCGCAGCAGGTGCTCGGCCTGGTAAAGGCGGAACTCGCGAGCGGACGGCGTGGGCGGTACGCCCTCCATCGGCGTGCCCGCCACGGGCTGGAAGGCGCTGAAGTGGGCATGGTGTAGCAGACCCTGTCCCTCGAGGCGCCCCACCAGCCCGAGGATCTCGCGGTCCTGCTCCCCCTGCGCCCCCACCACGAACTGGGTCGTCGTGCCCATCCGGGCGGGACGGTCCGGGCGGCCCTCGAGCCGTCCCTCGCGCGAGAGGCGGCCGGCCAGCTCCAGGTTCGGCAGGAGATCGCCCGACAGGTCCTTCTCCTTGGCGAGCCGCCGCACCACGTCGTCGCGCGGGCCCTCGAGGTTCACGGAGACGCGGTCGCAGAGCCGCGCGGCTTCGCGCACCTGGTCCCTCTGGGCGCCCGGGAGGACCTTGAGATGGACGTAGCCCGTGAAGCCCTCGCGCCGCCTCAGGATATGCACCGCATCGAGCATTCGGTCCATGGCCCGCTCGGCGCGGCCAGGTACCCCCGAGGTGAGGAACAGGCCGCTGACCATGCCCGCGCGGTGCGCCTCGATGAACGTCCGCGCGACCTCTTCCGGCGCGAGCGCCGTGCGCTTCACCCGCCCGCCGCAAAAGGTCGGGCAATAGCCGCAGGAGAGCGAGCAGGCATTCGTCTGCATGACGCGCATGAGCGTCGTGGTGCCCCGCCCCGGCACGCGGACCTTCCGAATGCCGATCGGTCCGGCGCCGCCGCCCGGGAACCAGGGACGGCGCGGCAGGGGCATGCCGTGCTCGCGGTCGTCCGCGGCCGCCTCCGAAAGGATCGCGAGCCGCTGGTCTCGGTCCATGGGCCACCTCCCGGCCCTATACTAAACACACGACGAGTAGTAAAGCAAGCCGGCCCGGCCTATGATCCGGCGCATGAAAATCACCGCGATCGACAGCGTCGTCCTCTCCCTCCCCTGCACGCCCCCGATGTCGCTCGAGTTCCCCGAGCACCGCATGGTGGCGGCCTCGATCGCGACCGACGAAGGCGTGAGCGGCCTCGGCTACACGCTGGCCTTTGGCGCAGGCGGCGCCGAATCCATCCAGGTGTACCTGGAGACCCGCCTCAAGCCCCTGCTCATGGGGGAGGATCCCCTCTTCGTCGAGCGGCTCTGGGAGCGGATGTTTCGCGGGGATCGCGGCATCAAGCGACAGGGCGTCGCGGCCTACGCGGTGGCCGCCCTCGATATCGGCCTCTGGGACATTGCCGGGAAGGCCGCCGGCCTGCCGCTTTACAAGCTCTGGGGAGCCTTCACCGACCGCGCCGAAGCCTATGGCAGCGGCGGCTGGGGCAAGTACCGCGTGGAGGACGTGATCGCCGAGGCCCAGAAGTACGTGGGGCGCGGCTGCCGCTACTACAAGATGAAGATCCACGACCCCGACCCGCGGGTGAATCGGAAGCGCGTGGAGACGGTGAAGAAGGCCCTGGGCGACGGCGTGCGCCTCATGGTGGACGTCAACCAGAAGCTCGACGTGCTGGGCAATCTTCGCCAGGCGCAGGCGCTGGAGGACCTCGACCTCGTCTGGTACGAGGAGCCGGTCCTCGCCGACGATTTCGCCGCCTGCGCCGAGGTGGCCCGCTCGATCAAGATTCCCGTGGCCACCGGCGAGAACGCGTACTCGCGCTACGAGTTCCGCGAGCTGATCGAGCGGCGCGCCGCGCGTTATCTCATGCCCGACGTGGGCCGCGCCAACGGCTTCTCCGAGACCCTGCGCATCGGCCATCTCGCCGCCGCCCACGGCCTCCCCGTCTCGCCGCACGTGCTGCACGAGATCTCCCTCCAGGTAGTGGGCGCGCTGTCCAACGGCTTCCTCGTCGAGCTGATGGACTGGGCGCCCGCCGATCTCTTCGTGGAGCAGCCGCGCTGCGAGGGGGGCGTCTTCCGCATCCCGGATCGCCCCGGCCATGGCATGGCGCTGGCGCCGGACGCGGTGGAGAAGTACCGGCGGCGCTAGCGCCGGGGGGCTTGCCGTCCAGGGCCGTCCCGCGGTACGTTCGGAGCGGTGAGGGGCCCCCACATGGGACCCGTGGCACCCGACGGTCCCACCCCAACGATCCCAACAGAGGAGCGAGCCATGACGCGAGCGAAGCGCATCGTCCCCGCGGTGCTGGTGATCCTGACCCTCATGGTCCTGACGCTGCCGGGATCCGGGTGGGCCCAGGCGAAGAGCGAGCTGAACGTCGCGCTGTCGAGCTTCTCGGCGGAGACGCTCGACCCCGCGCTCCAGGGGCACAACGTCAAGTACTACCTCTCGCTCATGTTCGACTATCTCGTCGGCACGACGCCCGACGGCCAGCCTACCCAGCAGGGCGGCCTCGCCTCGAAGTGGGAGAACTCGGCCGACTACAAGCGCTGGACCTTCCACCTGCGCAAGGGCGTGAAGTTCCACACCGGCGACGAGATGACGTCGGAGGACGTGAAGTTCAGCCTCCAGCGGGCGATGGGCAAGCGCTCCACCACCGGCTACGCCGGGCCGCTCCGGACCCTGATCCAGGACATCGAGACCCCCGCGCCCGATCGCGTCGTCATCGTGATCAAGGAGCCGACCCTCATCATTCCCATCTACCTCTCCCGCGCGCTCTCGACGGAGGGCATGGTGTTGCCCAAGAAGTACCTCGAGGCCAACGGAGACGAGGTCTTCGCGCGGAAGCCGGTCGGCACCGGCCCCTATAAGTTCGTGGAGCAGGTCGTCGGCTCGCACATCAAGATGACCGCCGTCGACAACCACTGGCGGATCGGCGTGCCCAAGTACAAGAACATCACCTTCAAGCTCGTGCCCGAGGAGACCACCCGCATCGCGCTGCTCCGCCGCGGCGAGGTCGACGTGACCGACGTGAGCCGGGAGCGCGTGAAGGAGCTGGAGAAGGAGGGCTTCCCCATCCATCTCCGCAAGGACGAGGCGGTCGTGCAGATGTGGTTCGTACTGGGTCCCGACGGCTGGGTGGCGCCGATGAAGGACAAGCGCGTCCGCGAGGCGCTGAACCTCGCCATCGACCGCAACGAGATCGCCCAATCGATCTTCGGGGGGCGGGCCGAGCCGGCCTCCGTCCCCTTCGGGCTCACGTGGTCGTTCAAGGACGTCGGCTTCAAGGTGACCCCGGAGATGGCCTACCCGTACGATCCCGCCCGGGCCAAGAAACTGCTCGCCGACGCCGGGCATCCCGGTGGATTCGCCCTGGACATGTACGCCTTCCAGCTGCCGGGCCTGCCCGAGGGCAAGGCGTTCGCCGAGGCCATCTCGGGCTACTGGGAGAAGATCGGCGTGAAGCCCAAGCTGATCCCGGTCGACTATCCCGCCTTCCGCAAGCTGTGGGTGGACCGCAAGGCGCCCGGCGCGGTCGGCTACTACAACATCGCCAACCGCGACTGGATCGGGACCTACGCGCTTCTCGAGAAGATGGCGTACTCGCCGTCCAAGCTCAACGCCACCGTCAACGATCCCGAAATCGACGGCATGATCGCGCAGGTCATGAACCAGACCGACCAGCAGAAGATCAACTCGCTCATGCGCAACATCTTCACGCGCCTGCGGAGCGAGCACTACGGGGTGCCGGTGGTCTACGTCCACTCGCCGTACGCCGCCGCGAAGAAGCTCGGCAAATGGAACCCCGGCAACGTCATGTACGACCTCTACATCGACGAGCTCGCCTCGTCCAAGTAGCCAGGCGCGGGTGGGAGCGACACCGGGCCGGGGGGCACACTCGCTTGCTCAGTACAGCATTCGCCGCGAGCGTACCCCCCGGCCCGGCGCCGCCCCCACCCGGCTCGGTCGCGTGCTCTTGATCAAGGCGCGCGCGTGATTCGCTTCGTCCTGTCGCGGCTGCTCCAGTCGCTGGCGGCGCTCGCCATCCTGTCCGTGGTCATCTTCGTCCTGGCCCGGACCACCGGCGATCCCCTGCACCTGATCCTCCCCATGTCGGCGACCGAGGAGGACTACGCCCACGCCCGGAAGTATCTCGGACTCGACCGGCCCTACATCGAGCAGTACTTCTCCTTCGTCGGTCGGGCGGTGACGGGCGACTTCGGGGTCTCGATCCGGGCCCGCCGCCCGGTCATGGAGCTGATCCAGGAGCGGCTGCCCAACTCGCTCCGCCTCGGCGCCTTCGCCATGGGGGTGTCCCTCGCCATCGCCTTTCCCCTGGGAATTCTCGCGGCGGTGAAGAAGGGCACGGGGCTCGACCGGGCCGCGCAGGTGATTTCGGTGCTCGGCCAGTCGCTTCCCACCTTCTGGGTGGCCATCGTGCTGGTCGAGTTCGTGGCGGGGCGATGGCAATGGCTGCCCGCCGGCGGCATCGACGGGTTCACGAGCTATGTCCTGCCCGGCTTCACCCTCGGCTGGTTCGTGGTGGCGGGGCTGATGCGCCTGCTCCGCTCCGGCATGCTCGAGGTGCTGGACTCGGAGTACGTCAAGCTCGCTCGCGTCAAGGGCGTGGTGGAGCACCGGGTGGTCTGGCTCCACGCGCTCAAGAACGCGCTCATCCCGGTGGTGACCTTCGCGGGCATCTACTTTGCCATCCTGGTGACGACCGCGATCGTGGTGGAGACCGTCTTCGCCTGGCCCGGGCTCGGGCGGCTCGCCTACGATGGCATCAGCTCGCGCGACTTTCCCGTGATCCAGGCGGTGGTCCTGACGACGGCGGCCATCGTGGCGCTGGTGAACCTCGGGGTGGACTGCCTCTACGCCCTCATCGACCCCCGCATCCGCCATGCCCGGTGAGCCCCGTGGCGATTGATCCGATCTCCGCCGAGCGCCCCGCCGGCGCGCTGGCCCTGCCCGAGTTCGAGATACAGGCGGCCGCCGAGCCCCGGCGCCGCCGGCCCCCCGTCATTCCCCTGGGGATCATCGGGGTGTTCGTCCTGATGGCGGTGCTGGCTCCCGTGCTCAGCCCCGCCGACCCCCACAGCCAGTCACTGCGGAACCGTTTCAAGCCGCCCGCGTGGGTAGAGGGCGGCAACACGACCTACCTGCTCGGCACCGACCGGCTGGGGCGCGACATGCTCTCGCGCATCATCTGGGGCTCGCGCGTCTCTTTGGCGGCGGGCGTGGTCACCGTGCTCCTCGCCAGCGCCTTCGGCGCCGCGGTCGGCCTGGTCGCGGGGTACTATGGCGGTCGGACGGACGCCGCGCTCATGCGCGTCACCGACGCCACCATGTCGTTCCCGGTGATCCTCCTCGCCCTGATCCTCGCGGTGACGGTGGGCCCGAGCTTCACCAACGTGGTGGTGGCGATCGCGGTGATCCTCTGGGCCCGCTACGCGCGCGTGATCCGCGGCCAGGTGCTCACCCTGATGGGGCTCGACTTCATCGCCCAGGCGCGCATCGCGGGGGCCGGCGGCTGGCGCATCATCACCCGGCATCTCCTCCCCAACACCATGAATACCCTCGTGGTGCTGGTGACGCTACAGATCGGCTACGTGATCATCGTGGAGGCGTCGCTGTCCTTCCTGGGCGCAGGCATCCCCCCGCCGACCCCCGCGTGGGGCTCGATGATCGCCGAGGGGCGAGAATTCGTGACGAGCGCGTGGTGGGTGTCGGGGCTTCCGGGTATCGCCATCCTGCTGGTGGTGCTGGCCTTCAACCTGCTCGGGGACTGGCTCCGCGACACCCTCGACCCGAAGCTGCGCCAGCTCTGATCCCGGCCCCGCCCGTGCCCCCGCCCGTCATCGAGGTCCGCGACCTCCGCACCCACATTGTCACCCGCTGGGGGACGATCAGAGCCGTCGACGGCGTGTCCTTCAGCGTGAGCGAAGGCGAGACGCTCGGGCTCGTCGGGGAGTCGGGCTCCGGGAAGAGCATGACCTGCCTCAGCCTCGTGCGTCTGATCCCGCGGCCGGCGGCCCGGATCATCGGCGGCGCGGTGCTGCTGGACGGGGACGACCTCGTCCCGAAGAGCGAGCGGGAGATGCAGAAGATCCGCGGTCGGAAGATCGCGATGATCTTGCAGGATCCGATGAGCTCGCTCAACCCGGTCTTCTCCATCGGGATGCAGGTGCGCGAGTCGGTCGCGATGTATCACGGGCTTCGCGGGCGGAGCCTGACCACCCGCGCCGCCGCGCTCCTCGGCTCGGTGCGGATCCCCTCGCCGGAGACGCGGCTGCGCGCCTTTCCCTTCCAGATGTCCGGCGGCATGCGGCAGCGCGTGGTGGGAGCCATGGCCATCGCCGCGCCACCCCGGCTCCTCATCGCGGACGAGCCGACGACGAGCCTCGATCTCACCATCCAGGCGCAGTACCTCTCGCTCCTCGAGGAGCTCCAGAACAAGCACCGCCTCGCCATGATCTTCATCACGCACAACCTGGGCATCGTGTCCAAGATTTGCGACCGCGTCGCCGTCATGTACGCCGGGCGCATCGTCGAGATGGGCCCGGTGCGACAGATCTTCAAGTCGCCCGCGCATCCCTATACTCAGGCGCTCCTGGAATCGATCCCGCGGCTCGGGGCCCGGCGCGACCGGCTCACCGCCATCGAGGGCCAGCCGCCCGATCTCGCCCGACTTCCAAGCGGTTGCTCTTTCGCGCCGCGGTGCCCGCACGCGATGGAGCGCTGCCGGGCCGAGGCGCCCCCTCAGTTCACGGTGGCGCCCGGCCAGGCGAGCGCCTGCTGGCTGCACGCGCCGGCATGACGACGGCGGCGAGCCCCCGCGTGCCGCTCCTCGAGGCGTCCAGCCTCACGAAGCACTTCCCGGTTCGGCGCGGACTGCTGGGCTGGTCGACCGGGCTGGTGCGCGCGGTGGACTCCGTGTCGTTCCGGATCGACGCGGGCACCACCCTGGGGCTGGTGGGCGAATCGGGGTGCGGCAAGACCACGACGTCCAAGCTCGTCCTGGGCCTCGAGCGGCCCACCGCCGGCGCCATCCGCTTCGACGGCGCCGACGTGGCGACGCTGGACGGCGAGGGGATGCGCCGCTATCGGCGGGGCGTGCAGGCGGTCTTCCAGGACCCGTACGCGTCGCTCGATCCGCGCATGCGCGTCGGATCCATCATCGCCGAGCCGCTGGTGATCAACGAGCGACCCGGCGCGACCGAGCGCCGACGCCGCATCCAGGAGCTGCTGGAGCTGGTCGGCCTCCCCGAGCGCTCGGCCGACCTCTTCCCGCACGAGTTCTCGGGCGGCCAGCGCCAGCGCATCGCCATCGCCCGGGCCCTTGCGCTCTCGCCGCGCCTCATCGTGCTCGACGAGCCGGTGTCCGCGCTCGACGTGTCGATCCGCGCGCAGATCCTCAATCTCCTGCGCGATCTTCAGAAGCGCTTCGGCGTCGCCTACCTCTTCATCGCCCACGACCTCGCCGCGGTGGCCCACATGAGCCATACCATCGCGGTGATGTACCTCGGCCAGATCGTGGAGTGGGGCGAGGCGGCCGACGTCGCGCTCGCGCCCAAGCATCCGTACACCCAGGCGCTCTTCGCGGCGGCGCTCCCCATCGACGTCGACGAGCCGCGCGAGGAGATCGTGCTGTCCGGCGAGGTGCCGAGTCCTCTCGCGCCCCCCAGTGGCTGTCGGTTCCACCCGCGCTGTCCGCACGCGATGGCCCGCTGCGAGACCGAGGAGCCCGCACTGCGACGTGAAGGCGGCCGGCTCGTCGCCTGCCACCTCTACGACCCCCTCCCCTCTCCCCCGAGGGGAGAGGGTTAGAGGTCGACGCGCGGCACGCCGCTCGCCTCGAGGGCGGCGCGCATCGCCGCGATCTCCGGGGGCGAGGGCCGGAGCACGGGCGGACGCACGAGCGCGCTCCGGAAGATGCCACGCATGGCCATGCCCTCCTTCATCCGGGCATGGGCGTCCCCGGAGGGCTCGCCGGCGCCGTATACCGCCTCCTTGACGGGCCAGATCAGGTCGTTGACGCGGCGGGCCCGTGGGAGGTCGTCGGCCTGCATGGCCTCCAGCAGGTCATTGGTGAGCTCGGGAATGAGGCTCGCGCAGCCGACGAGAGTGCCATCGAGACGATGCACGAAGGTCGGGAAGAGATACTCGTCCATGCAGTTCAGCAGGGAGACGTGGGGCGCGTCCGCGCGAAGGGCCCGGATGTCCCGCTCGTACTTGCCGAGATCCCGCTCGCCCATCTTGAAGCCCTTCACCTGGGGGAGCCCGGCCAGCCGCGCCATCAGCGGCGTCGAGTACGAGACCTTGGTGTTGGCCGGATAGACGTGGACGATGAGGTCGAGCCCGCTCTCCGCGCCGATGGCCTTGAAGTACTCGTAGACGGCGTCCTCCTTCACCCCGAAGCGCAGCCACATGTGGCACGGCATGACGTCCACCGTGTCCGCGCCCGCGTGGGCGGCGGCCTTGGCGTGCGCGATGGCCTCGAAGGTCCCTTCCGAGCAGACCGCGGAGATGACCCGCACGCGGCCCCGCACCGCCTCCGCGACGATCCGGGTCACCTCGGCCCGCTCCTCGGACAGGAGCGAGCCCACTTCGCCGGTGTGGCCGTTGGTCATGACCGCGGTGACGCCGGGGCAGCCGGCCAGCCAGCGGGCGAAGCGGGCGAGCCCGTCCCCGTCGAGCTTGAAGTCGTCGCGGAACGGCACCGCCATCGCCGGGATGACGCCGGAAAAGGCGCGCCGCGCGGTCATGATGGCGCCTACTTGCCGGTGACCGCCTTGACGGCGTCGCGGGTGATCGAGATCATCCGGTCGAGCTGATCCTCGCTGATGACGAGGGCCGGCGAGAAGAAGATGTTCTCCAGGCGCGCGCGCGTCACCAGTCCGCGCTTGGTCATCTCCTGCATGAGCCGCGGCCCGATCTTCTTGTCGGCGTCGAACATCTTCTTGGTGGCCTTGTCTTCCACGAGCTCCACCGCGGCGAGGAGGCCCTTGCCCGAGCGGATATCGCCCAGGTTCGGGTGATCGTCGAAGGCGGCGTGCAGCCCCTTGTGGAGGCGCTCGCCCATCGCGGCGGAGCGCTCCCAGAGGCGCTCGCGCTCCATGATCTCGAGGTTCTTGATCCCCACCGCGCAACAGGTCGGATGGCCCGAGTAGGTGTAGGCGTGCATCCAGCGGTCCTCGGGCTTCACCGAGTCCATCGTCTCCTTGATCGCCTTGGAGACCATGATGCCGCCGAGCGGGAGGTAGCCGGAGGACACGCCCTTGGCGAAGGAGAGGATGTCGGGATTGACCTTCCAGTGCTCCATGGCGAACCACCGGCCGGTGCGGCAGAAGCCCGTGATCACCTCGTCGGCGATGAAGAGGACCTGGTGGCGGTCGCAGACCTGGCGGACCAGCGGGAAGTAGTCATCGGTCGGATAGATCACGCCGCCGCCGCCGTGGATGGGCTCGGCGATGAACGCGGCCACGGTGTCGGGTCCCTCGCGGAGGATGGCCTCCTCGAGCAGGCGCGCCGCCGTCTGGCCGGCCGTCTCGCCCGGCTTGGCGCCCTCCTGGCGGTACGGGTAGCAGGTCGGGATGTGCACGAAACCCGGGACGCGCGGCTCGAACATCTTCCAGTAGGGCGCCATCCCGGTGGCGCTCATGGCCTGCAGGGTCACGCCGTGGTAGGCGTTGAGGCGCGAGATGATCTTCACCTTGTCGGGCTTGCCGGTGGCCTTCCAGTAGAAGCGCGCGGTCTTGAAGGCCGACTCGTTGGACTCGGCGCCGCCCGAGGTGAAGAACACCGCCTGCATGTTCTTGGGCGCGATCTCGATGAGCTTGTCGGCGAGCTGGATGGCCGGCACGTTGGTCGAGCCCGCATAGCAGGAATAGTAGGCGAGGTCGCCCATCTGGACGGCGGCCGCCTTCCCCAGCTCCTCACGCCCGTGCCCGACATTGACGTTCCAGAGTCCGGCGAGCCCGTCGATGTAGTCGCGGCCCTGGATGTCGGTGACCATGGCGCCGCGCCCGCGCACGTAGACCATCGGCTCGAGATGCTCGCTGGGGTGGTGGAGCGAATGGATGAGGTGGTCCTGATCGTCCTTGATGAGCTGCGCGGGTTCGAGCGGCATCGGAGGCCTCCTAGACTGTCGCGCTACGGTGGATGGATCGCGCGGGCGCATGCGCCCGCCAGTCGCCGCCGGGAACCGGCACGCCCCGATCGAGCGGCCCACGATACCAGTAGATGAAGGCCTCGACCTGCCGATCGCCCATCCCAACGGTGACCCGGCTGCGATGATACTGGGGTCCCTCCGCGGAGTCCAGCACCGTCCACAGCTCGGCGGACTCCAGCCGGAACACCTCGCCTCGCAGCACCGCGCCGGCGTCGGGGACCGCGCCCGGATAGCGGCCGAGGTCGATCAGCCGCGCCGCCACCGTGCCCTCGCCCACGAACGCGGCGCGGCCGGCGAGAAGGCCATGGAACGGGAGCCCGCGCATCAGGGTCCCGTACGTGAAGAGGAAGCTCGTGTCAGCGACGGGCGGGTGGGACGCCACGCCCCTCGGCGTCAGCCTTGGGCTCCTCACGGGAGCACGAGGCCACGATGCTTCAGGCGCCGCCCTTTCCCATCAGCCGCGAGACCACGACGCGGATGGCCAGGAGCAGCGCGATCGCGACGCCGAGCGCCAGCCAGAGCTCGCCGCTCATGCCTGCTCCGGCGGGACGCCGTCGCCGACCGCCCGCAGCACGGCGGCGAGGAACTGCGGCTCCGGCAGCGCGCCCTCGAACTGGACGCGGTCATTGATGACGATCTTGGGCACCGCCATCACGCGATACCGCTGCGAGAGGTCCGGGAACTCGGTGGCCTCGATGCACTCCGCCCGGACCCGCTTCGCCGCCACCGCCATATGCTGCGCCAGGCGCACGGCCCGGGGGCAATGGGGTCAGGTCGGCGTGGTGAAGACCTTGATGGTCACGTCCTCGGTGAGCCCGCCGAGCGCTTCCTTCGTCGCGGCGCTCACCGCGGGCTCGCCCGTGGAGGCCACGATGATGGAGTCGATGAGGTTGGCGAACTCGTAGCCGGCGGGGATGCCGAGGAAGCGGATGCCGTAGTCGGTGGCTCCCTCGACCACGATGGCGGGCGCGACCTCGATGCCGTAGGCCTCCGCGCGCTCGCGGTCGATGTGGGGATTGAGCACCTCGACCGCAATCTTGTCGGAGAGCGCCGCGACTTCCTTCACCAGGGCCACCGTCTGGCGGTGCGTGTCGTCGCCCAGCTCCGTGGCGAAGACGACGAGCTTCACCGGCTCTGCCAGCTTCGCGAACTCCTGGCGCACCGCCTGCTCATCCGCCGCGGAGAGGAATCCCATGCCTTGCAGTGTACCTCAGCGGGTCGGCGCGCCGCGGACGATCTCCAGCGTGCGCCGGTACCCCGACGCGTCGATGCGCGCGTCGATGAGGGTCGGGCCGGGCGCCGCCTGGGCGGCGAACAGCGCGTTGCGGAACCTCTCCTCGTCCTCGGCGATCCAGGCGCGGATGCCGAAGGCGCGCGCCAGCGCCGGGAACTCCGGACCAGCATAGCGCATGGACGCGCCCGCGAGGCCCCGCTGCTCCTGCTTGACCTCGATCAGGGACAGCGCCCGGTCGTCGAAGACCACGATGATGATGGGCAACCCCAGCCGCGCGGCCGTCTCGAGCTCGGCAACCACCATCATGAGGCCGCCGTCGCCGGTAAAGCACACGACGCGGCGGTCGGGATGGAGGAGCTGGGCGGCGATGGCCGCGGGCAGCGCGAAGCCCATGGTGGCCAGCCCGTTGGAGATGAGGCACTCGCCCGGCTCGAGCGCGTCCCAGTAGGCGGTGACGGGGAACATGTGCGCGCCCGCGTCCACCGTCGCGATGGCGCCCGCCGGCAAGAGCTCGCGCGCGAGCTGCGCCACGCGGTGCGGGGCCAGCCCGGGCACGGACACTTCCAGGGCGGCGCGGCGTTCGCGCCTCCACCGGTCCACCGCCGCCACGTCCCAGTC
>JBKPDT010000340.1:0-3726 GCA_046728035.1 Candidatus Methylomirabilota bacterium | reverse complement strand
CCGCGAAGCCGCTCTTCGCCGGCGCGGCGCGTCCACGCCGTGTCCTCGTCGTGGAGGACAACGCCGACGCGCGCGAGAGCCTGGGCCTGCTCCTCCGGCTGTCCGGACACGAGGTGGAGACGTCGGTGGACGCGCCGGACGGGCTCGCGAAGCTCGCCTCCTTCCGGCCCGACGTCATGCTCATCGACGTGGGACTGCCCGGGATGAACGGCTACGACCTCGCTCGCCGCGTGCGCGCCCGCCCCGAAGCGCGCGATGTCGGGCTGATCGCGCTCACCGGCTACGGGCAGGCCGAGGATCGGCGCCAGGCCTTCGCCGCGGGCTTCGACGTCCACCTCACGAAGCCGGTGGACCCCGAGCGGCTCGAGAGGATCCTCGCTCGAGGTGCGGAGGGCTAGCGCGCGCGGGGCTTCAGGAGCGCGGTGCGCAGGCTCTCGATCTGCTGCGGGAAGGAGATGCCGCCGCGCGCGGTCATCGGCGTCTGCTCGGCCAGCCCGGTGTGCAGCTCGGCGAACACCGGCCCGTCCGCGGTGAGGAGCTCGGGGAGCCGGCGCTTGAGCTCGTCGAGGTCGTCGATCATGGTCACGAGACGATAGCCCGCCCCGCGCGCCATCATGACGAAGTCGACGCTGAGCCCGCCCGGGATGCCCTGCGCGCCCGAGGTGTGGTAGACGCCGTTCTTGAAGAGGAAGTGGACGAAGTTCCGCGGCGCCGCGCCCGCGTTGGTGGCGAGAGAGCCGAGTTGCATGAGGAGCGAGCCGTCGCCGTCGAGCACAACGACGCGCCGATCGGGGCGGGCGAGCGCGAGCCCCAGGCCCAGCGAGGAGGCGCCCCCCATGAAGCCGACGCAGGCCACCGAGAGATCGTCGGGCGCGATGGTGCGCCAGGCGGGGGCGGTGGTCATGGTGGGCACGCAGATGGCGCTGCCCCGCGCCGCCGCGATGGCGCGGAGGACGTCCTCCGGCTTCATGGGCTTCTTGTCCATGGGCTTGTTGTCCGGGGCGATCAGCTCGTCTCCAGTCCAACGAGGACGACGGCGGGCCCGCGGCGCTCCCGGCTGAGCCGGTAGTACTCGGCGATCAGGTGGACGTCGTTCGGCCCCTCGAGCCGGGCATGGGGGACGCCGAAGGTGTCGAGCAGCGGCTCGCAGTAGCGCACCATGGAGTGGCGCGACTCGCGCGGGTCCTTGTCCTTCTCGCGGCTGAGGAGCCCGATCATGTAGAACATGGGCACCCGGCCGTCCATGGCCACGCCCCGCAGCGTGTTCACCGAGGCGTAGAGCCCGGCGTGCTGGATCATCAGCACCACCGGCTCGCCGCCCATGTACAGACCCGCTCCGATGGCGGTGGCTTCGTCCTCGGTGGCGCACGTCACGACCCGGATGGACTCCTCCTTGTCGAGCGCGGCGAGCACCGTCTTCTGGTGTGTGTCGGGCACGCTGAGGATCCAGCCGAGATGACTGTGGAGCGGCGGCTCCGAGACCTCCTTGGCGAGCGCGGCGCGGGCCTCCCGGAAGAGGTCCTTGAGGGTGTCGATCACGAGCGTCGCGGGAATGGATTCGGGCATCGCGCCTCCTGGCCGTGTGAACCGCCCCAACTTATACCACGGGTGAGGCCACGGGACTGGCCCTTCGGGCGCCGCCGCTGCTATAATCGGAGCACGTTTCAACGGGGGGATGGCATGGGTCGGCCGGGCATTCGGGAGCTGGTGGGGCGTGCGATGATCGAGAAGGAGTTCCTCGCCGAGCTCGTGCGCGACCCCGAGACCGTGCTCGTCCGCTTCGAGCTCGACGACGACGAGAAGAAGGCCGTCATGCAGGCGGTCGGTCGCTGCGGAAGCACATCGTCGTCCACCGAGCGGGCCCAGGCGTTCCAGAGCATCCTCATGAAGCGCTGGTCCACGTGACCCCCCCTTCGACGCGCTGACCTCGACGTCCGGATCCCCGCGTGGCCAAGTCAGCCGATTTCAAGTTCCTCCGGGAAGTCCTCCTGTTCAAGGACATCGCGGCGGAGGAGGAGGGGGCGGTCTGGGCGCGGCTCGAGGAGCGGCGTCTTCGGCGCGGCGAGGTGTTGTTCCGCGAGGGTGATGCGGGCAAGGAGCTCTTCTTCATCCGCAGCGGCACCGTCATCGTCTCCAAGCACGTCAAGGGGCGGGTCGAGCAGGTGCTCGCGCGGCTGGGCCCCGGGGACTTCTTCGGTGAGATGAGCCTCTTCGACGACCAGCCCCGCTCCGCCACCATCCAGGCGGAGTCCGAGACCGTCATGTACGGGCTCGACCGCTCCAATCTCGACCATCTCATCGAGCAGAACCCGCGCGCCGCGACCGCCTTCTTCACCCAGGTCGTGCTCGTCCTCGTCAAGCGGCTTCGCGACTCGTCGGATCTTGTCGCCGAGGTCACCCGGTGGGGTCTCGAGGCGACCGGGCTCGACGTGGAGCGGCCGGCCACCGGCGGCCGTTGAACACCACCCGCGCCAAGCTCGAGCTGCTCGTCCGCTCCGAGGCGGGCGACGACTTTCAGGTCACCAAGGTCGAGTCGAGCCTCGCCTATCGCCAGGCCCGCCCCCAGCGGATTCCCGAGAGCCAGTACGAGGTGGCCGAGCTGCGCTCGAACGTACGGCGCACCACCACCTACGTGGTGAAGAACCGCCTCACCGAGAAGTACATCGAGCTCAGCGAGGCGGAGAAGTTCCTCTGGGACCAGATGAACGGGCGCACCTCGGTGGAGGAGCTCGGCGTCGCCTACGTCCTCACGTACGGCGCCTTCGACTTCGACATCATCCACACCCTCATCGATAAGCTCCAGCGCGCCGAGCTCCTGACCATGCGCCCGGTGTCCCGCCTCCGCGAAGTCCTCGCGCGGAACCGGCGCAACCCGGCGGCGCGGGCGGCCGAGGCCACCCTCAAGGCGCTCGAGAAGCTCACGGTGGGCAGCCGCACCGCCCACGATGCCTTCGCGCGCGTGTACCGGTACGGCGCCTTCCTCATCTTCTCGCCGCTGGGCCTGGGGCTCCTCGCCCTGGTGACGCTCCTCGGGGTTCAGGGCACGCGCGAGATCTGGAAGGACAGCGGGGACCTCTACGCGGGATTCGGCGAGCATCCGGTCATCGCTCTAGTCCTCGTGAAGCTCTTCTTCTTCCTCACCCTGATCAGCCACCAGATGCTCCATGCCCTCGCCGTGGTGCACTACGGCCGGCGGGTGAAGGAATTCGGCTTCACCATGCTCCACGGCTTTCTCCCCACGTTCTACGCCGACGTCACCGATGTCTTCATGGGCAGCCGCCGGGCGCGCATCGTGGTGGGGATCTCGGGGCCGCTCGTCCACCTCTTCCTCGGCAGCCTCTACATCTACCTGGCGAGCCAGTGCGGGCCGGGGCTGCTCAAGTCGTTCCTGGCGGCCTCGGCGATCCTCCAGTCGCAGTCGCTCTTCGTCAGCCTGTACCCCTTCTGCTTCCTGGAGATGGACGGCTACCACGTCCTGGTGGACTGGCTCGGCCTGCCGCGGCTCAAGAGCGAGTCGGTCAACTTCGTCAGGCACGCGCTGTGGCAGCGCCTTCGGGCCGGCGTGCGGCTGTCTCGCGAGGAGGCGGTGTTCGTGGGGTACGTGGCCCTCTCCACCGTCTCCATCGCCGCCTTCGTCGGCCTCAACGTCTGGTTCTTCGTCCACACCACGTAGCGGGGCGGCGGGCGCGGCCGGGGGGCGGGGGGCTCGCTTGCTCAGTACAGCAT
>JBKPDT010000339.1:0-12671 GCA_046728035.1 Candidatus Methylomirabilota bacterium | reverse complement strand
GAGTCGCTCCTCACCGCGCGCCGCGCGCGCGTGGAGGCGGCGGGGCGCCCGCTGCCGCGCACGCTCGACAGCGCGCGGCGCCAGCTCCCCGGGGCCAATCTCGCGCTGATCTCGGTCCCCGGGGCCTTCGCGGCCGCCGAGGCGCGCAAGGCCCTGCGCCGTGGCCTGCACGTGATGCTCTTCAGCGATAACGTGGCGCTCGCGGACGAGGTGGCGCTCAAGCGGCTGGCGGTGGAGCGCGGCCTTCTTGTCATGGGACCCGACTGCGGCACGGCGTATCTCGACGGCGTGCCGCTGGGCTTCGCCAATGCCGTGCCGCGCGGGCACATCGGCCTGGTCGCCGCCTCCGGCACCGGCCTCCAGCAGGTGGCCTGTCTGCTCGCCGCGGCCGGCGAGGGCATCTCCCAGGCCGTCGGCGTGGGCGGGCGCGACATGTCGGAGGTGGTTGGCGGCGCCATGACGCTGGCCGCGCTGGACGCGCTCGGCGCCGATCCGGCGACCGAGCTGATCGTGGTGATCGGCAAGCCGCCCGCCCCCGCCGTGCGGGCGCAGGTCGAGACGCGCCTTCGGGCGCTGGGCAAGCCCGCTGCCGTCGCCATGCTGGGTCGCGGCATCGCCGCCGGGCGCGACGGCGCCCTCACCACGGTGGCCACGCTCGAAGACGCCGCCGCGGCCGCCGTCGCGCTCCGGGCCGGGCGCGACTTTCGCCCGCGCGCCTTCACCGACCCGTCCGAGGCGCGACGGCGCGTGGCGGCCCTTCGCGATCCCCGCGACAGGAGTCCGGCGGCAGTCCGTGGCCTCTATGCCGGCGGCACGCTCGCCTACGAGGCGCTCCTCATCCTGGAGCCCTTGCTCGGCGGGGTGGGTGGCAATCTCGGCGACGCCAGCGTTAGGCCCCATCGCATCCTCGATCTGGGGGCGGACGAGTACACCCAGGGGCGCGCGCATCCCATGCTCGACGCCGCGCTCCGCGTGGACGAGATCGAGCGCGCGGCCAAGGAGCCCGAGACCGCCGTGCTGCTTCTGGACGTGGTCCTGGGCCACGGGGCGACGTCGGACCCGGCCGGCGACATCGCCCCCGCGCTGGAGGCCGCGCGCCGGCACGCCCAGGCGCATGGCCGGAGCCTCGCCGTCGTCGCCACCGTCGTCGGCACTGCCGCCGATCCCCAGGGGCGGGCGGGTCAGGTGGCCCGGCTCGAGGCCGCCGGCGCCTGGGTGCTCCCGTCGAATGCGCAGGCCGCCCGTGCGGCCGCCTGCATCGCGGGGGACGCGCGGATCGCCGAGGCGCTCCTCTCCGGGGAACCGGGCTGATGGCCGACTATCGCGAGCTCTTCCGGCGCGACCGCTTCGGCGGCGAGATCCGCGTGATCAATCTCGGGCTCGAGCGCTTCGCGGCGACGCTCGAGGGCTTGGGCGTCACAGTGCTGCATGTCCTCTGGACGCCGCCCGCGGGCGGCGATCCCGAGCGGGCCCGCCTGCTGTCCCTCCTCGAAGATGAGGACGAGCGCTGAGCATCAGGGAGGCGAACGCCGCGGCGCTCTCCCACCTCGTCGAGGCGCAGCCCGTCCTCGTCGACTGCGTGCCCGCGCGCGAGGCGCTCGGGCTTCCGGAGCGCACCGTGCTCCACGCGGGTCCGCCGCTCGCCTGGGAGCGCGCCTGCCCGCCCGTCCAGACCGCGATCCTCTGCGCCATCCGCTACGAGGGCTGGGCGTCCGACGACCCCGCCGCGCGCCGCCTCGTCGAGGAGGGCGCCGTCACGCTGGCTCCGTGTCATCACGCCGGCGCGGCGGGACCCATGACCGGCATCGTCACCGCGTCCATGCCGGTCTTCGTGGTGGAGAACCGCGCCCGCGGCAACCGCGCCGCCGCCACCATCAACGAGGGCCTGGGTAAGGTGCTGCGCTTCGGCGCCAATGACGAGAGCGTGGTGAGCCGGCTCCGGTGGCTGGCGCGCGAGGCGGGGCCGCTTCTGGGCGCGGCCCTCCGCGGCACCGGCGGTCTGGATCTCCGGGCGGTGATGGCCCAGGCCCTCCGCATGGGCGACGAGATGCATCAGCGCAACCTCGCCGCCTCCTCCCTGTTCGCCCGCGCCCTCATGCCGCATCTGGCGCGGGCCACCGCCGACACGGCCGCGGTGGCGCGCTTGGCCGAGTTCATCGGCGGCAATGACCAGTTCTTTCTGAATCTCGCGATGGCCGCGGCGAAGGCCGCGACCGATCCCTGCCTCGCGGTGGCGGGCTCGACCATGGTGGCGACCATGGCGCGCAACGGGACCGACTTCGGCATCCGCGTGGCGGGCCTGGGCGAGCGCTGGTTCACCGCGCCCGTGAACATGCCGCAGGGGCTCTACTTCCCCGGCTTCGGCGCGGCCGACGCCAATCCGGACCTGGGCGATAGCGCCATCGTGGAGACGGTGGGGCTCGGCGCCTTCGCCATGGCCGCCTCGCCCGCCGTGGTCCGCTTCCTGGGAGCGGGCGGGCTCCGCGACGCTCTCCGCATCACCGAGGAAATGGGTGAGATCACGCTCGGCGAGCACCCGCACTTCCGCATCCCCACCCTCGACGACCGCGGCGCGCCGGTAGGAATAGATGTGAGAAAAGTGGTCGAGACCGGCATCACCCCGCTCATCAACACGGGCATCGCCGGACGCACGCCGGGCACGGGCCAGATCGGCGCCGGTGTGGTGCGGGCCCCCCTCGCGTGCTTCGAGCAGGCGCTCGAGGCCATGGCCGCCGCCCGGGCCTCGGCGTGACGGAGCGGTGAGCGGCCCCTTCTCCGTCCTCCTCCGCGACGGTCTCCTTCCCGATGGGCGGCGCGTAGACATCGGATGCCGGGATGGGCGCATCGCCGCGCTCGGGGCGCTGGGCGCCGCGCCGGCCGCGGTGACGCGCGAGCTGGGCGGCCGCCTCGTGACGCCCGGGCTGGTCGACGCCCACGTGCATCTCGACAAGGCCCTGCTCTCGCCGCGGACGCCGGCTCGCGAGGGCACGCTCGCCGAGGCCATCCGGGTGACGGCGGAGGTCAAGCGCCACTTCACCGTCGAGGACATCCGCGCCCGCGCGCGCCAGGTCCTCGACCTCGCCGTGCGCAGCGGCACCACCGCGATGCGGAGCCACGTGGAGGTGGACCCCATCGTCGGGCTCAAGGGGCTCGAGGCCGTGCTGCCCCTCAAGGCCGAGTACGCCCCGGCCCTCGAGCTCCAGCTCTGCGCCTTCGCCCAGGAAGGCATCCTCCAGGCGCCGGGGACGGAGGCGCTCCTCGCGCAGGCCCTTCGCGCGGGCGCCGAGCTCGTGGGCGGCTGCCCCTACAACGACACCGACGCCCGCGCGCACGTGGACACGGTGTTCCGCCTCGCCCGCGAGTTCGACGTGGATGCCGACTTTCACGCCGACTTCTTCGACGAGCCCGAGCATCTCCACGTCCGCTACATCTGCGCGGAGACGGTGCGCCACGGCTGGCAGGGGCGCGTCGCGGTGGGGCATCTCACCGAGCTGGCCGCGCTGCCGCCGCCCGAGGCGGACGCGGTGATCCAGGACCTCAAGGCCGCCGGGGTCGGGGTCATCCTCCTGCCCGCCACCGACCTCTACCTCATGGGGCGAGGCGACACGCACAACGTCCGGCGCGGGTTGGCGCCGGCCAAGCGCCTCCTCGCCGCCGGCGTGTCCGTGGCGGCGGCGACCAACAACATCCGGAATGCCTTCACGCCCGTGGGCAATGCCGACCTCGCCGTGATGGGCTTCCTCCTCACCGTGGCCGCCCATCTGGGAACGCCCGAGGAGCAGGCGCAAGCCCTCGCGATGGTGACGACCGAGCCCGCCCGCATCCTGCGCCTGGCCGACCACGGCATCGGCGAGGGCCGGCGCGCGGACCTGGTGGTCTGGGAGGCGATGGCCCTGGACGAGGCGATGGGCGGCCTCGCCCCGCGCCGGCTGGTGGTGAAAGGCGGGCGCATCAGCGTGGAGCACCGCCACGCCGTCGATGAGCCCTGGCGGCGACGCTGATCGACGCCGCGGTACCGGCCGATCCCGACCAGCCGGGCCAGTCCGTCCTCGAGGACGGGGCACACGTTCCCGCGGGAACGTCGCGGCGACTCACCTGTGACGCCAGCCGCAACTCATGCGCCACGACGAACGGGGGCGCATCGTGAAGATCGGGGCGCGGACCTGAACACCTAGGCGCGGGTTCCGTCCCTCGGGGTGTCGAGCGTCTCGCGGACCTTGCGACTGAGCGCCTGCGGGGTGAAGGGCTTCTCGAGGAAGGCGGTCCCGGAGTCGAGCATGCCGTGACGGCCGAGCGTGTCGTCGGTGTATCCCGACATGTACATGACGCGAATCTCGGGCGCCACCAGGGCGAGCCGCTCGGCGAGCGCGCGGCCGCTCATCCCGGGCATGACGACGTCGGTGAGCACGAGATGGATGGGCACGTGGCGCCGCCCCACCATCTCCAGCGCCTCCTGCGGCCCTCCCGCCTCGAGGACGGTATAGCCGGACATCTCCAGGATGTCTCGGGCCAGCGCCCGTACCTCTGCCTCGTCCTCCACGACCAGGACCGTCTCCGAGCCGCGGCGCGCGCCGAGGCGGGATTCTCCCTCGCCGAGCGCGCCGGGCGGCTCGACCTCGGGGAAATAGATCCGGAACAGGGTGCCCTCACCCGGCGCGCTCGCGAAGCGGATATGGCCTCCGCTCTGGCTCACGATCCCGTACACGGTGGCCAGGCCGAGCCCCGTCCCCTTGCCCATCTCCTTGGTCGTGAAGAAGGGCTCGAAGAGATGCGCCTGGACACCCGCGTCCATGCCCGCCCCTGTATCGCGCACCGACAGGAGCACGTATCGTCCGGGCGGCACCGCGTCGCCCGCCGGAGCGTCGGGGCCGGGCACGGCGAGGTCGCCGGTCTCGATGGTCAGCCGTCCCCCCTGGGGCATGGCGTCGCGGGCGTTGACGACGAGGTTCAGCAGGATCTGCTCCACCTGGCCGGGATCGGCGTGCACCCAGCCCCCCGCGGGGGTGCGGCGGACGACCAGCTCCACGTCCTCGCCGATCACCCGCCGGAGCATGGGCTCGAGCCCCGACACTACGGCGTCGAGGTCCAGCACCTTGGGCTGGAGCATCTGCTTGCGGGAGATGGACAGGAGCTGGCGTGTCAGGGTCCCCGCCCGCTCCGCGGTCTTGTGGATGAGGTCGAGATCGCGGCGAAGCCGCTCGTCGCCGGGCGCCCGGGTGAGCAGGAGCTCGGAGCGCCCGGAGATCACGGTGAGCAGATTGTTGAAGTCGTGCGCCACCCCACCAGCCAGCCGGCCGATCGCCTCCATCTTCTGCGCCTGGCGGAGTTGCTCGCCGGTCTCGCGCAGCGCCCGCGTGGTGGCCTCGGCCTCGGCGCGGGCGGCCCGCTCGGCGGTGAAGAGGCGCGCGTTGTTGATGGCGATGGCGGCATGATCCGCCAGGCGCACCAGCATGGCCTCGTCGCGCTCGCTGAAGGGGTGCGGCGTGCGGTTGTCGACGTAGATGAGGCCCTCGACCCGGCCGCCCGCGTGGATCGGCACGACCAGCGACGTGAT
Source organism: Candidatus Methylomirabilota bacterium (assembly GCA_046728035.1). Lineage (GTDB taxonomy): Bacteria > Methylomirabilota > Methylomirabilia > Rokubacteriales > CSP1-6 > DASRWT01. The sequence goes on along the minus strand of JBKPDT010000339.1, from coordinate 7,117 downwards.
GATGCCCTCCTCCTCGACCAGGGCGATGTAGTCCTTGCTGATCGCCGGATCGGTGTGGCGGTTCTCGGTGCGGAGCGGCCGGTCCATGGCCCAGACGGCGCCGCCCATACCGCGTCCGCGTTGTATCCGTATCGTCTCGTATCGGCCGAAGCGGGCGCCGATCGAATGGCGGAACACCATGGCGTCCTGCGCGGGGTCGAGGAGGGCGATCCGCGCGAGATCGCTGTGACAGAGCTCCTGGGCGGCCTCGGTGACCCGCTGGAGCACGGTGCCCAGGTCCAGGGCGGCGCTGATGGTGCCGGTCAGCCCGGCCAGCACCTCGGCCTCGCGGCCGTGGAGAGTCACCTCGTCGTGGATGCGCGAGTTCTCCAGGGCCAGCGCCGCCTGCCGGGCAAAGGCCTCGGCCAGCTCGATCTCCTCCAGGCTGTAGTGGCGGCCGGTGGTGTCACTGACCACGAGGACCCCGAATGGGCGCGTGGCCACCCGCAGCACGACGGCGAGCAGCGCCCGAGCCGGCGAGTGCGCGATGAGCGCGCGGACCGTCGGCTCGTAGGTGATCCGGGGATCCGCCAGCGTGTCGGGCACCGCGATCGACTCCTCCCTGGACAGGGCGAGCCCGGTCAATCCCGTGCCGGACTCGAGCGATTCCGGCCAGTGGGTGACGGTGGCCGGGTCCTGCGCCACCATCCGGCGAACCAGTCGGCCCGTCTCGGGGTCGATGAGGTACACGACGGCCGAGCGGGTGTGGAGCAGGGCCCTCAAGCTGTTCCCGACCTGGCTCGCCACCTTGTGCGGGTCGAGCGTCTCGGAAAGGGTACGGCCGATCTCGGCCAGACCTTCGGCGGCTCGGCGGCGCCGCTCCGCCTCGGTGAAAAGGCGCGCATTGTCGAGGGCCAGAGCGGCCTGATCACCGAAAGCCGAGAGGAGGGACAGCTCCGCCTCCGCGAACGCCCGGCCGGTGGTGTCCACCAGCACCAGACTGCCCACCAGCTCGCCGCGGGCCCGGAGCGGCACTGCCGCAAAGGACTGGAACCCGTCGACTTGAATGACATCGCGGACCTTCGGATCCAGCTGGATCCCGGGATCGGCGAAGATATCCGGCACCCACACCGCCCGATTCTCCCGGATGGCGCGCCCGCTGATCCCACTGCTCGCGGGGAAGCGCCGGCCGACCAGCGTCATGCCCTGGCCTTCTCCGACCGCCGCCACCCCCACCAGGGTTTCCGTCTCGCGCTCGAACCGGTAGAGGTGAACACGCCGGCAGCCGATGAGCCGTCGCAGGGTGACCACGACCCGGTCGGCCGCCTGGGCGAAGTCGAGAGTGCCGGAAAGCTCGGCGCCGGTTCGGACCTGGGCGAGCCGATACTCGAGGTCGGCGTTGAGCGCGCGCAGGCGGCTCAACTCGCCATCGAGCGGGGCCCCGGAGGCCGAGTCCATGCCGAGAGGCTATCGCGCCGTCGGAACATCCGCCAGCGCCCCTTGACAGGTCAGACGGCGGACGGTAAGGTGACTGAGGACGTGTGCATCGGCTCCTTTAAGCGGGCCCCGAGAGGCCGGCAAGGAGAGGCAATGCGATACCAGATCACCATAGGCAGAACCCCTGGGCCCCTGAGCGGGGCCTTTTCTTTTTCCCCTCTCTCCCCGATGGCGGTCTCCCGGTGAGCGTCGCCTACCGCGAGAAGGCCCAAGTGCTGGACGAGAGCGCGCTGGATCGGGCGCTCACCCGGATCGCCCACGAGATCGTCGAGCAGGCCGGCGGCGTGGAGGACATCGCGCTGGTCGGCATCAAGACGCGCGGCGTGACTCTGGCCCAGCGCATCGCGACCAAGATCGCCATCATCGAGGGGCAGAAGCCCTCGGTGGGAGCGCTCGACATCACCCTCTATCGCGACGACCTCGGCCTCAAGGTCGAGCAGCCGGTGGTGCGCGGCACCGAGATCCCCTTCCCCATCAAGGGCCGCACCGTGGTCCTCGTGGACGACGTGCTCTTCACGGGCCGGACCATCCGCGCCGCGCTCGACGCCCTGATGGACCTCGGGCGGCCGCGGGTCATCCGCCTGGCCGTCCTCGTGGACCGCGGGCACCGCGAGCTGCCCATCCGCCCGGACTATATCGGCAAGAACCTCCCCACGAGCCGCCGGGAAGCCGTCGCCGTCCTGCTCCGCGAGCAAGACGGGATCGACCGCGTCGTCATCCAAGAACCGTCCGAGGAGGGCGAGGCGCAGCCGCAGGCGAGCCGAGCGGATGCGAAAATGAAAAAGAGCGAGGGCTAAATATGGCCTGGAAGCGGAAGGACCTCCTGAGCATGCAGGACATCGAGGCCGGCGAGATCCGCGACGTGCTCGACACCGCGGAGTCCATGAAGGAGATCGCCACCCGGGAGATCAAGAAGGTGCCCACCCTCCGGGGCAAGACGATCGTGAATCTCTTCTACGAGTCCTCGACGCGGACCCGGACCTCCTTCGAGATCGCCGGCAAGTGGCTCTCCGCCGACGTGATCAACTTCTCGGCCTCGGGCTCGAGCGCGGACAAGGGCGAGAGCCTCCTCGACACCGCCAAGAACATCGAGGCCATGAGCCCGGACGTGGTGGTGGTCCGGCACAAGGCCTCGGGGGCCCCCGCCATGCTCGCCCGGAACCTCCGCTGCTCGGTGGTCAACGCCGGCGACGGGGCCCACGAGCACCCGACCCAGGCCCTGCTCGACCTCCTGACGATTCGGGAGAAGAAGGGGCATCTGGAGGGACTCAACGTCACCATCGTCGGCGACGTGGCGCACAGCCGTGTCGCGCGCTCGGACATTCACGGCATGAAGAAGATGGGGATCACCGTCACGGTGGCGGGCCCACCGACCCTCATCCCGGCCGCGTGCCAGGAGCTGGGCGTCAAGGTGAGCCATCGCCTCGAGGAGGCCATCGCCCACGCCGACGTGATCATGATGCTCCGCCTCCAGCACGAGCGCATGACCGCCGGGTTCATCCCCTCGCTCCGCGAGTACTCACGCATCTGGGGGCTCTCGCTCGACAGGCTCAAGCATTGCCGGTCGGACGTGCTCATCATGCACCCCGGTCCGGTGAATCGCGGGGTCGAGCTCTCCCCCGAGGTTGCGGACGGGCCATACTCGGTCATCCTCGACCAGGTCACCAATGGCGTGGCGGTGCGGATGGCCGTCCTCTACCTCCTCGCCGGGAGCAAGGCGGCATGAGCCTGCTGATCCGGCACGGGCGCGTGGTGGACCCCGCCAACGGGGTGGACGCCGTCCAGGACGTGCTGGTCGCCGATGGCAAGGTCGCCAAGGTCGGCCGCGGGCTCAAGGCTCCCGAGGGGACGGCCACCCTCGACGCCGCCGGCAAGGTGGTCTGCCCCGGCTTCATCGACATCCACGTCCATTTCCGCGAGCCCGGCTTCGAGTACAAGGAGACCATCGCGACGGGAACGCGCGCCGCCGCGGCGGGCGGCTTCACCGCGGTGGCGTGCATGGCCAATACCTTCCCCGTCAACGACAACCGCGCGGTCACCGACTACATCCTGGCCAAGGCCAAGGTCGAGGGCTGCGTGCGGGTCTATCCGATCGGCGCGGTGACCCGCGGGCTCAAGGGGACGGAGCTGGCCGAGATGGGCGAGCAGGCCGAGGCGGGCTGCGTGGCCTTCTCCGACGACGGCGAGTGCGTGATGAACGCGGAGGTGTACCGGAGGGCGATGGAGTACGCGCTCCCCTTCGGAGTGCCGCTGATCAGCCACGCCGAGGACTGCCATCTCGCCCACGCCGGCGTCATGAACGAAGGCCTGGTCTCGACCGAGCTGGGGCTGGCCGGCCAGCCCTCCGCGGCCGAGGACGTCATGGTGGCGCGCGACATCCTCCTCGCCGAGCTGACGGGCGCGCATGTCCACATCGCCCATATCTCGACGGCGGGGGCGGTGCGGATGGTGCGCGAGGCCCGCGCCCGCGGCGTGCGCGTCACCGCCGAGGTCACGCCGCATCACCTTGTCCTCACCGAGGAGGCGGTGCGCGAGTACGACTCGAACACCAAGATGGCCCCGCCCCTTCGCGGCAAGCGCGACGTCGAGGCGGTGCTGGAGGCGCTCGCCGACGGCACCATCGACTGCATCGCCACCGACCATGCCCCGCACGCGCTCTCCGACAAGGAAGGCGAGTTCGCGGAGGCGGCCAAGGGCGTGGTCGGGCTCGAGACCGCGGTGCCCGTCCTCCTCGATCGGCTGGTGCGTCAGGGCCGGCTCGACCTGCCGACCCTGGTGGCGCGCTTCACGTCGGGCCCGGCCCGTCTGCTCAACCTCCCGGGCGGCCGCCTTTCTCCGGGCGCGCCCGCCGATGTCACGATCCTCGACCTGGAGCGCGCATGGACGGTGGAGCCGAGGCACTTCCACTCGCGTAGCCGCAATACGCCCTTCGGCGGCTGGACAGGCACGGGCGCGCCCGTCCTCACGCTGGTGGGGGGCGTCCCCGCGCTGCCCGGCGGCCAGCCGCTCGCCGTGCCCGAGGGTCCGGCGTGACGTCCGCGCTCCTCGTGCTGGCCGACGGGCGCGCTTTCCGCGGGGAGGCCTGCGGCGCCTCCGGCGAGGCGCAGGGCGAGGTCGTGTTCAACACGGCCATGACGGGCTATCAGGAGATCCTCACGGACCCGTCCTATCGCGGTCAGCTCGTCTGCATGACCTATCCGCTCATCGGCAACTACGGGATCAATCCCGAGGACGTGGAGTCGCGCCGGCCCTGGCTGGGCGGCTTCATCGTGAAGGAGGCCTGCCCCTATCCCTCCAGCTGGCGCGCGCGAATGACGCTGGATGCCTACATGAAGGAGCAGGGGATCGTGGGCATCCAGGGCATCGACACGCGCGCGCTCACCCGCCACGTCCGCGACCGGGGCGCCCAGGAAGGCATCATCTCCACCGTGGAGCCGGATGCGCGGCGGCTCGCCGACCGCGCCCGCGTGCTGCTGGGGCTGACCGGGCGCGACCTCGTGAACGAGGTCACGGTGGCGGCGCCCCACGGGTGGAGCGAGGGCGACTGGGATCTCCGCCGCGGCTATCAGCCCGCCCCCCTCGCGCGCTATCGGGTCGTCGCGTTCGACTCGGGGATCAAGAGCAACATCCTCCGGCGTCTCGCCACGCTCGGCTGCGCCCTCGACGTGGTGCCCGCGCGGACGCCCGTCGAGGCGGTGCTGGAGCGGCGGCCCCACGGCATCTTCCTGGCAAATGGTCCCGGCGACCCCGAGGCGGTGGACTATCTGGTGCGGACCGTACGGCAGCTCATCGGCAAGGTCCCCATCTTCGGCATCTGCCTCGGCAATCAGATCCTCGGGCTCGCCGCGGGCGGCCGGACCTACAAGCTCAAGTTCGGGCATCACGGCGCCAACCACCCGGTGAAGGATCTCGCCACCGGACGGGTGGAGATCACCTCGCAGAACCACGGCTTCGCGGTGGACCCGGCGTCGGTGGCGGCGGCGGGCTTCGTGGAAAGCCACGTCAATCTCAACGACGGGACGTCGGAAGGCATGCGGCACCGCGAGCTGCCCGCCTTCTCCGTCCAGTATCATCCGGAAGCGTCGCCGGGACCGCACGACGCCGACTACCTGTTCGATCGGTTCGTCACGCTGATGGAAGGAGGAAACCCTCCGTGCCCAAGTACCTGATCTCGTACCGCAAGACCGACGAAGCCGGGCAGAAGCCCGAGTGGACCAGCTTCACCACCGAGAGCGAGGCCACGATGGAGGCCCATGCCGTGCGCGAGCGCGTCGAAAAGCGGCTCGGCGTGCTCGGCGAGAAGCTCTGGGGACCCGGCGAGGTCGCCTGGGTCGGGGCCGGCCGCCTCGACGACGTCCTCTACAAGCGCGAGGAAGCCTCACCGGAGATCTCCATCATCTACGGGCTCGTCCAGGAGTAGGCCGCGCGCGTGGCAAAACGGAGTGATATCCGGAAGATCCTCCTGATCGGGTCGGGGCCGATCGTCATCGGCCAGGCCTGCGAGTTCGACTACTCGGGGACCCAGGCCGCCAAGGCCCTCCGCGAGGAGGGTTTCGAGGTCGTCCTCGTCAACTCGAACCCCGCGACGATCATGACGGATCCGGAGATGGCGGACCGGACCTACGTGGAGCCGCTCACGCCGGAGTTCATCACTCGCGTGATTGCGCGCGAGCGGCCCGACGCGCTCCTCCCCACGGTGGGTGGCCAGACCGCGCTGAACCTCGCGGTGGCCCTCGCCGAGGACGGCACCCTCGAGCGCTACGGCGTGGAGCTGATCGGGGCCAAGATCCCCGCGATCAAGACTGCCGAGGACCGGAACCTGTTCGGCGCCGCCATGGCCCGCATCGGGCTGGAGATGCCGGCGGGCTTCTACGCCACCACGCCGGAGGAGGCGCTCCGGGAGATGCGCCAGCGGCGCATGGACTTCCCCCTCATCATCCGCCCGTCCTTCACGCTCGGCGGCACCGGGGGGTCGATCGCCTATCACCCCGAAGAGCTGGAGGCGGCGGTGAAGTGGGGGCTCCAGCAGAGCCCCCTCCAGCAGGTCCTCGTCGAGGAATCGGTGATCGGCTGGAAGGAATACGAGCTCGAGGTGATGCGCGACCTCGCCGACAACGTCGTCATCATCTGCTCCATCGAGAACTTCGACCCCATGGGCGTGCACACCGGCGACTCCATCACCGTGGCCCCCGCCCAGACCCTCACCGACAAGGAATACCAGCGCATGCGCGACGCCTCCCTCGCCATCATCCGCGAGATCGGCGTCGAGACGGGCGGCTCCAACATCCAGTTCGGCGTCAACCCGGTGGACGGCCGGATGGTCGTGATCGAGATGAATCCGCGCGTGTCGCGCTCCTCCGCGCTGGCGTCCAAGGCAACGGGGTTTCCTATTGCAAAAATCGCCGCCAAGCTCGCGGTCGGGTACACGCTCGACGAGCTGCGGAACGACATCACCCGCGAGACGCCCGCCTCCTTCGAGCCGGCCATCGACTACTGCGTGGTGAAGATCCCGCGCTGGGCGTTCGAGAAGTTCCCGGAATCGGACGAGACGCTCACCACCCAGATGAAATCGGTGGGCGAGGTCATGGCGCTCGGGCGCACCTTCAAGGAGGCGCTCCAGAAGGCGGTGCGCTCGCTCGAG
>JBKPDT010000338.1:0-3954 GCA_046728035.1 Candidatus Methylomirabilota bacterium | reverse complement strand
GTACCACGCTGTGGAAACCAATACGCGATCCGCGGTCACCGCCTCGTCGCCCCGTTCGGAGGCCTCGGTCTAGCCCAACTTCCACGGTCGCCGCGGGCAAAACGGCCGATTCGCGGCATGGGCGCGGTGTAAGTGCGCGTCGGTGCGTGGGTGGCCTATGGACCAGCCCGAAATAGTGACTAATGCTTGGGTCGCCTGACCCGATTTTCGTTGACACATCGAGCGCGATAGTGACATCCTACCGGTGGCATGTATCTCCGCCGCACCACTCGGCACGTCGGCGGGAAGACCTACCACAACTATCTCCTCGTCGAATCGGTCGCGACCGCCAAGGGCCCCCGCCAGCGCGTCATCTGCTCGCTCGGCGCCCTGGCGCCGGGGCCGAAACAGGCGTGGCTCGGAACGGCACGACGGCTTCATGCGACGCTGGCGGGGCAGACGGCGCTCGTGCCGGATGCCGCGGTGGAGGCCCTCGCGGGGCGCGCGCGTCGCCCGCGCCGGCGCGCAGTGAGCGCGGGGTCCGGCCTCCCGATCGACCCCGACCGCGTGACATTCGAAGAGGAACGCGAAGCGGGATCGGTCCACGTGGGGCATCAGATGTGGCGCCTGCTGCAGCTGGACCCGATCCTCGGTGCCGCCGGGCTGAGTCGGCGCGCGCAGCGCCTGACCGAGGTGATGACCCTGAACCGCCTGGTGTGGCCCGCGTCGGAACACGCCATGCCGGACTGGATCCGGCGGACGGCGCTGGCCGACATCCTGGGCACGGACTTCACGACCCTCAGCGACGAGGCGCTGTATCGCAACCTCGACCGGCTGCATCCGCAGCGCGCCCGGATCGAGCAGGCGCTGGCCGCGCGGGAGCGCACGCTGTTCAACCTGGATGACACCCTCTATCTCTACGACCTGACCTCGACGTACTTCGAAGGGCAGTGCCCGGACAACCCGCAGGCCCGGCGTGGCTATTCGCGCGACCATCGGCCGGACTGTAAGCAGGTCGTGATCGGGTTGGTTCTGGACCGGGACGGCTTTCCGAAGGCACACGAAGTCTTCGACGGCAATCGCCAAGATCGGACCACCGTGGACGAGATGCTTCGGCACCTGGAGGACCGCACCGGCCGCCGCGGGGGCGCCACCGTCGTCGTAGACCGGGGCATGGCCTTCGCGGAGAACCTGGCCCAGATCCGGGCGCGCGGCCATCACTACCTCCTCGTAGCGGCGCGCTACCCAGAACGCGGCGCCCACCAGGATGCCTTCACCGACGAGGCCGACTGGACGGAGGTGGTCCGCGTCCCCTCGCCACGTAATCCGGGCCAGAAGAAGACCCGCGTGGTCATCAAGCGGCAGACCGTCGGCGACGAGGTGCACATCCTCTGCCGCAGCGAGGCGCGGGTGGCGAAGGATCGGGCGATCCGCGACACACACGAGCAGCGCCTGCTGGCCGATCTCCGCAAACTCCAGACGCGCGTCACCCGCGGCCGGTTGCGGGACGCCGGCAAGGTGCAGGAGGCGATCGGCCGGCTCAAGGAGCGGTACCCCCGCGTGGCGCGCTACTACATCATCACCCACGACCCGGCGATGGGCACGGTGAGCTGGGCGGAACAGACGGAGAAGAAGACAGCGGCCAACACCCTCGATGGGACCTACCTGCTCAAGACCGATCGACACGATCTCGCGGACGACGAGATCTGGCGTCTCTACATCCTGCTCACGCGGGTCGAGGCCGCCTTCCGGGCCATGAAGAGCCCGTTGATGGAGCGCCCGATCTTCCACCACCTCGAGCATCGGGTGCAGACCCACATCTTCCTCTGTGTGCTCGCCTACCATCTGCTCGTCGCGATCGAGAAGCGGTGTCTCGACCAGGGCTGGCACACCTCGTGGGCGACCCTGCGCGAGCACCTCTCGACCCACCAGGTCGCGACCGTGCTCCTGCCCGCGCTGGACGGCCGGATCCTGAAGGTCCGCCGAGCCTCCACCCCAGACGAGATCCATCGGGAGATCTATCGGGTCCTGCAGATCCCCGCCGAGATCATGAAGCCCGTCAAGACCTGGATCGATAGTGACGCAACGCGCGCCTAACCTCTCGGACTTTCAGCATTCCGCTCCCCGGACCGTGGAAGTTGGGCTAAGGCGCTCTTCTTTGGAGACTCAATGGGTGGGTTGATTGGATTCGGCTTGGCAAAGTATGCGCCGGAGCGGGTCGAGTCCTTGGTCATCGGTGGCGCGCATCCCTACGCCGACCAGAGCTATGCGGAGGCGTTCGGGTCACTGCCCCGATGGCGTCGAGAACCGACCGGAGAATGCCGCGCCGCGCCCCCCTCAACTGCCGAAGATCACGCGAGTGCCGGTCGATGGCATGACAAGCTTCTTGGGCATCTCGCGTTGAACGGCGAAGATCGTGTTCAGTCCCGTGCAGTGCATCGGAATGATGTAGTCGGGATCGATGGCCTTGAAGACCTCGACCGTCTTTGCGACGATCTCGTCCGGCGCCGGAGCCAGGTGGAACCCTCCGACCACGGCGTGCACCTTGTCGATGCCGGTTGTCTTCTGGACCTGCCGCACCGAGTTGATGACGCCGGCGTGACCGCAGGAGGTGATCACGACGAGGCCACGGTCTTTGATGTGGTAGGCGGTGGCAATCTCGGCCTGGAAGTTGTCCGGGACGAGTTCGCCGGGCTTGGCCTCCACCTTCAGGGTCCCCGGCGGGAAGTGGAGCGAGGCAGCGCACGCCGAGTCCATCGGTCCTGCGACCAGCCTGGCCGCGGCCGGCGGCTTCTCGAAGTCCGTAAGCCGCGGGATCTGGCCGGAGGTCAGTGCGTGGCCGGCCACGACGGTCGGTTGCTTGGCGAGAACGACCTTGAGACCCCGCGCTTCGAGGCCGGGGCGGTCCAATTGCCCCCCGTCCAGCAAGGTTCCGGCTGGGGTCGCCACGATCCTATGGCAGAACGTGTCCTCGCCACCGGCGTAGAGGGTCAGGTCAGGTTTGACCTTGCCCTCGACGACACGGGCGACGTCCGGCAGCGCCCCGTAGTGGTCGGCATGGCCATGGCTGAGGATCAGCGCGTCCGCCGCAGTCGGATCCACCTTAAGGGCCTGGTAGTTATTGAAGAGGTTCTTCTCGGTTAGGCTGAAGTCGAGCAGGATCTCCCGCCGCTCCGCACCGCGCACAGACTCGAGATGATAGGCGAGGCCGTGCTCGGCGAGGATCGGAGTCTCACCCCGAAGCAGCGGCCTGCGCTCAACCGAGATCGTGTCGAGTTTGCCACCCTTGGCGAAAACATCGTAGATGTTGTCCACGACGTTGGTCATGACGAGGCGATCCACCGTCGGCACCGACAGGCTCTGTGCGGCGGCTACGTCGCGCCCGAGATGTCGAACTCCGCCGAGCGTCAGTGCTCCCCCCGCAATCCCTCCGAGCCTTAGGAACTCTCGTCGGCTCATACCGCACCTCCAGTGCCTGCGAACACGCGCCGCGACTTCGTTCCGAGGAACCGCTGGGCCTGGGTGAGCTCTCCGGCTCGACTCTAGGTGGCACCCCTAAGACGTGTCAAGGTGGGTCCGATACTAACGACTCGTCCCGTTGCTCTACCGCGTGCTGAGCCTGTTGTCCGTGGATCGCCCGCTTCCAGGAACGTTCGGCGTCAGCCTTTGACGTTGTCCGGCCCTGTCCCGCACGTACCAGAGGCCGCAACCCCATCCCGATGTCGGGTCAGGATCAGTTGGAGTGACCGTCGCAGCTCATAACTGAGGGTTACCCTCCGGTTCTCGTCGGCTCAAAACTCAGGGTTACCGAAGCCATCGTCTAGGAGCCTCCAGGAGGCGACGTGGGGAGGGGGGTGGCTATCTCGGTATTCCCCCCGGGGCGCCGGGGGTCGGAGGCGGCGAGGGTCCAGAGCCGATCCAGCTCGCGCTCGAGCGCGCGATGGAGCTGGAGGGGGTTGAGCGACTGGTAGAGCG
>JBKPDT010000337.1:0-4022 GCA_046728035.1 Candidatus Methylomirabilota bacterium | reverse complement strand
ACGAGGGCCAGCCCCAGAATGGTCATGGCCACGAGGACCTCGAGCAGGGTAAATCCGCGGCTCACGAGTCGACCCGCTGTGTCGTCACGCGCCCGGTCAGCGGATTCACGGTGACGATGTACACCCGCGGCCCAACCGCCTCGATCCGGAAGCTCCCGCCGCTCGATCTGCCCTGGGGCATGAAGGTGATCCGTTGCGGGAGGCGGCCCGGCGCGGGGGCGACGTGGAGCAAGAGCGAAAGTTGCCGGCGCGTCTCGACGGCGGCGACCGACTCACCGCCGGCGCGGCGGAACAGCAGCGCGCGCGCCTCGGGATCGAGCGCCACCTCGTGAGACTCCCCACGCGTGACGGCCTGCTCACGGGCCCAGCGGAGGAACGACGCGATTCCCGCCACCTCCGTCCGCACCCTCACTCCGTCGACCGTCCGGCCGACGGCGGGGGCCAGCGCCGCGCTGGCGACGGCGAGCACGGCCATCACTACCACGACCTCGATCAGCGTGTAGCCGCCGCTTGCCGGCCTCACTTCACGTCCCACGACGCGACGTCGGCGTTCTCGCCCTCGCCGCCGGGGGCGCCGTCGGCCCCGTAAGTCCAGATGTCGTAATCGCCGCGGTCCCCCGGGCAGCACTTGTAGTTGTAGGGCTTTCCCCACGGATCGAGCGGCACGAAGTTCTTCTTGAGATAGGGCCCGTTCCAGTTGGCCACGTTGGGGCTCTGTACCAGCGCCGACAGCCCTGCGCCCCCGGGCGGATACGCTCCGACATCGAGGCGATACTGATCGAGGGCGGCTCCGAACAGCTCGATCTGGGCCTTGGCCGTCGCCTGCTTGCTTTGGCCGACCCGACCGAAGAGACGCGGCCCGACCAGTCCGGCGAGTAGACCCAGGATGATAATGACCACCAGGAGCTCGACCAGCGTGAACCCACGCTGGCCGTCGGCGACGCGATCATCGAGCACGGTGGACCCTGACGTCACGGTGCGTCCTCGGTTGCGGCAACACGGCCTAGATCGGAATGTCGGTGACGGAGAGGATCGCCAGGAGCATGGCGACGACGATGAAGCCCACCACCAGCCCCATGACCAGAATGACGCAGGGCTCGGCGAGAGCGATCAACCGCTTGACGAGCTTGCGGCTATCGGCCTCATAGGCTCCGGCGACCCGAAGGAGCATCTCTTCGAGCCTGCCCGTCTCCTCGCCCACGCGGACCATGTGGACGGCGAGAGTCGGAAAGACGCCCGCATCGGCTATCGGCTGAGCGAGGCCGGCGCCGCGTCGGACACCATCGCCCAGGCTCTCGACCGCGCGAGCGAGCGCGCGGTTCGCCAGCAGCTCCGTGACCATGGCGAGGGCGCTGACGAGGGCGATGCCGCTCCGGAGCAGCGTGCCAAGGATGCGGGTGAAGCGCGCGATCTCGACCTTGACGATGACTTCGCCGACGATGGGAAGCCCGAGGAGCAGGCGATCCGCCCGGAGTCGGCCGCCGGTTGTCGAAAGCACCATCCGGATCGCCACGAGGGCGGCCAGTCCGGCCATGGCCAGTAGCCACCCGTGACGCTGGATCGCCTCGCTCAGCCGAAGCAGGAGGAGTGTGGGGAGCGGGAGGGTCGCATCCAGATCCCCGAAGATGGCCGCGAAGCGCGGGACGACAAACGTCAACAGGAAGATCACCGCGGCGGTGCCCACGCCGGCGAGCAGCGCCGGGTAGATCGCCGCCGAGACCATCGCGTCCCGGAATTCCTGCGACTCCTCCAGGAACTCGGCCAGCCTCCGGAGGGTGGTCTCGAGCACGCCCCCCTTCTCGCCCGCGCGTACCATGTTGACGTAGAGGCGGGAGAAGGGTCGGGGATGATGCTTGGCGAGCGCGTCGGCGAGCGACGAGCCGCCGCGCACACTGCGCAGCACATCCCCCATGATCGCGCGAACACGTGCGTTCGGCGCCAGCTCGACCTGGATAGCCAGCGCGCGGTCGAGCGGCATGCCGGCCTCGAGCAGCGTCGCGAGCTGCTGGGTGAGGGCCAGGATGTCGCGGCGGGCGACTCGTCCGCGACGCCAATCCGGCCACGCGAGGCCCAGGACCCGACGACGCTCTTCCTGGGGGACGATCGTGATCGGAAAGTAGGCGTCGCGCTGCAGCCGATCGACGACCGTTCGCGCGTCGGGCGCTTCCATGACGCCGTCGATGCTCTGGCCGCGCCGGTCCGCCGCCCGATACGCGAAGATCGTCACGCTAGGTCTCCTCCTGGGTGACCCGCAGGATCTCCGCCACCGTCGTCACTCCCGCGCACGCCTTGGCCCAGCCGTCCTCGCGCAGCGTGAGCATCCCGTGCGCGACGGCGTGCCGTCGGATCTCCCCGGCCGGCGCCTTCCGCACGATCAGGCTGCGCACCTCCTCGGTGATCTTGAGGAGCTCGTAGATGCCGGTGCGGCCGCGATAGCCGGTGCCCCGACACTCCTCGCAGCCCTTGCCGTGGAACAGCTCCTCGGCCCCGGTGCCGGCGATGCCCAGGGCGGCCAGCTCGGCGCTGTCGGCCGCCTTGGGCATCCGGCAGGCCTCGCAGATCCGCCGGACCAGCCGCTGGGCGAGCACGCCGTTCAGGACCGACGAGAACAGGTAGGGCTCGCACCCCATGTCCTGAAGGCGCGTGATCGCGCCGGGCGCGTCGTTGGTGTGCAGGGTGGAGAAGACGAGGTGTCCGGTGAGCGCCGCCTGGATGGCGATCTCCGCCGTCTCGAGATCTCGGATCTCGCCGACCATGATCACATCGGGGTCCTGGCGCACGATGTGGCGGAGCCCGGCGGCGAAGCTGAGCCCGATCTTGGGCTTCACCGGGATCTGATTCACTCCCTTGAGCTGGTACTCCACCGGATCCTCGACCGTGATGATCTTGAGGTCGGGGCGATTGATCTTGTCGAGAGCCGCGTAGAGAGTGGTCGTCTTGCCGGAGCCCGTGGGGCCGGTGACGAGGAGGATGCCGTGCGCTCGCCGGATCAGCCCCTCGAAGGTCTCCGCGGTGCGGCGCGAGAAGCCGAGGCGATCGAAGGGCAGGAAGACTGAGGATCGGTCCAGCAGCCGCATCACGATGGACTCGCCGTGGATGGTCGGAACCGTGGAAACGCGGATGTCTACGCGTCGGCCGTGAGCCGTGACCCGGATCCGTCCGTCCTGGGGCAGGCGGCGCTCGGCGATATTCATCTCGGCCATGATCTTGATGCGCGAGGTGAGCGCGGCCCGGAGTCGGCGCGGTGGCGCCTCCTGGTCGTACAGCAGGCCGTCGATGCGGTAGCGGACGTGCAGGCTGTCCTCGAAGGGCTCGATGTGGATGTCGGAGGCGTCGGCGGCCAGGGCCCCGTCGATCAGGATATTGACCAGCCGCACCACCGGCGGCTCGAACGCCATGTCCCGGAGGTGATTCACGTCTTCCTCGAACTCGCCGTCGCGGTCGCCGCCGGTGGGCCCCATACCCTCGACGATCTTCTGCAGCGCGGTGTTGGCCCCGTAAGCCCGCTCGATGGCCTCCAGAACCGCCGGGGCGGGGGCTACGCACAGCTTGATCGTCAACCCGAGGCTCTGCTGCAGATCGTCCTGTAGCAGGGGATTGGTCGGCTCCGCCGTCGCCACCGTCAGCACCGAGCCCTCCAGGGCGATCGGACAGGCCATGTACTGACGCAGGTACTTGGGGGAGAGGTCCTTGAGCGCCGGGGGCGTCGAGGGCAACTCCTCGCCCGAGAGGAAAGGCAGCCCCTGCTGCGCGGCCACCGCCTGCAACACGTCGGTGGCGGTGGCGGCGCCCAGGGCGATCAGCACCTCCCCGAGACGCCGCTGCTCTCGACCTGCTTGTGCGAGGGCTTCCTCGAGGGTCTCCGGGGAGATAACGTCAGCCCCCACAAGGATTTGTCCCAGGAGGCGTCGCCCGGGAAACGCAGTATCCATAGTGCCTAGATTATCGGTCCCTTCGAGAGAAGTCGTCAACAGCCTGCTAGGCGCCTACGTCCTTCGCGACCGGAACGTTGGGCTCGACTG
>JBKPDT010000336.1:0-18711 GCA_046728035.1 Candidatus Methylomirabilota bacterium | reverse complement strand
CGGCCGCCGGGCGCAGCGGGGTTGCCGGCGGCTCCGGCGCCGCGCGGCCCCTCGCCTTCGCGGCGAGATAGTCGTCGTAGTCGCCCGGATAGCTGGTGAGGTGGCCGCGGTCGACCTCGACCACCCGTGTGGCGATGCGGTTGATGAAGTACCGGTCGTGCGAGATGAAGACGATGGTGCCGGTGAAGCCGCCGAGCGCCTCCTCCAGCACCTCCTTGGAGGCGAGGTCGAGGTGGTTGGTCGGCTCGTCCATGCACAGGAGCGCGGCCGGCCGCACCAGCATCTTGGCGAGCGCCAGCCGCGCCTTCTCGCCCCCCGAGAGCACGGCGACGCGCTTGTCCACGGCGTCGCCGCTGAAGAGGAACGAGCCCAGAATGGTCCGGAGCCTGGTGTGGGTGGCCTCAGGGGCGGTTTGCTCGATCTCCTCGAGCACGGTCCGCGCGGGGTCGAGGGCATCCAGCTGATGCTGGGCGTAGTAGTGCACCTCGACGTGGACGCCCAGCGTCCGCTCCCCCGCGTCGAACGGCAGGACGCCGGCGAGAATCTTGAGCAAGGTGGACTTGCCGGCGCCGTTGATGCCGACCAGGGCGATCCGCTCCCCCCGCTCCGCCGCGAAGTCCACGCCGGCATAGACCACGTTGTCGCCGTACGCCTTGCTCATGCCGACCAGGCGCTCGACGACCCGGCCTGTCCGTGGCGGCTGCGGGAACTTGAAGTGGATGCGCCGCGCGGCGGCGTCCACCTCGATGCGCTCCACCTTCTCCAGCATCTTGATGCGGCTCTGCACCTGCCGCGCCTTGGCCGCCTGGTAGCGGAAGCGGTCGATGAACCGCTCGATCTCCTCGATGCGCTTGGCCTGGTTGCGCGCCCGCGCCTCGGTGAGCGCCCGCCGCGCCTCGCGCTCGACAAGGTAGTGGTCGTAGTCACCCTGGTAGACGTCGATGGCGCCGTTCGCGAGGTCCGCGATCGAAGTGACCATGCGGTTGAGGAAGTAACGGTCGTGGGAAACGATCACCACGCTTCCGTCGTACGAGGTCAGAAAGCTCTCGAGCCAGCCCAGAGACTCGAGATCGAGATGGTTGGTCGGCTCGTCGAGGAGCAGGAGGTCGGGGCGCAAGAGGAGGAGACGTGCGAGGGCCGCGCGCATCCGCCAGCCGCCGGAGAACTCCCCAAGGCTCCGGTGCAGGCCGGCGGGGGCGAAGCCTAGCCCGCCCAGGATCAGCTTGGCCTCCGCCTCGAGGCGGTAGCCGCCGAGGGCCTCGAAGCGGTGCTGGATCGCGCCGTAGCGATCGGTGAGCCCGGGATCGGCGTCCGGCTGTGCCATGGCGTCGGCAAGGCGCTCGAGCTCGGCCTCGAGCTTCCAGACCTGGTCGAAGCCGGACAGAGCCTCCGCGAGCACGGTGCGCTCGTCGCCCCCCGTGACCTCCTGCGGCAGGTAGCCCACGGTGACGCCGCTGTCGAGGTGCACGCGGCCCTCGTCGGGCTCCTCGACGCCGGCGAGCATGCGGCAGACCGTGGTCTTGCCCGCGCCATTGGGCCCCACGAGGCCGATCCGCTCCCCGCGCCCGACGCGCCACGAGCAGTCGCGGAGAAGCGCCTGGCCGCCGTATCCCTTGGAGACGGATTCGAGCGCGATCACCTCGGTGCGCTTCCCTATCCCATGGTCTGGACGCGTTCGGGCACGACCTTGTAGATCACCCGCACCTCACCCGGCTGCCGATAGGGGTACTTGTCGACGCCCATGTACTTCTTGGCGAGCGAGTCGATGTGGGCGTCGGCGCCCGACTCGACGGTTTCCGCGATGCGGCCCCGGATCTGCAGATACCGGTAGGGGTTGTCCGGGTCCAGGATGACGAGCGCGACCTTGGGCGTGCGCCGCATGTTCTTGTCCTTCACGCGACCCTTGGCGGTGTTGAAGCGCAGGTGGGTGCCGTCCCAGTCGAACCACACCGGTGTCACCTGGGGCCCGCCGTCGGCGCCCACGGTGGCGAGGGTGGCGAAGGCCTTCTTCTGCGTCAGCACGTCCTTGAACCCGTCGGGAATGTTGGCCATCACGAGGCTCCTTTCTTCATGGCGTCCAGCACCGCGAAGGCGTGCCGTACGGACTTGATCGCAAGAGTCCCGCCCATCAGCACGCCCACGTCCATGGTCTCGGCAATCTCGGCGTCGCTCGCACCCAGGTGGAGGACCTCCTCCACGCGGTGCTCGATTCAGTCAAAGCAGTTCTGCGAGATCGCCACGGCAAGCGCGGTGAGCTCCTTGTGCTTCTTGGAGAGAGCCCCGTCGGCGAAGACCTGCTTGCCCACGTCCCCGAATGCGGCGGGGACCCGCATGGCGCTCCCGGCGACGAGCCCGTTCAGGCGCTTCCGCTCCGCGTTCTTCTCGTGCAGGTGGAACATCAGCCGTTCTCCTTCCGCGTCGGCGTTTCGGTGAGGGCCCGCGCGCGCGCCTCCGCCATGCCGCGCAGCGCGAGCAGGAGCCGGACCATGCACTGCTGGACGAGGGTGCTGTCCTGGGCGGTCGGATCGGACATCCACGCCCGCGCCACCTCCCGGTTGTCGGCCTGGAAGCCCAGGGTGGGCGACAGAGCCTGCAGCCGGAGAAGGAGGTCGTCGGGCGGCAGTCCCGCCGCGCGCAGCCGCGTCACGACCGCGCCGCGCACCGCAGCATTCCAGATCCCGGTGAGCGCTTCCAGGAGCGCCCCGTAGCAGGTGGCGTCGGGTTTCTGGCCGAGGTGCTCGAGCACCGCCGCCACGAGCGGGTGGACGGCGGGCCGCCCTTCCTCGTCCTCGCCGACCAGTCCCGCGAGGAGCGGATCCGTGGCGAGCCCCTCCTGCTCGAAGATCGCCACCAGATCCGATACCGGCACCGGCGGGAGGCCAGCGAGGCGATCGAGGAGCGGCTGATCCGTGCTCATCAATGACCTCCCGTGCAGCCCGCGCAGCGGCAGAGGCCCCGGAGCACCCCGTAGGGATACAGGCTTTCGTGGCCGTCCGACCATGCGACGCCCAGCGCCTCGGGCAGTCGTTTGATCTCCCGCGGCCAGGTCATGGCCTCGGTGAGGCGCACCGGCTCCTGGCCCTCCACGGCGGGATCGTCGAGCCGCAGCCGATCGAAGGGATAGATGCTCGAATGCCCGTCGGCCCACGACACGCCGATGGCGTAGCGGCCCACGAGGTGGACGTCCTTCGGCTCACCGGGATTGCCCTGCCCCACGATGGGCAGGAGGCCCTTGATGGTCATGTTCCACCTCCCGCCTCCGTCCGCACGAGCCGCTGCCCGGCGAGGAGATAGTGCACGGCCAGGTTCTGGTGCGCGCCCCAGCGCGCCGCGCGGCGCCGGATCGCTCGCTCGCTGAGCCCGCGGCCCCGGCTGTAGAAGTGCTCGAAGGCCCTCCGGACGCCGAGATCGCCGGCGGGGCACACATCCCCGCGCCCGAGCCCACGTGCGAGGAACCACTCCGCCGTCCACCGGCCCAGTCCGCGGATCGCGGTGAGCGCCTCGATGATCTCCTCGTTGGTCCGGGCGGCGAGGGCGACGAGGTCGAGCGTGCCCCCGTCGATGCGGCGGGCCAGCCCGATGATGTACTCCGCCTTGCGGCTGCTGAACTTCATCGCGCGGAGCTGCCGCACCCGGGCCCGCGCGAGCGCGGCCGGCTCCGGGAAGGTGTACACGGTCTCCCCACCCACACGGAGCGCGGTGCCGTACCGGCGCACGAGCGCCGCGCGCAGAGAGAAGGCGAAGGTGAGGTTCACCTGCTGCGCGCAGATCGCGCCCACCAGCATCTCGAAAGGCGCGGGCATGAGGGTCGGGCGCAGCCCGTGGAGGCGCGGGGCGAGGTCCCCCAGTACCGGATCCTCCTTGGCCACGCGGTAGAACGCCTCGAGGTCGAGGTCCGCGCCGCAGATGCGCCGGGCCTCCGCGATCGCTGCCGCCAGCACGCGGGGGCTCCGCGCGCCGGGCACCGCCACGGTGACGCGCGCGTCGTCGGGGCCGCCCGTCCAGCGGAGCTCGTAGCCATGCCAGCGCTCGCCGACGCGGACGGCGCGGCGGAAAACGCCGTCGGACAGACGGTTGACGGGGTCGTCCCCCCAGACCTGGAAGCGCGAGAACGTGCGCGCGAGATCGAGAGGGCCGGGAACGTCGAGAATCGCTTCCATCGCAGCGAGTCAGTGTACCAGAGGCGCGGGGCCGGCGGCCATTGCCGCGCCGGTGACGGCGGCGCTATGGTGGGGCCACCTTCTCCAGCGAGGTGATCCCGATGAGCGAGCTCCTCGTCACCCAGCTCGACGGCGTCCGCACCCTCACCTTGAACCGGCCCGAGGCCATGAACGCGCTCACCCTCGAGGCCATGCAAGCTCTCGGCGACCGACTCGAGGAAGCGGCCGCCGACCCCGACACACGGGCGGTCGTCATCACCGGGGCGGGGGCGGCCTTCTCGGCAGGCGGCGATCTCGCCTTGCTGCAGGCCCTACCCACGATGCCGACGAACCAGGTCAGGGAGGTCGTGTACGGGACGTTCCAGCGCGTGCCCCGTCTCATCCGCGGCATGGACAAGCCCGTGATCGCCGCCGTGAACGGCGCGGCGGTGGGGGCGGGCTGCGAGATCGCGGTGGCTTGCGACCTGCGGGTGGCGTCGGAGAAGGCGCGCTTCGGCGAGGTGTGGATGAACCTCGGCTGCGTGCCCGCCATGGGGGGGATGTTCCTCCTGCCCCGCATCGTGGGCCTGGCCAAGGCCACCGAGCTCGTCATGACCGGGGCCATCATCGACGCCGCCGAGGCCCTCCGCATCGGCCTCGTCAACAAGCTGGTGATGCCGCCCGACCTCGCGCTCGCCGCCGCCGACCTCGCCCGCACGCTCGCGCGGGGCCCCGCGCGGGCCCTCGCCGCCGCCAAGGCCGCCCTGAACCGGGGCCTCGACTCGAGCCTCGCCGCCGAGCTGGAGTCCACCGTGCACGCACAGCTCATGTGCTTCGCCACGCAGGACTTCGCGGAAGGCGTGCGCGCGCTCGCGGAGCGGCGCCCCCCACGGTTCATCGGGGCATAGCGACGAGGGGCGATCAGGCCTTGAGGTGAAAGGGGACGTCGACTACGACGACCCGCTTGCGGAAGAGCAGCGCGCCCTTGACGAGCAGCGCGGTCTGGTTGTGGAGGAGGTGCTGCCACCAGCGGCTGGGAATGAACTCGGGGATGACGATGGTCACCATGTGATTGTCGCCGAGCGCGAGCAGGTGGTCGAGATAGTCCAGGAAGGGCGTGAGGAGCGACCGGTAGGGCGAGTTCAGCACCACCAGTGGAATCCCCATTCCCCACTTGCCCCACTTCTCCTCGAGCCGGCGCGTCTTCTCGGGGTCGAGCTCCACGTACACGCCCTTCACCGAGGGTGAGATCGCCTGCCCGTACCGAAGCGCCGCCACCACGCCCTTGTGGAGGTCGCCGACAAGGACGAGCACGGTGTTCTGGATGGGCGGGGGTGGATCGTATCCCTCCATCGAAAGCTGGTGGGCCACGTCGGCGTAGTGTCGGTGCACCGTGATGAACGCGGCCACGAGGAGCGGGATCAGGATCACCACCAACCAGGCGCCGTGGGTAAACTTGGTCGCGGCGATGACGACCATGACGAGGCCGGTCGCCGTCGCGCCCACCGCGTTGAGCCACCAGCGCCACCACCAGCCCTCCTCCCGAAGTCTCAGCCAGCGGCGCACCATGCTCGCCTGCGAGAGCGTGAACGAGATGAAGACTCCCACCGCGTAGAGCGGGATGAGGGCGTGGGTGTCGCCGCCGAAGATCACAACGAGGAGGGCAGCCAGCCCGCCGAGGATGAGGATGCCGTTCGAGAAGACGAGGCGGTCGCCGCGGGTGCCGAATTGCCGCGGGATGAAGCCGTCGCGGGCGAGAAAGTAGGCGAGGCGGGGAAAGTCCGCGAACGCGGTGTTGGCGGCAAGGATCAAGATGAGCATGGTGACGGCCTGGATCTCGTAATAGAGGAGGCCGCCGCCGAAGATCTGGCGGGCGAGCTGGGAGACCACCGTCTCTTCCTCGCGCGGCAGGATGCGATAGTGGGGTGCGAGGAACGTGATACCCATGAAGAGCGTGATGAGGATGGCGCCCAGCCAGACGAGCACGGTCCGCGCGTTCTTCGCCTCGTTGGGTCTGAACGCGCCGACCCCGTCCGACACCGCCTCCACCCCGGTGAGCGCGGTGCATCCCGAGGCGAAGGCGCGCAGGATGAGAAAGAGGGAAGCGTTCTGCATCCCCGCCTCGACCACCTCCCGCGGGGGCGGCGACGGCGTCTCCCAGCCGAACATCCACCGGACGAACCCGTAGCCGAGCATCCCCGCGAAGCTCACCACGAAGAGGTAGGTCGGCGCGGCGAAAAGCTTGCCCGATTCGCGGAGGCCGCGCAGGTTGGCGGTGGTGATGCCAGCGATGCAGAGGACGCCGAGGATGACGCGGTAGCCGAAGAGTGAAGGGAACGCGGAGGTCAGCGCGGCGATGCCCGCGGCCACGCTCACCGCCACCGTCAGCACGTAGTCGATGAGGAGCGCGGCCGCGGCGACGAGGCCCGGCAACGTGCCGAGGTTGTCCTTGGTGACGATGTAGGCGCCACCGCCCTGGGGGTAGGCGCGGATCGTCTGGCGGTAGGAGCTCACCACGATCGCGATGAGCACCGAGATCGCGACGCCGATCGGGATGGAATAGACGAGGGCACCCGTGCCCGCGACCATGAGGACAAGCAAGATTTCCTCGGTGGCGTAGGCGACCGAGGACAGCGCGTCCGAAGCGAAGACCGCCAGCGCCGCTCGCTTCGAGAGCCGCTCGTGACGGGCCTGCGCGGTCGGGATCGGTCTCCCGACGAAGAAGTGCTTGAGCGAGTTGATCTTCACGGTGCGGGCCCTACGCTAGCCTCCAGCGCCCGCATCGTCAAGGCGAGGACTCAGTCGTCTGCGGAAGGCTCCGGGAGAATCGTGAACTCCTCTCGTGTGGCCCACGGGGTGAGGACGCGGGGGGCCCGGCTCATTGACGGAGTTACTCACGGGATGGGGGCATGTCAAACTAGGGCCCGCGGGTCCATTCCCGCCGGGCCGTTCACGAAAGACCGCGGGACACGCGGGCAGCCAGGAGGTGGGGATGGACATTCTGATTCCAGACATCTCGATCGTCGAGAAGACCGTGCGCACGGTGGCGGTCTACGCCTTCCTCCTCGTCTCGTTCCGTCTGGCCGGGAAGCGCCAGCTCGGGCAGATGTCCCCCTTCGACCTCGTGGTCCTCCTCGTCATCAGCAACGCCGTGCAGAACGCGCTCATCGGCAACGACCATTCCCTGGCGGGCGGCCTCATCGGAGCCGGCGCGCTCCTGCTCGTCAATGGGCTGGTCGCGTGGTTCTCGAGCCGGCACCGGGGCTTCGAGCGCCTCGTCGAGAGCGCGCCCACCATCCTCGTGCGGCACGGCCGCGTCTGCATGGATAACCTCCGGCACGAGCTCATGACCCTTCCCGAGCTGCGGGCGGCGCTGCGGCGAGAGGGCGTCGCCTCCGTCGCCGACGTGCGCTACGCGATCCTCGAGGAGGACGGGAACGTGAGCGTGATCCGGCGGCGTCCGGCCTGATCGTGGATCCGGTCGAGCTCATCGCCCACTGGGGCTACCTGGCCCTCTTCCTCCTGGTCATCCTCGGGAACATCGGCCTGCCCGTCCCCGAGGAGACCATCCTCGTCCTCGCCGGCTACATGTGCTGGCGCGGCGAGCTGCACCTGCCCGTCGTCCTCGTCATCGGCGTCGTCAGCGCGGTGGGCGGCGACAACATCGGCTACTGGCTCGGCCACCGCTACGGCCGGGCCGCGCTCGAGCGCCACGCCGCATGGCTCCTCGGCCATCCCCGTCGGCTCACCATGATGCAGGAGTTCGTGGCCAGGCGGGGTCCCCTCGCCGTGTTCGTCGCGCGCTTCGTCCCCGGGCTCCGCTTCATGGCGGGACCGCTCGCCGGCGCGCTCGGCATGCCCTTCCCCACCTTCTTCGTGGCGAACCTGCTCGGGGCGCTGTGCTACGTGCCGATCGTGGTGGGGTTGGGCTACGCCATCGGGTACGGGCTGGGCGAGTACGTCGAGCGGCTGCGGCACCTCGGAACGGACGTGGAAGGCGTGGTCCTCCTCGCCGCTCTCGTCTTCTTCAGCTTCTTGCTCGTGCGGCGGCTCCTCCGCGCGCGGCGCGTCGAGGGAGGGAGCTAAGCCCCCCAACCCCCGTGCGCGCCGCGCGACGGTCTAGTGGCCCTCGCCGAACCCGTCGGAGCCCTTGAGCCGATCCTCCGTCCCGGGGATGTACCGACGCTCGAGCTCCTGGAACTGGGCGACACGCGCCATCACGTGGTGGCTCTCGGTGGGGTGGCCCGCCTTCAGGCGCTCGAGACTCCACTGCGCCTGTTCCTCGTTCTTCACGAGCTCGTGCATGTGGTTCCACACCGAGTACATGGCGGCGTGGGCGCCGAAGAGCGTGATGAAGATGAACTTGTAGCCGAGCTCGCCCAGCTCGCGGAACGTCAGCGGGTTCGGATCGCGGTTCCACTTGAAGGAGGACGAGTAGTTGAAGGCCAGCGGGAGCTTGGGATGCGACTGTCGCATGGCGCGCGCGAAATCGATGGCCGGCTCGCGATCGGACGAGGACAGCTCCGCCCACACGAGATCGACGCCGGCGTCGGCGTACGCCCGGCCGCGCCAGATGGCCTCCTCCATGCTCCCGCCCACCGCGCCGAAGGCGTCGGTGCGGGCGATGATGACGAACTCCCGGTCGAGCCGGTTCCGCTCGTCGATGGCGGCGCGGTACTTCCCGATCGCCTCCTCGCGGCTCACGATGGTCTTGCCGGCGATGTGGCCGCAGCGCTTCGGAAAGCGTTGGTCCTCGAGATGGATGCCGCCGACGCCCGTCTTCACGAACTCCTGCACCGTGCGCATCGTGGACAGCGCGTTTCCGTAGCCGTCGTCGGCGTCGGCGATGATCGGCACTTCGACCGCGCTCGCCACCATCGAGGCGATCCTGGTGACCTCGGTCTGCGTGAGGAAGCCCATGTCGGGCCAGCCGTTGAGCATGGCCACCGAGTATCCCGAGAGATAGATCGACTTCATGCCGGCCCGCTCGGCGATCTGGGCGTCGAGCGGGGAGTAAATGCCGCCGGTGAAGAGGTAGGGCTCATCGTGGAGCAGGCGCCGGAATGCCTTGCCCTTGTTCTCCATGCTCGTCATTCCTCCGTCGGGTGGAGTGTTGGTTTGGCCGGCGGCTAGCCGGCGAGAGCGGCGCTCGGACGCGTGGAGGGATCCCAGGCCACCTCGAGAATCCTCTCGGCACAGCTCCCGCAATAGGAGGCGGACTCGAGCTCGTAAGAGCAGGCGGGGCAGCAGGCCGCCCCACACTGGATGCAGCCAAGGTGGTCGAAGTGATGCTGGACGTCGGAACCGCAGCAGCAACGCGCTCCCATCTGGGCCTCCTCGACAATGAGTTGGCCCCTGGATGAGCAAGCGGCGTTCCAGTGAGGAATTGCCGCCTAACTACTGGAATTCACGTGGGGGAGTTGACCGCAGGGAGGTACTTGTTACGCGGTCATGAGTCAGATGGTTCACACACCAATGCGGCAGAATTTGCATTCCGCCGTGGAATCCTTTTGATTTATTTGGCGATAATCTCTGGAGTGCTTGTGAGGCGTCTAGGACTCACTAGTGCGCCTTCTGATTCTCAGACTTGTAAAGCTTTGTATTAATGGCGTATTTCGAGATTAACCGGTGGAAGTTGCGGCGAGTGATACGGGCTCGCTTGGCGGCCAGTGAGATATTCCCCTTGGCCTCCGTGAGGAAGCGAGTCACCGCCTCGCGCTCGAATTGCTGGATCGCCCGCTCCTTCGCGTCGAGAAAGCCTTCCTCGGTCGTTATCCGGACCGGGCTTCCCTCTTGCAGATAGAGCGGCAGATGGGCGAGACCGACCTCGCGGGTCGAGGCGAGAACCACCGCGCGCTCGATCACGTTCTCCAGCTCGCGCAGGTTGCCAGGCCACGGATAGCGCGTGAGGAGGTCGAGCGCTTCCTGCGAGAAGCGGTCGACCTTCTTGTTGACCTTGGCTTCCGCCTTGCGCAGGAAGTGATAGGCGAGCACCGGGATGTCCTCGGCGCGCTCGCCCAAGCGGGGGAGGGTGATCGTGAAGGTGTTGAAGCGGTAGAAGAGGTCGGCCCGGAACTCGCCCGCCTCCATCGCGCGCTCGAGATCGCGGTTGGTGGCGGCGATCACCCGGACGCGTACCTTGCGGGTGATCGCGTCCCCGACCGCCTTGATCTCGCCCGCCTGCAGCACGCGCAGGAGCTTCGCCTGCATCTCGGGCGGCATGTCGCCGATCTCGTCGAGGAAGATCGTGCCCCCATCCGCCTTCTCCACGAGTCCGGCCTTGTCGGCCACCGCCCCGGTGAAGGCGCCACGCTTGTGGCCGAAGAGCTCGGACTCCATGAGCGACGGGGTAAGGGCGGTGCAGTTGACGGTCACCAGGGGCTTGTCGCGGAGATTCGAGTAGCGGTGGATGGCGCGCGCCACCAGCTCCTTGCCCGTGCCCGACTCCCCGCGGATGAGCACGGTGGTCGGCGTGGGTGCGACCCGCGCGATCAGCTCGGCGATCTCCTTCATCTTGGGGTTCTGGCCGATGATGAAGTCGCCCTCAGCCTGGCGCTGCAGCTCACGTAGCATGAGAGAGTAGCGATCCTCGAGCTCCTCCGACCGCTTGCGCTCCGCGAGGAGATCCCACATGAACTTCGCGCTGGCGCCGCCCATCACCTCGGTGGCGGCGGGCTTGAGGCGATCGATCTCCACGTGGACGTGGGGATTGCCCGTCACATCGATGATGAGGTCCAGGTGGGGATCCTGGACGATCTCGCGGAAGTCCGTGGACACGGGAATGTTGAGGCGCCGGGCCAGCTCCAGCCCGGGGGCCCACGCGTTGGCGTCGGCGACGCCCACGATCGAGACAGTAGGGTCGCCCACGATCATCTCGAGCAGGGCCCGGCCGCCCTTGCCCGCTCCCACGATGACGACCTTGGTCATGACACGACTGGGGTGCCGCCCCGCGCTGTCGCCAGCCTAGACCGGCTGGATCTGACGGCTGGGCGGCGCGAGGTTCTCGAAGGATGCGTACTCGGGGATGAAGGTCACCTGCACTTTGCCGGTAGGTCCGTTGCGCTGCTTGCCGATGATGACGTCGGCCACCCGGTCGCCGTCGGGGGACTCGAGGCCGTAGCGCTCGGGCCGGTAGAGGAAGAGGATGAGATCGGCGTCCTGCTCGAGCGCCCCCGACTCGCGCAGATCGGAGAGCTGCGGCTCCTTGGACTGGCGCGCCTCCACCGCTCGCGAGAGCTGGGACAGGGCCACCACCGGCACCGACAGCTCCTTGGCGAGGGCCTTGAGCGAGCGCGAGATCTCGGAGATCTCCTGCTGCCGGTTCTCGGGGTTTCGCCCTCGCATGAGCTGGAGGTAGTCGATCACGATGAGGTCCAGCCCGTGCTCGGCCTTCATCCGGCGCGCCTTGGCCCGGGCCTCGAGCACGGACAGGGCGGGTGAATCGTCGATGTAGATGGGGGCATCCGCCAGCTTGCCCGCGGCATGGGTCATCCGGGTCCAGTCCCGCGGATCCAGATAGCCGGTGCGGACCTTGTGCGAGTCCACCCGTGCCTCCGCGCAGAGGAGGCGCTGGACGAGCTGCTCCTTGGACATCTCGAGGCTCAGGACGAGCACGCGCCGATGGTCCACCACCCCCGCGTACTTGGCGATGTTCAGCGCGAAGGCCGTCTTCCCCATCGAGGGCCGGCCCGCGATGATGATGAAATCGCTCGCCTGGAAGCCAGAGGTCATCTCGTCGAGCTTGCCGAAGCCGGTGGCGAGCCCGGTGACGTGCTCCTTCCTCTCGTAGAGCCGCTCGATGTGCTCGAAGGTGTCCTTGAGAATGGCTCGCACCGGATACGCCGAGCCCTGCATCCGGCGCTCCGATATCTGGAAGATGAGGCGCTCGGCGTCGTCGAGGAGCTTCTCGACCTCCTGGCTGCCCTCGAAGCTCTGGGAGATCACCTCGGTGCAGATGCGGATGAGGTCGCGCAGGAGGGCCTTCTCGCGGACGATCCCTCCGTAGGCGAGCAGATGGGCGGCGGTGGCCGCCTCCTCGACGAGCATGGCGAGGGCGGAGGGACCGCCCACCCCGTCGAGATCGTTCTGGCGCTTGAGCTCTTCGGACAGCGTAACGAGGTCCACCGGCTCGTTCCGCTCGAAGAGCATGATCATGGTGTCGAAGATCTTCCGATGCCCCTCCTTGTAGAAGTCGGAAGCCCGGAGGAGCTCGACCGCTTTGGGCAAGCTCTCGCGCTCGAGGAGGATGGCCCCGAGGACTGCCCGCTCGGCCTCCAGGCTGTGCGGGGGGATCTTGGAGGTGAGCAGCTCGGCGAGCGTGGCCACGCCTATTCCCGGCTGACGGAGACCTTCAGCTGCGCGGTGACGTCGGCGGGAAGACGGATGGGGACGCTGACCTCGCCGAGGGTCTTGATCGGCTCGTCCAGCATGATCCGGCGCCGCTCCACCTCGATCCCATGCTGGGCGAGAAAGGCGGCGATGTCCGCCTTGCCGACGGAACCGAAGAGCTTGCCCTCGTCGGAGGCCTGCCGGGTCTGGGTGAAGGAAAGCGCTTCGATCGCCCGGGCCTGGCCCTCCGACTCGGCCTGGGCTTTGGCGGCCTGGCTCTCCTGGCGGGCCTTGATCGCGTCGAGGTTCTTGAGGTTGGCCGCGGTGGCGTTGAGGGCGAGCTTGTGGGGCAGGAGGAAGTTCCGGGCATAGCCGTCCGACACGTCGCGGACCTCGCCCCGGCGCCCCAGCTTCGGGACATCGTCGAGCAGGATGATCTTCATCAGGCGCTCCCCGGCCCTACTCGCCCGTATAGGGGACGAGCGCCACCGTGCGCGCACGCCGGATGGCGCGGGTGAGCTGACGCTGGTGCCGGGAGCAGCTGCCGGAGATGCGCCGGGGGGTGATCTTGCCGCGCTCGGAGACGAAGCCGCGCAGCCGCCGGACGTCCTTGTAATCGATGAGACTCACCTTGTCGACACAGAACTTGCAGACCTTACGCCGGCCGAACCGGCGCCGTTTGACTGGCTTGGATGCAGGCGGAATGGCTCGCTCCTCCTAGAAGGGAACCTCGTCGTCCCCTTCGTGCGTTGTCTCGCCGCCCTCGGCGGGGGCGCCCGGCGCCACCGGACTCTTGGTCCGGCCCATGAACTGCACGCGCTCGGCGACCACCTCGACGACGGTTCGCTTCTGTCCGTCCTTCGTCTCCCAATCTCGCGTCTGCAGCCGCCCTTCCACCATGATGGGGCTGCCCTTGTCCAGGTACTCCCCGCAGGTCTCGGCCTGCTTGCCCCAGACAACCACGGTGAGGAAGCACGTCTCCTCTCGCTTCTCGCCGCCCTGGGTGGTGTAGCCGCGATTCACCGCGAGCCGGAGATCGGATACCGCGGTGCCGCTCGGCGTGTAGCGGAGCTCCGGCGGGCGCGTCAGGTTCCCGATGAGGAAGACCTTGTTGAGGCTCGCCATCAGACCGCCTCCTCAGGGACCGTCACCTCCGCCTTCGGCGCCGAACGCTGGCGCTTGCGCACCGGCACTCGCGTCGTCATGTAGCGGAGCACGTTTTCGTTCAGCCTCAGCTGCCGCTCGAACTCCTTGACCACCGCCGGCTCCGCGGAACACTCCATCACCGCGTAGGTGCCCTCGCGCTGCTTCCGAATGTCGTAGGTGAGTCGGCGCTTGCCCCAGTTCTCAACCTTGCCGATCTCGGCGCCGAGCCCTTTCAGGTTTTCCTGCAGGCGGGTGAGCAGCGCCGCCACCTCCTCATCGGTCGGACGCGGATCGAAGATCACTAGAATCTCGTACGGATACAGTTGCGTCACCCCCTCCACGCTCGGTTCCTGCCGCAAAAGCAGTTAACCCTACCAGACAGCATGAGTTTAGGCAACCTGGCGGGAGCCGGTCAAGACGTCGACGAAACGAGACACGGCCCCGGCCCTACCGGGCCGAGGCCGTCTTCTTGTCTTCTTGGACGCGCCGGCCTAGAAGTCGCCGTGCGGCATCGGCGGGGCCGCCGCCGGCTTTTCCTCCGGCAGGTCGGTCACCAGCGCCTCCGTCGTCAGCAACAGTCCGGCGACCGACGCCGCATTCTGCAGCGCAATCCGCTCGACCTTGGTGGGGTCGATGATGCCCGCCTGGATCATGTCCACGTACTCCAGGCTCTCGGCGTCGAAGCCGCGGGTGGCGACGGTCTCCGCCTTCACCTTCTCGACCACCACGCTCCCCTCGAGGCCGGCGTTCTCGACGATCTGCCGGATGGGCTCCTCGAGCGCCCGCTTCACGATGTTGGCGCCCACCTTCTCGTCACCCTCGAGCTTGAGCTTCTCGATGGCCTTGGACGCCCGCAGCAGCGCCACGCCACCGCCCGGCACGATGCCCTCTTCCACCGCGGCCCGGGTCGCGTTCAGCGCGTCCTCGACCCGCGCCTTCTTCTCCTTCATCGCGGTCTCGGTGGCGGCCCCGACCTTGACCACCGCCACGCCGCCCGCCAGCTTGGCGAGCCGCTCCTGGAGCTTCTCGCGATCGTAGTCCGAGGTGGTCTCATCGATCTGCGCCCGGATCTGCTTGATGCGACCCTCGATCGCCGACGACTTGCCGGCCCCCTCGACGATGGTCGTGTTGTCCTTGTCCACCACGATCTTCTTGGCCTTGCCGAGATCCTCGAGCTTGATGTTCTCGAGCTTGATGCCGAGATCCTCGGTGATGGCCTTGCCACCGGTGAGGATCGCGATGTCCTCCAGCATGGCCTTCCGCCGGTCACCGAAGCCGGGCGCCTTCACCGCGCAGCAATGCAGGGTCCCGCGGAGCTTGTTGACCACGAGGGTGGCGAGAGCCTCCCCCTCGACGTCCTCGGCGATCACGAGGAAGGGCTTGCCCGACCGCGCCACCTGCTCGAGCAGCGGGAGCATGTCCTTCATCACGCTGATCTTCTTCTCGTGGATGAGGATGAGGGCGTCCTCGAGCACGCACTCCATCCGCTCGGAGTCGGTCACGAAGTAGGGGGAGAGGTACCCGCGGTCGAACTGCATGCCCTCGACCACGTCGAGCACGGTCTCGGCCGACTTCGACTCCTCCACCGTGATGACGCCGTCCTTACCCACCTTCTCCATCGCCTCGGCGATCAGGTTGCCGATCGTCTTGTCGTTGTTCGACGCGATGGTGGCGACCTGGGCGATCTCCTTCTTGTCCTTGGTCGACTTCGAGAGCTTCTTCAGCTCCTCGGTGACCGATTCCACCGCGGCGTCGATGCCCCGCTTGAGGCCCATGGGATTGGCCCCGGCGGTGACGTTCTTGAGACCCTCGCGGAAGATGGACTGGGCGAGCACGGTCGCCGTCGTCGTGCCATCACCGGCGATGTCGGACGTCTTGGACGCCACTTCCTTGATCATCTGGGCGCCCATGTCCTCGTAGTTGTCCTTGAGCTCGATCTCCTTGGCGACGGTGACGCCGTCCTTGGTGATCGTGGGGCTGCCGAACTTCTTGTCGATGACGACGTTGCGGCCCTTGGGGCCCATCGTCGCCTTGACTGCGGCCGAGAGGACGTTGACCCCCCGGAGGAGCGCGGCGCGCCCCTCATCGCTGAACATGACCTGCTTCGGCATCTCTGTATCTCCTGTTCGTTTGCTTGGATTGGACCGGCCCCTGGGGCGCGGTCGGGTTGGTGGCCGTCGGGTCGAGGATCGCCCGCCGCGTTACTCGATGATCGCGAGCACGTCCTCCTCGCGCAGGATCAGGTACTCCTCGTCATCGACCTTGACCTCGGAGCCCGAGTACTTGCCGAAGAGGATCTTGTCGCCGGCCTTGACGTCGAGGGGGATCTTCTTGCCCTCCTCCGTCACCTTGCCGTTCCCGACGGCAACCACCTTGCCCTCTTGGGGCTTCTCCTTGGCGGTGTCGGGGATGATGATGCCGCCCTTCCGGACTTCCCCCTCCTCGATGCGCTTGACGAGGATGCGGTCGTGCAACGGACGAACTTTCATGGTGAAGGCGCCTCCTACTAGGTAAGATGTTTGGCCTGGCGGCCTTCCACGGCCGCCGAATCGGTTAGCACTCATCGAGTGCGACTGCTAGTATAGCGGCGATCCCGATCCTGTCAAGTGGAACAGAGTAGTTATATTTCACGTATTTATCACGGAGGCAGCCGTGGCCCAACCTGGCGCTCGCTCCTCGATATTGATGTCCCGGCTGCTCCCCGACGAGGTGATCACGTTCGCGAAGAGCCGCGCCGACGTGGATGTCCATACGGGCGATCGGCCTCTGTCCAAGCCCGATCTCAAGGCACGGCTACAGAACCGACGGGGGCTGGTCTGCCTCATCACCGACACCATCGACGCCGACGTGCTCGTCGCCTGTCCCGACCTCCGGGTCGTCGCCAACGTGGCCGTGGGATACAACAATATCGATGTCGCGGCGGCCACCAAGGCAGGCGTGGTGGTGACCAATACCCCCGACGTCCTCACCGAAACGACCGCGGACTTCGCCTGGACGCTGCTCATGGCGACGGCACGCCGCCTCGCCGAGGGTGACCGCTACGTCCGCGACGGGAAGTTCCTCCAGTGGGAGTACATGCTCTTCCTGGGTGGCGACGTTCACGGCAAGACGCTGGGAGTGGTCGGCTTCGGACGGATAGGTCGGGCGGTGGCCCGGCGCGCGCTCGGCTTCGGAATGCGCGTCCTCTACCAGGACGCGGTGGAGGCGCCCCCGACCGTGGAGGCCGAGCTGCGGGCGACGCGGGTGGACCTGGCCACCCTGTTGCGCGAGTCGGACTTCGTGTCGCTTCATACCCCGCTGCTGCCCGAGACGCGCCATCTCATCAATGCCCAGTCGCTCCGGACCATGAAGAAGACCGCCTATCTGATCAATGCCGCGCGGGGACCCGTGGTCGACGAGGCGGCCCTCGTTCAGGCGCTCAAGGAAGGCTGGATCGCGGGGGCGGGGCTGGACGTCTTCGAGGAGGAGCCGAAGGTGCACCCCGGTCTGATCGGCCTGAGCAACGTCGTCCTGGCGCCCCACATCGCCAGCGCCTCGCACGCGACCCGGATCGAGATGGCGCGTCTGGCCGTCGATAACTGTCTGGCGGTGCTCGAGGGCAAGGCGCCGCCCACCCCCGTGAACCCGGAAGTCCTCGGGCGCCGCTGAGCCCCGTGAACCTCCTGACCCTGGCCGAGGTCTCGAAGCGCTTCGCCGCGGACCAGCCGCCCGCGGTGGACGGGCTCTGCCTGTCGGTGGAGGAGGGCGAGATCGTCGCCCTCCTCGGCCCCTCCGGCTGCGGGAAGACCACGACCCTACGGCTCATCGCCGGCTTCGAGGCGCCCGACGCCGGCACGGTGAGCCTCCGGGGCGAGATCGTGGCCAGCCCCGGCCGGCTCGTGCCGCCTGAGGCGCGTGGCATCGGCATCGTATTTCAGGACTACGCGCTGTTCCCGCACCTCGCCGTCGACGACAACGTGGGCTTCGGCCTGGACCGCCTGGATCGCCCGGCGCGCCGGGCGCGGATCGGCGACGTGCTCGACCTGGTGGGGCTGGGGGGGTTCGGCGGGCGCTACCCGCACGAGCTCTCGGGCGGCCAGCAGCAGCGGGTGGCGGTGGCGCGGGCGCTGGCGCCGGCGCCCGCGTTGCTCCTGCTCGATGAGCCGTTCTCGAACCTCGATGCCGACCTCCGCGCGCAGATGCGCGATGACGTCGAGGCCATCCTGCGCAACACGGGGACGACCGCGGTGTTCGTCACGCACGACCAGGAGGAGGCGTTCACCCTCGCCGACCGCGTGGGGGTGCTTCACCGGGGCCGCATCGAGCAGTTCGCCTCCCCCGAGGACGTCTACCACCGCCCCGCCACCCAGTTCGTCGCCGAGTTCGTGGGCGCCGCCGACTTCCTGCCCGGCCTCGTGACCGCCGAGGGCATCGTCACGGAGCTCGGGGTCTTCGTCAACCGTGACGGGCTCCTCTCGGGCACCCCGGTCGAGGTGATGATCCGGCCCGACGACATCGGCTTCGTGCCCCAGGCAGACGGCACGGGGGTGATCATCCGCCGCTTCTTCCGGGGCTCGGAGACGCTCTACTGCATCCGGCTCCCCTCGGGGCACCGGGTGCACTCCTCCCAGCCGTCCGCGTCGATGTTCCCCACGGGCACCCGCGTCCGCGCCGAGGCGCAGGTGCTCCACGTGGTGGCCTTCCCCGCGGGCGCCCCGCCCTCGGACTAGACCGCGCGGCGGGCCAGCCGCCGCTCCAGACGCTGGAGCCGGTGGCCGAGTACGGCGCAGATCGACTCGGAGGCTCGATCGGCCGCGGCGCGCGCCAGCGCCTCGCGCACGATGGCCTGCGCCGCGCTCCAGTCACGGAGCCGGTGCTCATCGATCTTGGCCATCTCCTCCCACGGACGCGGATCGAAGACCCGCTGCGCGCGGGCGAGCTCGTCCCTGAGCGCCCGCGCCTCACTCCAGCGCGCGCGGCGCTTCTCCCGCCAGGCCAGCCGCGCGAGGAGACGCGCGCGCCCGGCGCCGCCGATCCCGCGCGCGAGAGCCTCGCGGAAGCAGGCCTCCCCTCGCTCGGCATCGCGCGCCTCCCACAGAAGGCCGAGCCCGGCCAGCTC
>JBKPDT010000335.1:0-8163 GCA_046728035.1 Candidatus Methylomirabilota bacterium | reverse complement strand
ACTCCGACGCCCCGCCGCGGCCCGCCCGCGCACCCGCGCGCGCGCAGCGCGCGGAGGGCGACGGCGCGGTGGCGGGCGTACGCCTCACGCACGCGGACCGGGTCTTCTACCCGCGGCCGCGCATCACCAAGCATGATCTCGCGCGCTACTACGAGTCCGTCGTGGACTGGATCCTGCCTCATCTGAAGGACCGGCCCACCACGCTCGTCCGCTGCCCCGACGGGATCGAGGGGCAGTGCTTCTATCAACGCCACGCCGGCCCCGGCGCGGCGGCGGGCGCACTGCGGCGTGTGAAGATTCCCGGACAGAAGGGCGACTCCCTCGTCGTGGAGACCCTCCCCGCCCTGATCAGCGTGGTGCAGATGGGCATCCTCGAGATACACACGTGGAACGCGACCACCGCCCATCTCGAGCAACCGGATCGGATCGTGCTCGATCTCGATCCCGGGCCCGGCGTGACCTGGGCACGGGTGATCGAGGCGGCCCGGCTCGTCCGCCGCATGCTGGAGCGCGTGGGCCTCGAGAGCTTCGTGAAGACCAGCGGCGGCAAGGGGCTTCACGTGGTAGCGCCGCTGACGCCTTCCGCGGCGTGGGACGAGACCGGCGCCTTCACCCGCGCGGTGGCGGAGGCCCTCGCGCGCCGCGAGCCGGACCACTTCACCGCCAGCGTGTCGAAGGCCGCCCGTCCAGGGCGGATCTATGTCGACTACCTACGCAACCGCCGCGCCGCGACGACCGTCGCGGCCTTGTCGACGCGCGCGCGGGCGGGCGCGCCGGTATCGGTGCCGCTCACGTGGGAAGAGCTCTCACCGCGCGTGACGTCGGACCACTTCACCGTGGCGAACGTGCCGCAGCGGCTCGCGGGGCTACGCACCGATCCCTGGGCGCGCTACTGGACACTCCGGCAGCGCCTTCCCAAGGGCAAGGGTATCGAGGACGACGCGACCACCTGAGCAGCAGGCCGCGGCCGGCCCGGGACCTGTGGTCGTCAGATTTACACGGTCGTACTCGGTAGGACTTACCTGCTGGTATGGATTTTCGTCTCTCGTGGCCTCGAACCACCCTTTCCCTCCGTCGTTCGCCAGCCCGCGGGCGCCTCCCGCCGCGGCACGTCCCTTGCAGCCAGAACGTCTGTCATGACACAACGTTATATCGTCGCTTCAGAGCACCCGGGCTACGACATCGTGGTCACCACCGAGCAGCGACCCAGTGGAAGTTGGGCGGTCGTCGCGACCGTCGTCCACGCCACGCCGACGGGGGAGAGCACGATGCCCGTTCCCGTCCCGTCCTCGGACTTTCCGACCGAGTCGGACGCCCGAGACACTGGCGTGCGGGTCGCCCAGCAATGGATCGGTGAGAACACGCCGGGTGAGAACACCGCGGAAGACGAGGCAGGCGCCTCGCGTTGAGCGTGCCTGAAGGCATGGGCGGCGAGGACGCCGTCCGTGCCGACGGCGCGCGGCGGCCCGCGCCTACGGCGGGGTCGGGGGTTCGTGGTCTGCTCGAGCGGCGCGCCTCGGTGCGCGCGTACCTGATCGCGCTCGTGGTCGCGGCCCTGCTCCCGATGGTGATCTTCACCGCCTGGCTCACGTTGAGCGTGTCCGGCGAGCGCCGCGCCGGCGTCGAGCGTGAGGTCGCCGATACGGCGCGCGCGGTCGCGAACACCCTCGACCGCGAGGTCTCGGCCACCATCGGCGCGCTCAACATCCTGGGCACGTCACAGAACCTCCAGGCGGGGGACCTCGTCCGGTTTCACGAGGACGCCCGGCGCCGCGTGGCGGCGCAAAACCACTGGCTCGCAGTGATCCTGACCGATCCGACGGGCCGCGAGGTCGTCAATACGCTGCGCCCACCGGGGGATCGCCCCGGCGCCGTCGTGCAGGACGACCGCGAGAGCTTCGTCCGCGCCGTCTCCAGCGGCCTGCCCGCGGTGGGCCCGCTCCAGGTCGGCCCCACTCCTGCCGACGCGTACTTCGCCGTCCGCGTGCCCGTCTTCCAGGACGTGCGGCTCCTCTACGTGCTGAGCGCGATGATCTCGCCAGGGAACATTCGCGACATCCTCGTCGAGCAGAAGCTCACCGGTGAGCGCATCGGCGTGGTCGTGGACCCGCACGGCCGGATCCTCGCGCGGAGCGAGGGGCACGCGGACTTCGTGGGCAAGCCGTCGCCCTTCCCGGTGGCCTCGCCCGTCACGCCCTCCGGTCCCCCCTGGTCGCTCGGCTCCGACTCCCGCGGGCGACCGGTCTATTACACGGTGGCGCGCGCGAACGTGAGCGGATGGACCTCCGTCGTCGCGGTGCCGGGCGCGGTGGTCGACCGGCCCTTCTGGCGCTCGGTGGGCGCAGTCGCCACGGGCGGGCTGGGATTCCTCCTCCTCGCGATCCTCGTGGCGACCATCCTGGGCCGGCGCATCACCGGGCCGATCCAGGCGCTCGCCGCCTCCGCCCATGATCTCTGCTCGGGCCGGCTCACCAAGCATGCGCCCTCGTCCGTCGCCGAGGTGCACGCCATGGCGGAAGCACTGCTCGACGCGGGGGCTCAGCGCGCTGACGCGGAGCGCATCTTGCGGGATCGGGAGGAGCGTCTCTCCGCCATCGTGCATCAGGCGACCGCCGGCATCGTGCAGTCCGACCTGCGGGGCCGGCTCACCTTCGTCAACGACCGGTTCTGCGAGATCGTCGGACGCCCCCGCGACGAGGTCCTCGCCTGCCACATGGAGGACATCCTTCATCGCGACGACGCGCGGGCGTTCCGGCAGACGCTCGTGGAGCTCACCGCAACCGGGCGCAGCCGCACCTTCGAGACCCGCTACGTGCGGCCGGGGGGGGCGGTGGTGTGGGCGAGCGTGTCCATCTCGCGCATCCGCGAGCTCGGGCTGCCCGGCTCGGCGCTCGCGGTGGTGACCGAGATCACCGACCGCAAGACGGTGGAGGCAGAGCGGGCCGCGCTCCTGGCGCGGGAACGGCTCGCGCGCGCCGAGGCGGAGAAAGCCAATCAGGCCAAGGACGACTTCCTCGCGACGCTGTCGCACGAGCTGCGCACCCCGCTCAACTCCCTCCGCCTGTGGGCGGGCGTGCTGCGCCAGCAGCCGCACGACCCCGACACGGTCGCCAAGGCCATCGACACCATCGACCGGAACGCCGCGCTGCAGGCCCAGCTCATCGACGATCTCCTCGACATCTCCCGTATCGCCTCCGGCAAGCTCCGTCTCGAGCTCCGGCCGCTCGATCTCCGATCGGTGATCGAGTCGGCGGTCGAGACGCTGCGCGCGCCCGCCGAGGACAAGGGGCTGACCCTGGCCCGCGCCCTCGACCCCGACGTGGGGCCGGTGATGGGCGACGCCACCCGGCTCCAGCAGGTGCTCTGGAACCTCCTCACCAACTCCCTCAAGTTCACCCCGCCGGGGGGGCGGATCGAGATCTTCCTGCGGCGGCGCGCCGGGCAGGCCGAGCTCCGCGTGCGCGACACCGGGCAGGGCATCAGCTCCGCTCTCCTGCCGCGCATCTTCGACCGCTTCCGCCAGGGGGACAGCAGCACCACGCGGCCGCAGGGCGGTCTGGGCCTGGGGCTGGCCATCGTCCGCCAGCTGGTAGAGCTGCACGGCGGCACCATCAAGGCGGACAGCCAAGGGGAGGGACAGGGCGCCACGATGACGGTGACGCTGCCGCTGGCCCACCGCGCGGAGGGGGAGCCGGCCGGCCCCGACTTCCGGCCCGAGCCGGCCGAGCTCGCCGCCGCCCTCGCCGGCGTCCGCGTGCTCTTCGTGGACGACGACGCCGACGCCCGCGAGGCCTCGGCGATGAGTCTCTCCTGGGCGGGCGCCAGGGTCGTGACCGCCAGCTCGGTGAGCGAGGCCATGCGCCAGATCGAGCGCGAGTGGCCCGACATCCTCGTCTCCGATATCGGCATGCCGGGTGAGGACGGGGTGAGCCTCATCGGGCGGGTCCGGCGGCTCGAGGCGGCGCGTGGGCGCGACCGCACCCCCGCGGTGGCACTCACCGCCTACGCGAGCGAGGAGGACGCGGCGAAGATCCTGGCCGCCGGGTATCAGGTCCACGTGCCGAAGCCGGTGGAGCCCTTCACCCTCGTGGATA
Source organism: Candidatus Methylomirabilota bacterium (assembly GCA_046728035.1). GTDB lineage: Bacteria > Methylomirabilota > Methylomirabilia > Rokubacteriales > CSP1-6 > DASRWT01. Next base: position 4,069 of record JBKPDT010000335.1, on the reverse strand, counting down.
TCTTGAATGGTGTGTTGAACGGACGCGGGCCGTCGGCGCCGCGCGAGCCCAGCGTCAAGTAGCCGCCGGCACCTCCTTCAGGCGCGCCGCGAGCCCGCGATAACCAGCACGATGCCGCCCAGCAGCGCCGCCCCGCCGAGCACCGGTGAGAGCGGGATCGTTTTCTTCTTCTCCACGCTCGCCTGAAGGGGCCCGATGTCGACCACCTTCTCTCGCGTGGTGTAGGAGATACCCTCGTACCCGAGCGCCACCACGCCAAGGACGATGAGAACGATCCCGACGACCATGCTCGACTTCATGTCTCACACCTCCATGGGTTGTCTCTCGCTACGGCTTGGGCTGCAAGAGGAGTGCCTTACCCGGTAGGTCCTGCCTCGCCATTCGCGAGAGTCCGCCACGCACTGGACCGAATCCGAGTGTCCACGCGAACTTGTCCGAGCTTCCGCACGCGGCATGCCCCTTGCTGCCTCTATCCCTGAACCGTAAATGAAGAAGCCAAGGAGGAAGATATGAACCGCGACGTTCTTGCCGGGAAGTGGAAGCAGATGAAGGGCAGCCTCAAGGAGACGTGGGGCAAGCTCACCGACGACGATCTCGATCGCGTCGCCGGGCAATACGACAAGCTGGCCGGGGTCCTTCAGGAGCGCTACGGCTGGGCGAAGGACCGTGCGGAGCGCGAGCTCGATCAGTTCCTCGATCGCTCGGCCGATCCCGGGGCGGAGTCGACGCGGCCCTCGCCCCGGATGCGTTCGTGAGCGTGCGAGCGGAGTGGTAGCAGGACAATGAGCGCCGGGGCAACGCGAGCCCCGGCGCATGACGAGCGCGGCGGTGCGATCGGACGCGTCCGCCGCCGCGCTCACACTCCCGCCTTACACGGTAATACCTACCCGGCCCAGCTCTGAAGCGTCACGGAAGTCCTTGACTTTTCGACTGGGTAGAATTTGCACGGTGATTGCAACCTTCACGCGGCCATGGCAAACAGAATACTTGTGGCCGACGACGATGCTGACACCCTCGAAGGGCTTGCCACACTGCTGACCGGCTGGGGTTACGAGGTCGAACAAGCACGCGACGGGGAGGAGGCCTTCCACCGTGCCCTCGCATTCCGGCCGGACCTGGTCGTCGCCGACCTCGTCATGTCCGGGATGGACGGCCTGGCCCTCGCGGGGGCGCTCCAGCAGGACTGCCCGTCCGCCGCCGTCATCATCCTCACCGGCCATGCGACTGTGGACACCGCGGTCACCGCGATGAAGCGCGGGGTCTACGACTACATCACCAAGCCGGTGGAGACGCGCCGCCTCCGACCGCTCATCGAGAAGGCCCTCGAGAAATCGGAGATGGTGCGCGAGGTGACGCTCCTCCGCCGCCAGCTCAAGGAATCACGCGGGCTCGGCAGTCTGCTGGGCACCAGCCGCTCGATGCAGGAGATCTACCACCTCATCGAGATGGCGGCGCCCACCGGCGCGCCCGTCCTCATCTCCGGCGAGAGTGGGACCGGGAAAGAGCTGGTCGCCCGCACGCTCCACGAGATGTCCTCCCGGCGCAAGGCGCCGTTCGTCGCCGTCAACTGCTCGGCCATTCCCGAAACACTGCTGGAGAGCGAGCTGTTCGGACACGAGAAGGGAGCGTTCACCGGAGCGCTCGAGCGGCGGGCGGGCTATTTCGAGCTCGCCGACAAGGGCACCATCTTCCTCGACGAGATCGTGGAGATGAGTCCCGCGCTACAGGCCAAATACCTGCGCATCCTCCAGGAGGGCACGGTGCGGCGGCTGGGCGCCAAGGGCGAGCTGACGGTGGACGTGCGCATCATCGCCGCGACCAACAAGGATCCCATGAAGGCGGTGAAGGACGGCACCTTCCGCGAAGACCTCTTCTACCGCCTCAACGTCTTCTCGGTCGCCATGCCGCCGCTGCGACAGCGCAAGGAGGACATCCCGCTCCTCGTCGAGGCCTTCGTCGAGGAGTTCAACGCCAAGTACGACAAGCGCGTGAAGGGCGTGGACGAGGCCGCCCTCCAGCTCCTCATGCAGTGGACGTGGCCCGGCAACGTGCGGGAGCTGCGCAACGCCATCGAGCGGGCCGCGGTGGCCTGCCCCGGCGACATCGTCACGCGGGAGCTGGTGCCCCTCGCGTCGGCGCCGCGCACGGCCGCGCCGGCAGACGCTCCCCCGAGCGACGACGCCGTGGTGATCCCGGTGGGCACCAAGCTCGACGACGCCGAGCGGGACCTTCTCCTTCGCACCCTCGCCCGCTATGAGGGCAACAAGACGCGCGCGGCCGACATCCTGGGCATCACGCCGAAGACGCTGCGCAGCAAGCTCGCACGCTACGAGGGGCGCGAGCCCGCCTGATCCCTTGCGCGCCCCGCCTCGGCCGCATGCCATCGCGTGGCCGGGGCGGCGGAGCGGCTACCAGGAGAAGTTCGCCGCCCGGTTCCGCCTTGAATTCTGCTAGAGTACGGTCGATCCGAAGAATTCAGGCCCCCCATCCCTGACACCGCGAGGGCACCGATGGCCAGGACGAGTGTCGCCGAAAAATGGGTGGACGAAGTCGCCGGCCTCACCAATCCCGCCGAGGTCGTGTGGTGCGACGGCTCCAAGGCCGAATACGACCGCCTCGTGGGCCAGATGCTCGGTGACGGCACCCTGGTGCCCCTCAACCCGCGCACGTACCCGAACTGTTATCTCCACCGCAGCCATCCCAGCGACGTCGCCCGCACCGAGCAGCTCACCTTCATCTGCTCACGCGAGAAGGAAGACGCGGGGCCAACCAATAACTGGATGGACCCCGGTGAGGCGAAGGCGCGGGTGGGCGGTCTCTTCCGTGGGAGCATGCGCGGCCGCACCATGTACGTGATCCCCTATCTCATGGGACCCGCCGGCTCGTCGATGAGCCGCGTCGGCGTGATGGTGTCGGACAGCGCCTACGCCACCGCGAGCATGCAGATCATGACCCGCGTGGGCGCGGTGGCCCTCGAGCACATGCGCGCCGACGACGACTTCGTCCCGGGACTTCACTCGCTCGGCGATCTCTCCCCGGACCGCCGCTTCATCCTCCACTTCCCCGAGGAAAAGCTCATCTGGAGCGTGGGGTCGGGCTACGGCGGCAACGCCCTGCTGGGCAAGAAGTGCCACGCCCTGCGCATCGCCTCCGCCCAAGCGCGCCAGGAAGGCTGGCTCGCCGAGCACATGTTCATCCTCGGCGTGGAGGATCCGACCGGCAAGGTCACCTATCTCGGCGGCGCCATGCCCAGCGCCTCCGGCAAGACCAACCTCGCCATGGTGATCTCGCGGCTGCCCGGCTACCGCTGCTGGACGGTGGGCGACGACATCGCCTGGATCCACGTCGACAAGCAGGGCCAGCTCCGCGCCGTCAATCCCGAGCGGGGCTTCTTCGGGGTGGCTCCGAACACCTCGCCCAAGACGAATCCCAACGGCATGGCCATGGTGCGCTCCAACACCATCTTCACCAACGTCGCGATGACGCCGGATCGCGAGCCCTGGTGGGAGGGCATGGAGACGCCGGCGCCGGCGGGGACGCTCGACTGGCAGGGCAAGGCCTGGCAGCCGGGCGGCGGACCCGCCGCGCATCCCAACTCGCGCTTCACCGTGCTCGCCTCGCAGTGCCCGTCCATCGCGCCCAACTGGGAGGATCCCGAGGGCGTGCCAATCTCGGGGTTCATCTTCGGCTCGCGGCGCGCGCAGGTGGTGCCGCTGGTCTTCGAGGCCTTCGACTGGGACCACGGGGTCTTCCTCGGCTCGGCCATGGGCACCGAGACCACCGCGGCCATCACCGGCCAGGTGGGCGTGGTGCGACGCGACCCCATGGCGATGATTCCCTTCTGCGGTTACAACATGGCCGATTACTTCCAGCACTGGCTCGGCATGGGCCGCCGACTCAAGAAGCCGCCGAAGATCTTCCGCGTGAACTGGTTCCGCCGCGGCGCCGACGGCAAGTACCTCTGGCCGGGCTATAGCGAGAACGTGCGTGTGCTCAAGTGGATCCTCGAGCGCATCGAGGGTCGGGGCCAGGCGACGGAAACTGCCATCGGCAATGTGCCCGCGCCGGG
>JBKPDT010000334.1:0-8099 GCA_046728035.1 Candidatus Methylomirabilota bacterium | reverse complement strand
GCCACCGTGGGTGTGCGCGCGACCCTTCCCACGCTACAGCCGGGTCAAGCCTGGGAGGGAACTCTTCTTCTGTACGTGGGGCCAAAGGACTACGACCGGCTCAAGGCGTTCGGAGTCGGCCTCGAAAAGGCCATTTATTTTGGCGGGTTCCCCCTGCCCCAACACTACGGTGGTCTTCCGATGGAGTGGGTCACCGTCCCCCTCCTGTGGCTCCTGCACCTATTCTTCACGTGGACCGGCAATTACGGCGTCGCGATCATCCTGCTCACGGTGATCGTGAAGGCGATCTTCTTCCCGCTCACCGTGAAGAGCATGAAGTCGATGAAGGCCATGCAGGCCATCCAGCCCCAGGTGAACCAGCTTCGCGCCAAGTACAAGAACGACGCGGCGAAGCTACAGCAAGAGACGATGGCGCTCTATCGGCAGTACGGCGTGAATCCGCTCGGCGGGTGTTTGCCCATGATCGTGCAGATTCCCGTCTTCTACGCCCTCTACGTCGCGCTATCCGTCGCGGCGGAGATCCAGAATGCCCCGTTCATCTGCTTCGGGCGCGCGCCGAGATGGCTGCCTCTGCTTGGCGACAAGGATCTGTGGATCTGCAACCTCGCCGACTACGATCCGACCTATGTTCTCCCACTTCTCATGGGCGTGTCGATGTTCGTTCAGCAGAAGATGACCCCGGTCATGGGCGACCCGCGCCAGGCCAAGATCATGCTCATGATGCCGATCGTGTTCACGTTCATGTTTCTCAACCTTCCGTCCGGCCTGGTGCTGTACTGGACCTTGTCGAACGTGCTGCAGATCGCGCAGCAGTACTACATGGACAGGGGCAGCAAGACGGCCAAGGTTCCCGCTCGAGCCGCCAAGAAGGCGTGACCCGAAGGGGATCCGCCGGCGATCCGCTCGCCGAGTTGCTTGCCGCCCTCCCCATCCTGGCCGGGCGCCCCGCCACGCCCGAGGATCGTCGTCGCTTCGCGCGGTATCTCGAGTTGCTCGTCCAGTGGAACCGCGTCCACGATCTCACGGGGCTGAGGGAGCCGCGCGAGATCGTCCGCCGGCTCTTCCTCGACTCGCTGCTATTCCTGCCCGAGCTTCCGCCTCGCCCGGTTCGCCTCGTGGACATCGGATCGGGCGCGGGAATTCCGGGGCTGCCGCTCCGCATCGTGGACGACGGAATCGATCTCACCGTTATCGAGGCACGCCAGAAGCGGATTTCCTTCCTTTCGACCGTCCGTCGAGAACTGGCGCTCGAGGGCCTGATGGTCGTCGAAGGGCGCGCTGAGGAGATTGTCCAAGATACGGAGTTTAAAGGGAAGTTCGATATGGTAGTCGTAAGAGGCATCACACCGACAGCAGGATTTCTGCAAATATGTCGGGCATATCTGATGCTTGGAGGCAAGGTGGCGATCTCTGGGCCGCCCGCCGGGAAGGCTCCTCCTCCGCCCCCGCCCGGCGGCGCATGGAAGACCATACGGTTTCCGAAGCTGGGGCTGGAACGGATGTTCATGCTCGCCGCGCGCGATTCTTGCTAGCGCCCACGCTTCTGGAGTATTGTTCCACGTGAAACGTAGTCGGATCTGTTTCACGTGGAACAGGGGGACAGCGTGGCGAGGGTCATAGCAGTTGTCAACCAGAAGGGCGGAGTCGGAAAGACCACCACGGCGGTGAACCTGGCCGCTGGATTGGCGCTCGCCGAACGGCGCACCGTCCTGGTGGATCTCGATCCACAGGGGAACGCGACCACCGGGCTGGGCCTGAACAAGGCTGAGCCTCGGCAGACCGTCTACAACGTCCTTCTCGACGGATTGCCCCTGAGCCAGGCTACCGCCCCCACTGAGCTTCCCTTTCTGGGCGTGGTCCCTTCCGAAATGGACCTGGTAGGGGCCGAGATCGAGCTCGTGAGCCTCCCGGAGCGAGAGCATCGCCTCGAGAGTGCTCTCGAGGCGTCTCGGGATCAGCTCGACTTCGTTGTCGTCGATTGCCCGCCATCGCTCGGGCTCTTGACTCTAAATGCCCTCACGGCGGCGGACTCCGTGCTCATTCCACTGCAGTGTGAATACTACGCCATGGAAGGGCTGGCGCAACTCATGCGGACCATCAACATGGTGCGCGAGCGCTTGAACCCGAGGTTGGAGATCGAAGGAATCCTGTTCACCATGTTCGACGGCCGCACCAGCCTGGCCACCCAGGTCAAGTCCGAGGTTCATCAGCATCTCGGCGGCCAGACCTTCTCAACGGTGATACCCAGGAATGTCCGCCTTACCGAGGCTCCCAGTCATGGGCGCCCCGTCTTCCTCTACGACCTGAGGTCGTCAGGATCCATCGCCTATCTTGAGCTGACCAGAGAGGTGCTCGCACATGGCTAATCGTCACGGGCTGGGTCGCGGCCTCGGAGCCTTGCTTCCTCCTTCTCTCGACGCTTCGGCGCCTCCCGAGGCCGCGGGCGTTCTGGAGATCTCGGTCGATGCGATCACCCCGAATCCCAAGCAACCAAGAAAAGACTTTGATATCAATTCTTTACATGAACTCGCGGGGTCGCTACGGAAGTCCGGCGTCATCCAGCCGGTGGTTGTGCGCAAAGTGAGCCCCGGCTACCAGCTCATCGTCGGAGAGCGGCGCTGGCGGGCTGCTAAGCTTGCCGGTCTGGCGCAGATCCCGGCGGTGGTCCGCGATGTCTCCGACGCCGAGAGCCTTGAGCTCGCGCTCGTCGAGAATCTTCTCCGCGAAGACCTCAACCCGATCGAAGAAGCGGAGGCGTATCAGCGGCTGCTCGCCGAGTTTGCATGGACCCAGGAAGAACTCGCCGAGCGCGTGAGCAAGGATCGGAGCACGATCTCCAACTGCCTTCGGCTGCTCAGGCTGCCGGAGCCAATCCAGGCGGATCTTCGGAGCGGCCGGCTCACGATGGGGCACGCGCGCGCCCTGCTCTCGCTGAGCTCTCCGGCCGAGCAGCTCCGGTTGAGGGAAGAGATCCTCGCCCACTCGTGGTCGGTCCGCGCAACCGAGGAAGGCGTCCAGAAGAAGCGCGCGATCCAGCCTCGCCGTCCCACGCGGCGCTCGCCCGAGCTCACTGCCCTCGAGGACGCGTTTCGCGAATCGCTGGCCACTCGTGTACGGCTCGTCGGAAACGAGCGGCATGGCCGGATCGAGATCGTCTATGCGTCGCGCGACGATCTGGACCGCCTCACCGAGATCCTGACCGCGCGGCGCTGATGCCGTCGGCTCTCACGAAGGCAGTCGCGGTGAAGGAACGATTGATCGTAGGCATGAGCGGCGGTGTCGATTCGTCGGTCGCCGCCGCGCTGCTCGTCGAGCAGGGTTTCGACGTCGTGGGCGTTACCCTACGCGTGTGGCCCTGGCGTGAGCCGGAGGCGGGGACGCAGCGCTTCGGCTCGTGCTGCTCGCCCGAAGCGGTCGATGACGCGAGGGCGGTGGCCCGCCAGCTCGGGATCCCTTACTACCTCCTCAACAGCGAGCGTGAATTCGACCAGGCGGTGATCGCGCCCTTCGTCAGCGAGTACGCCGCCGGTCGCACGCCCGTGCCGTGCGTGGCATGCAACCGCCAGGTGAAGTTCGGCTCGCTGCTCGCCCGAGCCCGCGCGTGGGACGCGGCGGCGGTGGCGACGGGGCACTACGCGCGCATCACGCGCGACGCCGGGTCGGGCCGATTCCTCCTCTGGCGCGGCCGCGATGCGCGGAAGGACCAGTCGGACTTCCTCTGGCCGCTCACCCAGGATCAACTCGAGGCGGCGCGCTTTCCGGTGGGCGGCCTGACCAAGGACGAGGTGCGGGCCAGGGCGCGCTCGCTCGGGCTGGCCACGGCCACGACCCCCGAGAGCCAGGAGATCTGCTTCATCCCGGATCATGACTATCGCGGCTTCTTGCGCCGGCGGATTCCCGACGCGTTTCGCTCGGGGCCCATCGTGGACGGGCAGGGGAGACAGCTCGGCCGGCACGGTGGGCTTGCCGACTTCACCGTGGGCCAGCGTCGCGGCCTCGGCCTGTCGGCGGGACGGAGCCTCTACGTCACGGCGCTGGATCCGGAGCGGAACGCCGTCATCGTCGGGCCGGCCGAGGCGCTCGAGGCCGATCGGCTCTGGGCCGAGCAGGTCAATCTCATCTCCGTCGCCGTGCTCGACGCGCCCCTCGCCGTGGAGGCGAAGATCCGCCATAGTCAGGCGCCGGTTGCCGCCACGCTCTATCCGCCCCGGCCGGCCGCCGGGGGCCGTTACCTCGCCGAGGTTCGGTTCGCGCACTCGCAGCGGGCCGTCACCCCCGGTCAGTCGGTCGTTTTCTATCAGGGTGACCTCGTTGTGGGCGGCGGCGTCATCGCCCGGAACGACCGGGAAAGCCCTTGACAGTTTTCGCGACCCCGTGATACTTGTCTAGCGTTTGTCCCTAATTTCACAACGTCGAACCGCCGGAGCCACCGCCATGCGCCGCACGCTCGGGCTTGTCGCCCTCGCCGTCCTTGTCCTCGTGTCGCGCGCGCTGGCCGCGGAGGGGGGCGGACACGAAGGCGGCCTGATCAACCTGGACAAGTCGCTCATCATCCAGGTGATCAACTTCCTCGTTCTCCTCTTCATCCTCTGGAAGCTGCTCTACAAGCCGCTCGTGGCCAAGATGGAGGAGCGGACCCAGGCCATCAGGAAGTCCCTGGAGGAGGCCCAGGCCGCCCGCGCGGAGGCCGAGCGCCAGCGCCAGGCGCACGCCGCTCAGATCCAGGCCGCCCTCGGTGAGGCGCAGGCCATCCGCGCCACCGCGCTCAAGGAAGCGGCCGAAGAGCAGCGGCGTCTCGTGGAGGCCGCGCGTGCGGAAGCGGGCCGGCTCGTGCAGACGGCCAAGGCCGAGATGGAGCAGGACATCCGCCGCGCGCGCCAGCAGCTCCGGCAGGAGGTCGGCGACCTCGCGGTCCAGATCGCGGAGCGGCTCATCAAGAAGAGCCTGCGTGACGAGGACCACCATCGGATCGTCCAGGAAGCCCTTTCCCGCGTCGACCGGGTCAACTGAATGAAGTCCCGGCAGGGGACGGCGGGGCGCTACGCGAAGGCGCTCTTCTCCATCGCGGGCGAGGCGGGCAACGCGGAGGCGGCCGGCCGCGAGCTCGAGCAGTTCGCGGCCGCGCTCGCCACGAGCCCGGAGCTGGCGGCGACGCTCCAGCGCCCGTGGATCAAGCCGGCGGAGCGGCAGACGATCGCCACCGAGGTCGCCAGACGCGCGGGCTGCGGCGCCACGGTGCAAAAGACGATCGGCCTCATCGCCGCCCGCGGGCGCATCGACCATCTGCCGGAGCTGGTCGCGGCGTATCGCGCGCTCGTGGACGAGCAGCTCGGCCGCGTCCGCGCCGAGGTGCGGACGTCGGTGGCCTTCTCCGACGACGAGAAGGCCCAGCTTGCCACGCGACTCGGGCGCGCGCTCGGCAAGCAGGTGCTCGTCGAGGAAGCCGTGGACTCCTCGCTCCTGGGCGGCTTCATCGCCCAGGTGGGTAGCCTCATCCTGGACGGCAGTCTCGACGGGCAGCTGGCGCGGATGCGCGAGCGCCTCGCAAGGGGATAGCACATGATCAAGGCGGAAGAGATCAGCGAGATCATCAAGCGTCAGCTGCAGGGCTTCGAGGCCGAGATCGACCTCAAGGAAGCCGGGCGGGTGATCGAGGTGGGCGACGGGATCGCCCGCATCTACGGCCTGGAGAAGGCGCTCTCCGGCGAGCTCCTGGAGTTTCCCGGCGGTGTCTACGGGCTCGTCCTCAACCTCGAGGCGGACAACGTGGGCGCGGTGCTCCTCGGCGACGACACCAAGATCAAGGAGGGCGATCCCGTCACCCGGACCAAGCGCATCGCCCAGGTTCCGGTGGGCGAGGCCCTCGTCGGCCGCGTCGTCAACGCCCTCGGCCAGCCCATCGACGGCAAGGGGCCGATCGACACCACCGAGACCCGGACCCTCGAGCGCTACGCGCCGGGCGTGGTCGATCGCCGCGGCGTGAAGGAGCCCCTCCAGACCGGAGTCAAGGCCATCGACGCCATGATCCCCATCGGCCGCGGGCAGCGTGAGCTCATCATCGGGGACCGGGGCACCGGCAAGACCGCCATCGGCGTGGACACGATCATCAACCAGAAGGGGCAGGGGGTGTACTGCTTCTACGTCGCGGTGGGACAGAAGCGCTCCACGGTGGCCCAGGTCGTGAAGGTCCTGGAGGACTCGGGCGCCATGGCCTATACCACCGTGGTGGTCGCCTCCGCCTCCGAGTCCGCGCCGCTCCAGTACCTCGCGCCCTACGCGGGCTGCGCGATGGGCGAGTACTTCCGCGACACCAAGCGCCATGCCCTGTGCATCTACGACGATCTCTCGAAGCACGCGACGGCCTACCGGCAGCTCTCGCTGCTCCTGCGCCGGCCACCCGGGCGCGAGGCGTACCCCGGCGACGTGTTCTACCTCCACTCGCGACTGCTCGAGCGCGCGGCCAAGCTGAACGACGAGCTCGGCGGCGGGTCGCTCACCGCGCTGCCCATCATCGAGACCCAGCTCGGCGACGTGTCCGCGTACATCCCGACGAATGTCATCTCGATCACCGACGGACAGATCTACCTCGAGTCGGATCTCTTCTTCTCCGGCATCCGCCCCGCGGTGAACGTCGGTCTCTCGGTCTCCCGCGTCGGCGGCTCCGCCCAGATCAAGGCCATGCGCCAGATCGCGGGCAAGCTCCGCCTCGACCTCGCCCAGTATCGCGAGCTCGCCGCGTTCGCCCAGTTCGGCTCCGACCTGGACAAGGCCACGTTGCAGCAGCTCGCGCGTGGTCAGCGGATGGTCGAGCTCCTCAAGCAAGGGCAGTACTCGCCCCTTCCGGTCGAGAAGCAGATCGTTATCATCTTCGCGGGGACCCAGGGTCTGCTCGACGACCTACCGGTGGACCAGGTGCGGAGCTTCGAGGAGTTCTTCCTGCCCTGGATGGAGCGACGGCAGGCGCCGCTCCTCGCCGAGGTCGCCAACAAGAAGGAGCTATCCGACGAGCTGCGCGAGGCCCTCACCAAGACAGTGAGCGAGGCCAAGGCGGAGTTCGTGGCGGCGCGCGGGATCAAGGCAGCCTAGCCCGAGGGTTTCCGATGGCCACCCTCCGCGACATCAAGCGGCGGATTCGCTCGGTCGAATCCACCCAGAAGATCACCAAGGCGATGAAGCTCGTCGCCGCGTCCAAACTCCGCCGCGCCCAGGAGCGCATCATCGGCGCGCGGCCCTACGCGCAGAAGATGGGCCAGCTGCTCGGCAGCCTGGTGGGCCGGGTGGGGGACGACGGTCACCCGCTGTTGATCCGCCGCACGGGGGGCCGCAAGCGGCTGGTCGTCATCACCGCCGACAAGGGGCTCTGCGGCGCGTTCAACTCCAACGTGCTCCGCGCCTCGCTCACCTACATCCGCGAGGCCGGCAACGTGGATCTGACCCTGGTGGTGGTCGGAAAGAAGGCGCGCGACTTCTATCGGCGGCGCCAGTGGACGGTGAAGTCGGAGATGCTGGGGTTCTTCGACCGGCTCGCCTACTCGCACGCCCAGGAGCTGGCGGGGCAGCTGATGGCCGACTACCTCGCCGGCGACGCGGACGAGGTCCAGCTCATCTACAACGAGTTTCGCTCAGTCGCGGTCCAGCGGGTGACGCGCCAGCAGCTCCTGCCCATCGAGGCGGAGGCCGCGGGGGACGAGAGCGCCACTGGGGAATACATCTTCGAGCCGGGACCGGACGCCATCCTGGCCTCGCTCCTCCCGCGCCACGTGACCACCCAGGTGTACCGCGCACTCATGGAGTCGGTGGCGGGGGAGTTCGGCGCCCGGATGACGGCCATGGAAGCCGCTTCCAAGAATGCCAAGGAGATGATCGGCGTCCTGACCATCCAGTACAACAAGGCGCGTCAGGAGCGCATCACGAAGGAGCTGCTCGACATCGTCGGAGGCGCCGAAGCCCTGCGCCAAGCGACCGAGGCGTAAGGAGAGGACATGAACACGGGCAAGATCGTCCAGGTGATCGGACCGGTGGTGGACGTGGAGTTCGAGCCGGGCAAGCTGCCCGCGATCTACAACGCCCTCGAGGTCGTGGGGGCGGGGAGCACCGAC
>JBKPDT010000333.1:0-6378 GCA_046728035.1 Candidatus Methylomirabilota bacterium | reverse complement strand
GTTCCCACGGGCGCCCGGACACGAGGTCGCCGGCGTCGTCGACGCGGTCGGCCCGGGCGTTGCCGCCTGGAAAGCCGGCCAGCGGGTCGGAGTCGGCTGGCACGGGGGGCACTGTGGATACTGCAATTCTTGCCGGCGCGGGGACTTCCTGACCTGCCAGATCGCTCCACAGACACCCGGGATCTCGTACGACGGCGGCTACGCCGACTACATGATCGCCCCCGCCGCGGCGCTCGCGCGAATCCCGGACGGGCTCTCGGCGGTCGAGGCCGCACCGCTGATGTGTGCGGGCGTCACCACCTTCAACGCGCTGCGGAACAGCGGCGCCCGCCCCGGCGACACCGTCGCGGTGCTGGGCGTGGGCGGACTGGGCCATCTGGGGGTTCAGTTCGCGGCGAAGATGGGATTCAGGACCGTGGCCATCGCGCGGGGCGCCGACAAGGAAGCGCTGGCTCGAAAGCTCGGCGCCCAGCACTACATCGACAGCCAGGCGCAGGACGCAGCGGCAGTGCTGACCAAGATGGGGGGAGCCCGGGTCATCCTTGCCACTGTTACCAGCGGCCCGGCGATGAGCGCCGTGCTGGGCGGCCTCGGCGTCGATGGCAGGCTCGTCATCGTCGGTGTTCCGGCCGAGCCGCTCGAGGTGCCGGCCGTCGGGCTCATCCTTGCCCGCCGCTCCATCGTGGGCTGGCCGGCCGGCACCTCGGTCGATTCCGAGGACACGCTGGCCTTCAGCGTGCTGAGCGGCGTGCGTCCGATGACGGAAGTCTTCCCGCTGGAGCGGGCCGCCGAGGCCTACGAACGCATGATGAGCGGCAAGGCACGATTCCGGGTCGTTCTCACGACGGGGTAGACTTGCTCCTGGGGCGGGCAGCAGCCGGGTCTGATGAGTCCGTCGTGATCACTCGAGCCACCGAGTAACGCCCAAGCTAAAAGCCCGGGCCGTGCCGGGGGGCCAGCCTGAATCGGCCGCCTCTGACTTCACCTCCATTCGTGGTGTGTGGAGGAGCATCGCGCCGATCATCGGAAGGATAGTCGCGAACGGCGGTATCATCATCTTCCAGAGGTGGCCCGTGGCTGAGCAGATCGAAGACATACCAACTAAGACATTCGAGCCCGGAGATGTAATCTTCCGGGAAGGCGATGACTCACAGAGCGAAGCCTACTTGGTCCATGAGGGTGCGGTCGAGGCGCGGCGCCGGATTAATGGAGAGGAGCGGGTCCTGAACACTCTCGTAAAGGGCGACTTGCTGGGTGAGGTGGCCTTGTTCCGCGATGCTCCCCACTCGGTCACCGCTATCGCAGTGGAGCATGTCACCCTCCTCGTGATCCCGGCTCATCGTCTCGAGAGCATGATCCGCGCAAATCCAGAACTCGCAATCGCCCTGATTCGTCAACTCGCCCGCATGGCAGCACATAGGAACGACTAACGCTACGGTCCATCCGTGCCGGCGCGTACGGCTATCCCGTGACTGCGGGAGCCACCGTTGAGCAGAACGCGCTGCGGCCGGCAAACGAATACCTCCACGAGGAGTCCGGAGGACCACCATGACGGTCTATGAAATGCGGACCTACACGCTCCATGTCGGCAAGATGGCCGAGGCAGTCAAGCTGTATACGGAGTTCGGTTACCCGGCCCTCCAGAAGGGCGGACAGGACAAGAAGTTGATCGGCTATTTCCAGGCCGATACGGGCATGATCAACCAGCTCGTCCATCTCTGGAAGTTCGACGACGACGCCGACCGTCGCGCGCACTGGGCGTCGGTCTTCGCGAACAAGGATTTCGTCGAGGGCTTCGCCGTGAAATTCCGTCCCCTGGTCGCGTCCCAGGAGGTCAAGCTCCTGACCGCGGCCCCGTGGGGGCCGCATCCCTGATGGCATATTGGCTCCTGAAGTCCGAGCCCGACGATTGGTCGTGGACCGAGCAGGTCGCGAAAGGGCGGGACGGGGCCGAGTGGACAGGCATCCGCAACTTCTCGGCCCAGAACCACCTGCGCGCCATGAAGAAGGGCGAGCGCGCCTTCTTCTACCACACCGGCAAGGAGCGCGCGGTCGTCGGCATCGTCAGGGTGATCGCGGAAGCGCATCCGGATTCGACCGACCCCGCCTGGCGCGCCGTCGACGTCGCCGCGGTGCGGGCGCTTCCGACCCCGGTCGGTCTCGACCGGATCAAGGCGAACCCACGCCTCGCCCGCATGGCACTGGTCAGGATCTCGCGCTTGTCGGTCCAGCCGGTGACGGAGGCCGAGTGGCGAATCGTCTGCCAGATGGGGGGACTCGACTGAAGCGCCAAGTGGACCAGTAGGCCCGGATCGTCAACGCCGTCAGGCGCCCGTGCCGCCCTCGCGCTGCTTCCGCAGGAAGTCCTCAAGCTCTTGCATCAGCTTCGCCGAGTCGATCTCTCCGCCAGGCAGCGGCTGCTGCTCTTCGCTCGCCGCCGCGTCGTACTCTTGTTCCAGCTTCCGCACGTGCTCTCGGGTGGCGCGGTCGCGAGCCACCGCCCGATCGCACTCAGTGCGGAAGGCGTGGATCGCCTCGGCGAAGTGGGACATGTCTGGCCGCAGGTCGAGCAGACGGGCCACGTAGGTCACCAGGGTTTCGATTGCCGCCGGATTCTCGGAGTCGGGCAGATAGTGTGGCGCCTGTCCCATGAAGCCGACATGCTGCATTTCCCGTCGCTCCGCCGCGTCCAGGACGACCGAGGAAATGCCGGTCGGGCCCTCGTAGGTCGGAGGGCGATAGATACCCCAGGCTTCGAGCAACGACCGCGCAGCGGGATCGGTGCAGCGGGCCGTGACACGTGTCGGCCGTGTATGGGGAGCGCTTGCCAAGAGCGCTCCGAGCGAGACGATCCGCCTCACTCCACAGCGCTCGGCCACATCGAGGAACGCCCTCGCGTAGGTCTGCCACCTCAGATGTGGCTCCGGGCCGCAAAACAGAAGGAGGCCGTCTCTGCCATCCCCTCGATGCCAAGCAGAGAACTCGCTCCGCGGCCACTGGATGTCGCGGCCCCCATCCCCCCTCAAGCGCACCTCGGGCCGTTCCTGGGTGAACACGAAGAACTCTTCCGCGTTTATCCGGGCCAACGGCGCGGCCCGGAGGTCCCGGGCCAGGTGGCGCAAGGCGCCCGTCGCCGCCCGGCCGGCATCGATCCATCCCCCAAACGCCATGACCATCGTCGTCAAGTTGTCAGGCGGCTCGCGGTCGAACTCTACATAGTCCATGAGCATCCTTTCGGCAGCGGCGAGCGTGGCTCAGCGGGCAACCAATCGCGCAGGCTCTGTATCTGCCGATCCTAAGCGAAGTGACCCAGCAGGTGTTACCTCTGCGAACCCCTCGCCATTGTCTCACCTGACCTGCGACCCGACACACCCCGCGCCGGCAGGCAGCACTAATAGGTCACCTGGCGCATGGTTGCGGGCTGGATATGGTTCGCCGCCAAGATCGCTTATGATCCGCAGCACGATGCGACGACTGTTAGCCGCGTTGACGTTCGGCGGTGGTTTCGACGGGACCGGCGCGCCCGGGTGCCCCGGCCTCACGGAAGCCCCGGCGGAGATCTTCGGCATCCCCCACCGCGGCCGTGGGAAGGAGCGAAAGGAGTAGAGTGTAAGGGGACTCCGAGATCCCCCTACCCGGTGCCCACTGTAGGCGAGGACCCCTGAGCGGTGCGACCCACGACGAAGTTCGTCAAGCTCGGGAATGACCGGATCGGATACCAGGTCCTCGGGGAGGGCCCCATCGACTTGGTCTTCCTGACTGGCATGTCCTCTCACATCGATCTTCGGTGGGAGGAGCCGCTGAACGAGTACTTCCTCCACCGCCTGGCATCGTTCAGTCGTCTGATCCTCTTCGATCGGCGAGGAACCGGTGTCTCGGACCCGGTGCCATCCGACCATCTTCCCACCTGGGAACAGTGGGCCGACGACATGCGGGTCGTCTTCGACGCTGTCGGTTCCGAGCGCGCGGCCATCATGGCCTGGCTCGACGGCGGACCGATGGCCATGCTGTTCGCCGCCACCTATCCCGAGCGGACGGCGGCCCTCGTCCTCGCTCACACCGCGGCGAGGTACGTGCGCGCCGAAGACTACCCCCACGGCTTTGCCCCCGAGGTGGCCGAGCAGCTTCTCCACATGGTCGAGGAACTCTGGGGCACGGAAGGGTTCGTCTCGATTGCCGCACCGAGCCGTAGCCAGGACGAAGGCTTCCGGCAACGGTATGGGCGCTATCTGCGGGCGGCGGCGCGACCCCGCGAAGCCGCGGCCCAGCTTCGTAATGTCCTCTCGGCCGACGTCCGGCATGTCTTGCCCCTCATTCACTGCCCGACTCTCGTGCTCAGCCGGACCGGATACCCGCTCGTCACGAGGGGGCATGCTCGCTACCTTGCCGAGCACATCCCGGACGCGAGGCTCGTCGAGCTACCGGGGACGGACGGTACCCTTGTGACCGAGCATGCCGGCGAGATCCTTGACCGCATCGAAGAGTTCCTGAGTGGTGTCCCTGGCGGGTCCGTGCCCGATCGCGTCCTTGCCACCGTGCTGTTCACCGATATCGTGGGCTCGACCGACCGGGCCACCTCCATGGGCGACCGTCGGTGGAAGGCAGTACTCGAGGCTCACGACGAGATCACTCGAGACCAAGTCGCGCGGTTCCAGGGGCGGCTGATCGAGTCCACCGGGGATGGAGTCCTGGCCACGTTCGATCGACCGGGGCGCGCTATCCGCGCGGCCGGGGCGATCCAGGACTCGATCCGCGCGCTCGCGATCGACATCCGTGCCGGATTGCACGCCGGGGAGATCGAGCTGCGCGAGGGCGGACATCGTGTCGGCGGCATCGCCGTCCACACCGCCGCCCGGGTAACGGCCATCGCCGCTCCGGGAGAGATCCTGGTTTCCAGCACCGTGAAGGACCTCGTAGCCGGCTCGGGGATTGAGTTCAGGGACCGAGGACTGCACGACCTCAAGGGACTGCCGGGCGCATGGCGGCTCTTCGCGGTCGCGGGCGTCCGGCCGGAAGGCCGTCGTGAAGGATGGCTCCCTCAGGAGCAGCGGTGAGCTATGGTCAGTCGGCGACGATCAGACGTCGAGGCCGGAGACTGCTGGGACTAGGGAAACGAGTCCCGTGGCATAATCGGCCGGGCCGGAACGCCCCAGGGAGCCGGAGCGTCGGCGCCACTCCCGCCGCGATGGAGGATCAGATGGACTACTACGACCTCGGCTCGTACACCCGAAAGGTCACGACCGCCGTGCCCGACGCCCAGCTCTGGTTCGACCGGGGCCTCAACTGGCTCTATGGTTTCAACCACGGCGAGGCGATCGCCTGTTTCAAGAAGGTGCTGGACCTCGACCCCCGCTGCGCCATCGCGCATTGGGGTATCTCCTACGCGGCCGGGCCGAACTACAACCTGCCTTGGCACCTCTACGATCCGGCCGGCAAGGCCGCCGCGCTCGCCATGGCCTATGACGCGATGCAGAGCGCCCTGGCGCAGGCAGGCGGCGCCAGCCCGGTCGAGCAGGCGCTGATCCGCGCCCTGCCCGCGCGCTATCCCCAGCGCGAGGCCATCGAGGATCAATCGCCGTGGGACGCCGCCTATGCGGATGCCATGCGCGAGGTGTTTCGCGCCAACCGCGATGATCTCGAGGTGCGCCACGTTTTCGCCGAGTCGATCCTGAACCTGACGCCCTGGAAGATGTGGGACCTCAAGACCGGGGGCATCGCCGAGGGCGCCGGCACGGCGGAAGCGGTCGACGTGCTGGAGCGCGCCTTCCGCGACATCCCCGCCTCGTGGAACCATCCGGGGCTCCTCCATCTCTACGTCCACCTGATGGAGATGTCGCCCTTCCCGCAGCGCGCGCTGCGGGCGGGCGACCGGCTGCGCGACCTGGTGCCGGATGCCGGGCACCTGATCCACATGCCGACCCATATCGACGTGCTCTGCGGCCACTACCGCGACGTGCTGGTGTACAACCAGAAGGCGATCGCCGTCGACCGCAAGTTCCTGGCCCGCGAGGGGGCGCTGAACGTCTACGCGCTCTATCGCACCCACGACTATCATTTCGCGGTCTACGGGGCCATGTTCCTCGGCCAGTACGGGCCGGCCATGGAGGCGGCGCAGGAGCTAATCGACACCACGCCCGAGGCGCTCCTGCGCATTCCCTCACCGCCGATGGCCGATTTCGTCGAAGGCTACCTGCCGATGAAGCAGCACGTGCTGGTGCGCTTCGGCAAGTGGCACGAGATCATCGCCCAGGAGCTGCCCCGTGACCGGGACCTCTACTGCTCGACCACCGCGATGATGCTCTACGCCCAGGCGGTGGCCCATTCGGCGCTCGGCCACATCGCCAAGGCCGAGGCGGCCAAGGCAGCGTTCATCGAGGC
>JBKPDT010000332.1:0-12171 GCA_046728035.1 Candidatus Methylomirabilota bacterium | reverse complement strand
CGCTACGAGCGGCGCTGGCAGGCGCGCAGCCGGGAGACGTCATCACCCTTGCGCCCGGGCAGTACGCGGGCGCGGTGGCGATCGAGCGGAGCGGTACGCGCGAGAACCCGATCGTCGTGCGCGGAGAGGACGCGCGGCGGGTCGTGCTCGACGCGCCGGGCGAGCGCGCCGGCCTCACCATCCGAGGCTCGCACGTGACGGTGGAGGACCTCACCGTCGCCGGCGGCGTCTGGGGCATGCGCGTGGCGGATGCCGAGGGCGTCGTGATCCGCCGTACCGTGGTCAGCCGCGTGGCCAACGGCATCAACGCCGCCGGCGAGCTCGGGGACGACGGGCGGCTCCGGGGCCACCGCAACCGCAACCTCACCATCTGTGACAACGTGCTCGAAGGCCGCGAGGTCGTCTGGCCCAACACCGAGCGACGCGTGTGGAACTTCGAGGGGATCGTGTTGCGGGGCAGCGGTCACGTCGTGTGCCATAACACGCTCTCGGGATTCGGCGACTCCCTGGGAATGGACCGCGGCTACCGCGAGGGGCGGCGGATGGAGATCAGCCGTGACTGGTACGCGGAGCCGAACCGCGGGGTCGACTTCTTCGGCAACGACGTGCGCTGGGGCGGCGACGACGGGATCGAGCTGGACCTCGCCGAGCGCAACGTGCGCGCGTACCGGAACCGGTTCACCAACGTCTCGCACGGGATCAGCTTCCAGCCCATCTGGGGCGGGCCGGTCTATGCGTTCCGGAACGTCATCTACAACGCGGCGCGCAGCCCCTTCAAGCTCAACAACAATCCCAGCGGCGTCCTCATCCTGCACAACACGAGCGTCAAGGCCGGGCTCGCTTGGTATCAATACTCCGGCACGGTGTCGAATCTGCGCGTCTATAACAACGTCGTGGTGGGCGCGGGACGGCCGGAGGGCCGAGCAACCGCGACGGTCATCTTCGACAGTCGTATTCGCCACAGCCACTTCGACTGGAACGGATGGTTCCCCGGCGGTACGTTCCGGTTCGACGCGACGTGGTCGAGCCTGGACGCGTTACGCGGAGGATCGCCGTACGAGCGTCACGGGGTCCTGCTCGCCGAGCCCATCTTCGAGCCCGCGGTGGAGATCCCGAGCCGCCACACCACCCTCCGGGAGCCCCCCGCCGACTTCACGCTGCACCCGCGCTCGAGGGCAATCGACGCCGGCGCGCGCCTGCCCAATATCAACGACGGCTTCTCGGGGGCGGCCCCCGACTTGGGTGCGCGCGAGCGGGGAGAGCCGCCGTTCCGCTATGGCCCGCGACCGCGGTCCTGACGAGGAGGAGGGCCGCGCATGGCGATCCGGACGCCCTTGCTCGAGACCGACCGGCTACATGCACGGGTGGCCGAGCTGCGCCCCGGCTGCAGGCCGCTGACCCCCTAAGGCGTCACGACGGTGAGGTAGGGCGCCTCGGGCTTCTCGCCCGCCTTGGTATCCCGCGGAACCGCGAAGCGCACCGGCGGCACGCTCTTCAGGTACACCGCGATCGCGCGCGCGTCGGCTTCGGTCAGCACGGCATAGGACGGCCACGGCATGACCGGGAAGAGCACACGCCCGTCGCGGCTCTGCCCCTGACGGACGGCGCGCGCGATGTGGTCCTCGCTCCACCCTCCCAGTCCCGTCTCCAGGTCGGGCGTGAGGTTCTTCGGGTAGACCACGCCGCCCCCAGGCAAGGCAAAGCCGATGGCCGAGCCCGCGAGCGGACGCTCCGGATCCGGCCGGCCGGCCAGCGCGCCCGGGGTGTGGCAGCCCGCGCAATCCATGATGGTGGTCAGATACTGGCCACGCGCGATCTCCGCCGAGCCGCGCGCGGCCGCCCCGGCGTCCAGCGAATGGGTCGCCAGTAGCCCGCTGCCCGCGAGGATCGCCAGCGCCAGCCCGAGCACCGCCGCCTTCCACCTCTTGATCCTCACCGTGGGGGTACTCCTTTCCCGCAGCGCTGCCCTCGTCGGACAGCAAGCGGGATGCCAGCGCGGAAACGCCGAAAATCCACGGCCTGCGCGTCCCCGCCTGCGCCCAGGGAGGCGAAGCGCCCGATCCACCGCGCGCTGACGGCGTCTTGCCCGCGGCGCGTCCTCTTGATAAGCGACGCGGCCCCGGGCTATCCTCGCCGGGACGCCGCGGCAAGGACGCGACTCCCGACCCGAGGAGGTCCTCATGGCATCCGGAATCACCGGCAAGCTCCTGCACGTCGACCTCACCACCCGCCAGACCCGGACCGAGGAGATCCCCGAGCCGATGATGCGCAGATATCTGGGGGGCGGCGCGCTCGCCGCGCACATCCTCCTCCGGGACCTCGCGCCCGGAGTGGACCCGCTCGGCCCGGACAACGTCCTCGTCTTCACGACCAGCGTGATCAACGGGCTCTCCCTGTCGGGCAGCAACCGCTACACCGCCGCCGCGAAGTCGCCGCTCACCGGCGGCTACGGCGAGTCCGAGGCGGGCGGCTGGTGGGGGCCGGAGCTCCGCGCCGCCGGCTGGGACGGCGTCGTCATTCGCGGCAAGGCGGAGCACCCCGTCTACCTCTGGATCAAGGACGACAAGGTCGAGTTCCGCGACGCCACCGCCTACTGGGGGAAGCTTTCCGGCGAGGTCCAGGACGGCATCGAGGTCGAGCTGGGGGACAAGCGCGTCCGCGTGCTGCAGACCGGCATCGCGGGAGAGCGCGGGGTGCGCTTCGCCGCCATCGTGAACCAGCTCAAGCATTTCCACGGCCGGTGCGGCCTCGGCGCGGTGATGGGCGCCAAGAACCTCAAGGCGGTGGTGGTGCGCGGCTCCAAGCCGCCCGTCGCGGCGGACAAGGACAGGGCCAAGGCCCAGCTCGTCTGGTTCAAGGACCACTACGACCGGAGCAAGGACCGCTTCCACCAGCTCGGCTCCTCCAGCGGCGTGCTCGCGCTCGAGGCCTCCGGCATCCTGCCCACGCGGAACTTCCGCGACGGCTCCTTCGAGGGCGCTAAGGAGATCAGCGGCCAGAAGATGCGCGACACCATCCTGGTCAACCGCGGGACCTGTTATGCCTGCGCGGTGGCGTGCAAGCGCGAGGTCGAGGTGAAGGAGCTCGGCGTGACACCCAAGTTCGGCGGGCCCGAGTACGAGAGCCTCGCCGCCTCCGGCTCCCTGTGCGGGGTGAGCGACCTCAACGCGCTCGCCCTCGTGAACCAGCTCTACGCCCAGTACGTGCTCGACTCCATCTCCGCCGGCTGCGCGATCGCCTTCGCCATGGAGTGCTACGAGCACGGCATCATCACCAAGGAGATGACGGGCGGCCTCGAGCTGACCTGGGGCAACGCGGACGCCGTCATCCAGCTCGCCCACCAGATCGGGCGCCGCGAGGGCATCGGGCGCCTGCTCGGAGAGGGTGTCAAGCGCGCGGCCGAGGCCCTCGGCAAGGGCGCCGAGCGCTTCGCGCTCCACGTGAAGGGACAGGAGCTCCCCATGCACGACCCGCGCGGGAAGAAGGGCCTGTCCCTCGCGTACGCGCTGTCTCCCACCGGCGCGGACCACATGGAGGCCCCGCACGATCCCCTCTATGCGGGGTTCCACCCCCAGGGCCACCCGATGGGCCCGCTCGGCCTCATCGAGCCCCTCGATCCCCTCACCCTCGACGCCAAGAAGGTGCGCGCGTTCTTCGTCACCCAGCAGGTGTGGAGCTCGTACAACTCGGTGGGGATGTGCGACTTCGTGGGGGCTCCGCTGAACACGCTCGAGATGCAGCCCCTCATCGACTACATCAACGGCGTCACCGGCTGGAACATGAGCCTGTTCGAGCTCATGAAGGTCGGCGAGCGGAACAATACGCTGGCCCGCGTGTTCAACTGCCGCGAGGGCTTCACCCCCGCCGACGACGTGCTCCCGCAGCGGCTACACGAGGGCATCGGCAACGGCGCGTTGAAGGGCTCGCGGGTCGATCCCGCCGAGTTCCTCGCTGCGCGGCGCACGTACTACGAGATGGCGGGCTGGGACCCCGAGACGGGCCGGCCGACCGCGGCCAAGCTCGCCGAGCTCGACGTCGTCTAGGGAAAGGGGCGGCGCGTGCGTCGGGGCGGCTCCTATCGCGGCATCGAATAGAAACCCCCGAGGAGAGCGATCCATGGACACCGTGCAGCCGACTCGCGCCCAGATCGACGAGCGCATCGCCCGCTTCGACCGGCTTCAGCCCATGTCCACCATGAAGGGCAACGACCGCGTGCCCCTGTCCGCCAAGGACATCATCTTCGCCCGCAAGATCATGCCGGTCGTGCTGGAGAAGACCGACTCGCCCTTCGGCAACGAGGCCCCCGTGTACGGCGCGGCGGGCATGACCATGTTCATCTCGGTGTGCCCGCCCGGCCAGGGGCCCGCGCTCCACGCCCACGTGAAGACCTTCGAGACCTTCACCGTGCTCGAGGGCAAGTTCGAGTTCTACGTGGGGGACCGCGGGGAGGAGACCGTGGTCCTGAACAAGTGGGACTCCTTCTCCTGCCCGCCCGGCTGGTGCCGCGGCTTCCGGAACGTGGACACCAAGGACAGCGTGCTGCAGACCGTCATCACGGGCGGGGTCCACGACCGGAACGACATCGGCCTGCCCCCGATCGTCGCCGAGCAGCTGGAGGCCATCGGGCCCGGCGTGCTCGACGAGTTCAAGAAGATCGGGCTGGCCTTCGACGCGGGCGTCCCGAGCGGGCGCTAGCCGCTCGCGCGGATCGCCTTCAGCACCAGGCGTGCCGGGGCGCCCGGGAACGGCCAGCCGGGGATCCACGCCGAGAAGCGTCCGGCGGGGCCGCCCGCCACCACGAGGTGCAGGTTCCCCGGCTCGCGGAACTTGGCGACGGCCACCCCGTCGACCTGCGCCCGCGTCTCCCGCCAGAGGAATTCGCGCACGTCCGCCTTGGACCAGCCGTCGCCGGCGATGGTGCGCGCGTGCTCCGGCCCGATGACGAGCAGGGTGTCGGTAAGGCCGGCATGCCCGTCGCTGGCGATCACCGAACCGCTGCGCGCGATGGTGGCGAGCACCTCGCGCGCGGTGCGGTGCTGGGTGTCGGCCACCACCTGGAGGGCCTCCGCCGCCATCGCCCCCACCGTGCTCTGTCCCGCGCCGAAGCCATGCTCGACGTGGAGCGGCTCCCACGGGCTCGCCTCCTCGTTCTCCCCGATGCAGTAGGAGTAGCGGCCGGGCTGGGAAAAGGTGGACATGCTGATCACGCCGGGCGCGGCGCCCCCGATGTTGAGCCAGCACAGGCGCACCGCACGGCCGATGGTCGCGTTGGCGCGCCAGCCCGGCCCGAAGGCGCCCGCCCCCGAGTTCACGTCCAGCGTTGCCCGGATCGGCCCGTTGAGGATCAGGAGGGGCGCGACCGCGTCGGTGGTCCCGGAGACGCCGACCAGGGAGAAATCAGGATCGCAGATCGCCTCGACGCCGGCGATCACCGCGGGCAGGTATTCCGGTCGGCAGCCCGCCATCACGGCATTGACGGCGATCCGCTCCACCGTGGCCCGCCCCATCCGCGGGGCGACCAGCCCGATCAGGGCGTCCGCGGACCGCCCGCTCGCCTCCACCGCGGCCCGGACACGGGCCGCCGTCGGCGGAACCACCGGCAGGCCATCGGTGACGCCGCGAGCGTGGAGCGTCTCGAGGGGATCGGTCTCGGCGGTCACCCGACCACCATCCCCGGGGCCCGGGGCCTCGTCAAGGGTCCGCCGGGGCGGCGAGAGCCACCATGGACGGGGAGGGCACGTGAGTGAATTCTCATCCCCCTCTCATCCGTCTCTTAGTGGCATCGATATGCTCCCCATGAGCGACCAACCCCAAGGAGGAGTTATGAATCAGCTCATTCGCCGCCATCGCTGGGTATGGCCCGCGGCCGGCCTCTTCGGCCTCGTGCTCACCCTGGTATTCCTGATCCCCCCGCCCGGCTGGAGCCGGTCGCAGACGCCGATCTGGACCGAGCAGCCCGTCTCCGTCAGCGCCGTCACCACTACCGCTCCGAACTGGGTGGAGATCGCCAAGGCCGTCAAGCCCGCGGTGGTGAACGTCAGCGGCCGCCGCGACATGGGGGGCCGGGGCGTCGGCTCCGGGTTCATCATCAACGCCGACGGCCACGTCGTGACCAACAACCACGTCGTAGAGGGCGCGGAGACGGCGCAGGTCAAGCTCTCCGACGGCCGCGAGCTCACCGCCAAGGTGGTGGGGCGCGATCCCAAGACCGACCTGGCCCTCCTGAAGGTCGAGGCCAAGGGCCTGCCCGTGATCGGGCTCGGCGACTCCGCCGCCCTCCAGGTAGGCGAGCCGGTGATGGCCATCGGCAATTCCTTCGGGCTCGAGCAGACAGTGACCACCGGCATCGTGAGCGCCACCGGCCGCGTGATCGGCGCGGGGCCCTACGACGACTTCATCCAGACCGACACCTCCATCAATCCCGGCAATAGCGGCGGCCCGCTCATCAACGCGCGCGGCCAGGTGATCGGCATCAACTCGATGATCTTCAGCCGCACCGGCGGCTCGGTAGGCATCGGCTTCGCCATCCCCGTGAACCTCGCCAAGAGCGTGTTCAGCCAGCTCGCGGCGACCGGCCGCGTCGAGCGCGGCTGGCTCGGCGTGACCATCCAGGAGCTCACGCCCGCGCTTGTGAAGAGCCTCGGGCTGCCCGATGGGCGCGGCGCGCTGGTCGCCCAGGTGACGGAGGGCTCGCCCGCCGCCGCCGCCGGCATCAAGCAGGGTGACGTCATCGTCTCGGTGGCGGGCCGCCCCATCACCCGTTCGGCGGATCTTCCCCCGATGGTCGCCACTCTCGAGCCCAGCCGCGCGGTCACCATCTCCGTGATCCGCGAGGGCAAGACCATGCCGCTCAGCGCCACCATCACTCGGCTCGAGGAGCGCGAGCCCCGCGCGATGAGCCGGGCGGAAGACCAGGGCCGGCTCGGCCTGATCGTGGGGCCCCTCACTCCGGAAGTCGCCCGCGAGCTCTCGCTGCCCAAGGAGACCAAGGGCGTGGTCGTGCGCGAGGTACGGGAAGGAAGCCCGGCCGCCGAGGCCGGCATCCAGCCTGCCGACGTGATCGTTCAGGTGGACCGCCGTCCCGTGGGCAGCGTCGAGGAGATGCGTCAGGCGGTCGACAAGCATGCCAAGGGCACGCCGCTCCTCCTCCTCGTGCGGCGTGACAACGGCGAGCGCTACGTGACCATCACCACGTAACGGCGCCCCTCAGATCGAGATTCCAGCCCGATCCCGATCCCTGCCTTTGGCACAGTGAGGATAAAGCCCTTGGCACCGTGCGGCGATCCTGCCAGAGTCCGGGGGAGTGGTCAAACTCGCTACGGGAGCGTGGGCAACATTGGCACGCTCCGGCGGCGATCGCCCGCGGGTAGCCGCCGGCCCCCTGACGTAATCTGCCATTCTCAGACACCGCCCCCCCCAGGAGCCCCCCAAGAGCCGATGCCACAGCTCAAGGCAATGGTCTCCATAGCGGGGAGGCCTTTTCACGTGGCAGTTATCCTCGGACATTTTTATGTAGCAGCAGCAGTGATGGGGCCGGTCGGTTGACGGCGGCGCGATTGCGGCTTAGGATGCCGTTTCGATGAGATTCGGGCTCGCAATCGGCCTCTTGCTGCTCCTCCCGGCCGGCTCCGCGGCCGGACAGGAGATTCGCCCGACGCTCGACAAGATCAAGGAGACCGGTACCGTCCTGCTGGGCCACCGGGAATCGTCCCGTCCCTTCTCCTTCCGCGGCAACGACGGTCAGCCGGCCGGATTCTCCGTCGACCTCTGTCAGCAGGTGGCCGCCTCGCTCCGGGAGTCGCTGAAGCTCCCCGGGCTCAAGGTGGCCTGGGTGCCGGTGACGCCGGCCGACCGCATTCCGAAGCTCGTCAGGGGCACGATCGACCTCGAGTGCGGGTCGACCACCATCACCTTCGCGCGGATGGAGCAGGTCGCCTTCAGCCACATGATCTCCGTCGACGGCGGGAGCCTGCTCGCCACCGTCGACTCCGGCGTCCTCACGGTGAAGGATCTCGCCGGCAAGCGCGTCGGCGTGATCCCCAACACGACCACGGCGAAGGCGCTCGTCACCGCGCTCGCCGCCGCCGCCGTGCAAGCGACGGTGGTCCCGGTGGCGGAGCTGGGCGAAGGTCTGCGGGGCCTCGAGGAGGGGCGGCTCGACGCCTATGCCTCGGATCGCATCCTGCTCGCGGGCCTGATAGCCACCGCCGGCAACCCGGCGAGGCTCCGCCTGAGCGACGAGTTCTTCTCGTACGAGCCGTACGGGCTCATGATGCGTCGCGGGGACAACGCGTTTCAGGCGGCGGTGAACCGCACGCTCTCCTCGCTCTACCGCTCCGGGCTCGTCCAGATCTACGAGCGGTGGTTCGGCCCCTTCGCGACGGCCAGCCCTCTGACGAAGGCCCTCTACTTCCTGCATAGCTGGCCGGATTGAAGTCATGACCTTGGGTGGACGACGCGCGGAGACGCTGGGGGTTGCGCTTCTGCTCCTCATGCCGTCGCTTGGAGAAGCCGAGACACTCCACGAGGCCTATCGTCGCGTCAGCACGTCGGTGGTCGTGATCCGCGCTCAGGGTCAGGAGGTTACCGAAGAGGGCACGATCCGCTTCAAGGAGATCGGCTCGGGCGTGTTGATCTCCGCGGATGGCAAAGTGGCGACCGCCGCGCACGTGGTCCAGACGCTGGAGAACATCACCGTGGAGTTCCTCGGCGAGGAGCCGATACCCGCGCGCGTCATTTCGTCCGAGCAGTGGGCCGACATCTCGATCATTCAGGTCTCGGTGGTGCCGCGCGGCGCCACCGTGTCCCCGCTCGCCGACTCCGACCCGGTCGTCGTCGGCGATCCCGTCTTCCTCGTCGGCGCGCCCTACGGTCTGAGCTATTCGCTGAGCCAGGGGATCGTCAGCGCGCGGTGGCCGCCCAACACCGTCACCAAGGAGTTTCCGCTCGCCGAGTTCTTCCAGACCGACGCGGTGATCAATACCGGCAACTCCGGCGGGCCGGTGTTCACCCGGGGCGGCGAGCTGATCGGGATCGTCAGCCACAACATCACCAAGTCGGGCGGGAGCGAAGGGCTCGGCTTCGTCGTCACGTCCAACACGGTGAAGAACCTGCTGGTGAGCCGGACTCGCGGGTGGTTCGGCGTCGACCTGATGCTGGTGTCGGGGACGATGGCCGAGGCGTTCAACCTGCCCCAGCCCGGCGGGTTCCTCGTGAAGCAGGTGGTGAAGAACTCGGTGGGCGGCCGGCTCGGGCTCAGGGGAGGCAATCGCGTCGGCATCGTGGACGGCCAGCACGTCGTCGTTGGAGGCGATATCTTGCTCTCCGTCCAGGGCATCCGCTTCGCCAGCGCCGAAGACCGCGTCCAGGTTCTCAAGGCGCTCGAGACCCTCAAGGCGGGCGACGAGCTGCACGTCACCATCTTCCGAGACGGCAAGGTCGTAGGGCTCGTGACGACGTTCACCGGCTTCTAAGCGCCGGCGCGCCCATGATCAACTTCGGTACGTTCCTCCTGATGCAGTCGCCCTCCCTGCGCTCGTCGCAGGAGATCTACACGCGCGCCGTCGACATCGCGCAGGCGGCCGAGACGCTGGGTTTCCGGAACGTGTGGCTCGCCGAGCATCACTTCTCGACCTACGGCTACCTCTCCCGCCCGGCGCAGGTCGCGACGTACCTCGCCGCCAAGACCACCCGGCTCCGCGTCGGCACCGCCGTCATCGTGGTACCGCTTCATCACCCGCTCGTCGTCGCGGAGGAGATCGCCACGCTGGATCAGCTCGCCGGCGGCCGCGTCGACATCGGCCTCGGACGCGGCTATCAGCACTACGAGTTCGAGCGGCTCGGCCTCGAACTCGAGAGCGCCCGCACGCGATGGGAAGAGTCCGTCGACATCATCCTCAAGGCGCTCGCCGGCCAGCCATTCATCTACCGCGGCAAGCTCTTCGACATCCCCGAGACGACCATCTTCCCCCAGCCGCTGCAGAAGCCACATCCGCCCATCTGGGTGACGGCGCAGAGCCCGGAGTCCGTCGAGGCCACCGTGCGCCGCGGCTTCAACCTGCTCACCGGGGGCTTCGGCGTCCCCATCGAGCGCATGGCGGACTTCCGGCGGCAGTTCGATCGTCTCGTGGCGGACGTGAAGCCGACGCGCGTGCCGGACGTCGGCGTGCAGCGCGCGGTCTACGTCACGGATAACGTGGCGGATGCGCGCGCGGCCGCCGAGGAGGCGCGCTGGAACATGCGCGTGACGCTCAGCCTGCGCAACCACTACGAGCGGGTGGATCGCGGCCGCGCGGTGGCCGTCACCGGCCCCAAGGAGCCGGACACCGACGACCTGCTCGACCGCTTCCTCGTGATCGGCACGCCGGACACCGTCATCCGGCAGATTACTCGCGTCAAGGAGATGGTCGGCATCACGCACTTCAACTGCAGCTTCTGGTTCGGCGACATCGAGCATCCGCGCATCATGAAGTCGATGGCGCTCTTCGCCAAAGAGGTGCTGCCCGCGTTCCGGTGAGAGGATAGCCTGCCATGGCGTACTGGCTCGTGAAGTCCGAGCCCGATGATTGGTCGTGGGCCGAGCAGGTCGCGAAGGGGCGAGCCGGCGCGGAGTGGACCGGCATCCGCAACTTCTCGGCCCAGAAGAAGAGCGTAGGCAACATTAGCACGCTCCGGCGGCGATCGCCCCGCGGGTAGCCGCCGGCCCCCTGACGTAATCTGCCATTCTCAGACACCGCCCCCCCAGGAGCCCCCCAAGA
This sequence comes from Candidatus Methylomirabilota bacterium, assembly GCA_046728035.1. Lineage (GTDB taxonomy): Bacteria > Methylomirabilota > Methylomirabilia > Rokubacteriales > CSP1-6 > DASRWT01. The sequence continues at coordinate 1,414 of JBKPDT010000332.1, read as the reverse complement.
GCCGATGCCACAGGCGCGCTGCATTTCAGCACGAACGGGCTGCAGATCCTCCTGGCGTTCAGCCTGCTGACTGCGGTCCTCGGTGTCTCGGGCCAGCGCTGGCGGACGCTGCTGATGGTCGTGGTCACGATCGCGGTGGCGCTCCGCGCCGCCCCGTCGGCGGCGGTCGGCAGCGGAATCGCCGCCGGCGCGCTCCTCCTGGTCGTCGGCGTCGCTGTGATCGCGATCGCCAGCGCGCTCCGGTTCGCCATGGTCGCCCGCGTGGTCACCGCCGAGCACGTCTATGCCGCGCTGAGCGTCTATCTCCTCGCCGGCCTGTTCTTTGGCGTCGTGCACTGGGCGGTCGATTCAGCGAGGCCGGCGGCGCCGCCAGCTTCTCCTTGTCCACCGCGATCTACTTCAGCTTCGTGACCCTCGCCATCCTCGGCTACGGAGATGTCGTGCCGAAGAGCGAGGTGGCTCGGGGCATCACCGTCCTCGAGGCGATCGGCGGCCAGCTTTACGTGGCGGTGATGATCGCGCGTCTGGTCTGTCCAGACTCGGGTTGGTGTTGACACTTTTGCCGTCCCAGAGTGGAGCATGGACTTAGCGAGCGGCCGCCACGGCGCCATGAAAGAGCGTGGCGGGCGTGCGGCCGCGGACCCGATAGCCGTGATGCGGCCGCTCGAAGTTGTAAAACTCCATGAACCCGCGCAGGCTGCGATCGAGCGCGGCCCGACGGGTGAAGTAGTGGCGGCGAAAGACGACGCGCCAGCGCTCGGTGAGGATCGTCTGCTGCAGACGCTCGACGAAGCCATTGGTCCAAGCGTGTCGCGTTTGAATCCGGTCTGGCGAATCCCCAGCTCGGCGCACGTCGCCGCAAACTCCGCTTTGAATTCATTGCCGCGATCCGTCAGGACGCGCTGCACCGACCAGCCGGCGCGCCGAACCGCCGGCACCAGGACCTCGCGCAGGAAGCGGGCCGCGGCGGCCGGCGACAGTGCCGGCAAGATCCGCGCGAGGCCGTACGAGCTGGCGGCATCGCAGGCGGTAATCTGCCACACCTTGCCGACGCCCTTGAGTTTGCCGATGTAGAACGTATCCAAGCAGAACAACTCGGCCGGGCGCTCGGCCTCGACGTGCCGAGTCTGGCCGTGCCGCGCGCGCCACAACGCGTCCCGGGTCCGTTCGGTCAGCAGGCCTGCGCGCCGCGCGCTCTGATGCTCGAGCACGAGCAAGCGCTGGCGCCGGGTGGCCAAGCCGTGCCGGCGCAGCAACCGCTGCACCGTGCTCGGCGCCACCCGCAATCGCCAGAGTCGCCGGGCGTACGCCGCCACCCGGGCGGCGCCCCACGTCGCTTCGGCGATCGCCACCGCGAGCAGCCGCCGCTCGACGGGCGGCGTCCGCTGCAGGGCGGGCCCCGGTCGGGCGCGCC
>JBKPDT010000331.1:0-7083 GCA_046728035.1 Candidatus Methylomirabilota bacterium | reverse complement strand
AGCACGGGCACGGCGTTGAGGTCGAGCGTGAAGCGCGTGGAGGTCTCGAAGGTGCGGATGCCGCGCTCGCAGAGGATCACGTTGGGGTTCCCCGCGGCGAGGATGTACTCGGCGGAGAGGAGGAACTCCTGGATGCTCGTGGCCATGCCGCGCTTGAGGAGGACCGGCTTGCCCACCGCCCCGACCCGACGCAGCAGGGTGAAGTTCTGGATGTTCCGCGCGCCGATCTGGAGGATGTCCGAGTACTCGGCGACGAGATCCGCGCTCTCCGTCTCGAGCACCTCGGTGACCACGGGCAGCCCCGTGCGCTTGCGCGCCTCCGCGAGGTACTTGAGCCCCTGCTCCTTCAAACCCTGGAACGCGTACGGCGAGGTGCGCGGCTTGAAGGCGCCACCACGCAGGATCCGCGCACCCGCCGCCTTCACCGCGTCGGCCACCTCGAGGACTTGGGCTTCGGACTCCACCGAACACGGCCCGGCCATCACCACGACCGGCTTGCCGCCGATCACCACCCCGTTCACCCGTACCTCGCTGGGCTCTTGCCGGATCTCGCGGCTGGCCAGCTTGAACGGCTGCTGGATCGGTACCACCGATTCGACCGTCTCCATCGCCTCGAGGATCCGCAAGTCCGCCTTCCCCCTCTCCTCGCCCACCGCGCCGATCACGGTCTTGAACTCCCCCCGAATGGTGTGCGGCCGATAGCCCAGCTCCTCGATGCGACGACAGACGTCGTCGACCTGCGCGTCCGAGACCCCCGACTTGAGCACGATGATCATCACGCCCTCCGTTCCGCGCGCCGGCCCATGGGGGAGAAACAAAAACGCCGCGGGCGGTGCTGCCCGCGGCGTTGGGCTCGTATCGTTCGCCACGGGCTGGCGTTCCGTCCGCCCGTGGCTCCTGGAGACTAGCTCAGGGGAGCCGGTAGGCGGACCGGGGGAAAGTAAAAGTAGTGGCGCCACCAGCCCTGCGCGCTACCGATTCCCACTCCCGCCATGGCCCGCCTCCTTTCCTCAAGAGTGGCTGAGATCATACGGACCCGTCGCATCCGATGTCAAGCCCTTCCATTGCCGCTCCGGCGATGCATCCAGGCGACGATACGGTGCCGGTAGTAGTACAGCGGGAGGGCCACCGCCACCGCGATGGCGGTGATCAGGACGAATTGGATGTACTCGCCGGCCGCCGTATGGGCGCCCTGCGAGGAGAGCACCCAGGTGCCGGGCATGCGCCCCAGCCCGGAGACCAGCGTGAACACCCAGAGTGGCATCGGGCTGATGCCGAAGAGATAGCAGACGATGTCCTTGGGAAGGCCGGGGATCAGATAGACGATGAAGCAGAGAATGGCGCCCTCCGCCTCCACGATGAAGCCGAGGCGGTCCCACGTGTCCTTGCTCACGACCTTGCGGATGAAGTGCGCCCCGAGCCAGCGCCCGATGGCGAAGGCGCCGATCGAGCCCAGGGTGAGACCGATCGTCGAGTAGATGAAGCCGCCCCAGATGCCGAAGAGGAAGCCCCCGAGGAAGCCGGTGGCCTCGCCCGGAATCGGCGAGGCGATCACCTGGAGCGCCTGCAGGAGGATGAAGAAGACGGGACCGAGGATGCCCCAGTCCTTGAGAGTCTGCTTAAGAAGCCGCTTGTCCTGATAGAGCCGGACGAAATAGGCCAGACCGAAGTTTTCGGACATCACGAACCACGCGCAAAACCCGATGAAGAGCGCCGACACGCCGATGAGGATCGGCCACCGATACCGCCCGATCAGCTCGTCCATCGCCTCATGGCCGGCCCGGGCATCGTTGCGCGGGGGACCCTCACCGAGCCGTCACGGCGGAGGCACGATCCAGGTGGCCGAACCAGCCATAGCGCGGCCACCAGCGCGGGAGCACGGGATTCCGGGCGGCAAGCCGGGTGAAGACTGCGAACCAGCGCGTCGGGGCATAGGTGGCGAAGAGCTGCGCGATCCGGAGCACGCGATACACGCGGCGATAGCCATCGACGCGGTGTCGGTAGCGCTCGAGCGCTTCGGGAAGGCTCAGGTGTCCGGCGATGACCTGCTGGACGAGCTTGCCGCACTCGCCCCCGAAGTAGAGGGCAGGTCGGATCCCCTCGGCGGTGAAGGGCATGCACTGGCCGGCGGCGTCGCCCACCGCGAAGAGCCGGCCCACGGTGGGACGGAGCAGCCGGTTGGGAAAGTACGTGCCGTGATACGTCGTGGGCTCGGCGCCGATGTCGGAGAGGAAGCGATCGAGGGCGGGCTTGAGCTTGGAGGCGCCGGCGTAGGAGCCGAGCCCGATCAGGCTGGCGCCGCCCACCGGAAAAACCCAGCCGAGTCCGCGGCGGATGAGCCGCTTGTCGAGCCAGAAGGACAGGCCCTCGTCGGTGAGCGGCGCGCGGGTCTCGAGCCCGAAGGAGTACCCGCGTCCCTTCGGCGCGGGGCGCCCGTCGTTGACGAGCGCGCCGCGCCAACCCGAGCCGTCCACGATGATGGGCGCGCGGAACCGCCCCTCGGACGTCACCACCGCGCCCTCCTCGATTCCCGTGACGGACGCGCGCAGGAATCGGACGCGGCACTGCGCGAGGAGGCCCAGGCAAAAGGTTTTGTAGTCGAAGGTGCAGAAGGGGACCTCGGAGAGATCGTAGGTGACACTGCTGACGGGGGTCCGGACGGTGAGGCGGTCGTGCACCTGGAGCACGCTCTCCGCGACTCCGAGCGACTCCGGCACCCACAGCGGAGTGCCGCAGGCGGAGGTCTGGACAGACCCCACCTCGTTGCGGTCCAGCACGAGCACCTCGCCCCGGAGCTGGCGCGCCACGCCGAGCCCGGCAAAGCTGGCTCCGACCACAATAGCGTCGAATTCTTTCACGGTCATGGGTGTTTGCGAGCATCCCCCCGAATCGGAGGCCGCACTCGGATACTCTGACATGCCACCGGAAATGTCAATTGACCGGCCACCGCGTCGGGGCTAGGCTTGCCCAACCGGCGGGGGTGGGGACCGCGACAGCCTACCGCCCCGGATAGCGCCGAGGGGGGTCCGATGAACACACTGTCCGCCACGGATGTCCGCGAGCAAGCCCTCCGCTGGCTGGCCGAGGGCGGCCTGAACGGGCAGCTCCTGTCCACGATGCTGAACGACTTCCAGCGCCTGCACGGCATCGCCCTGACCGCCGAGCGGGACGCGGAGCGGCGGCGGGCCCAGCTGGAGGCGGCCGAGGAGGAGACCCGCCGGCTCCGCGAAGGCCTGGCCCGGCTTCGCGGGGACAAGGCGCGGTGCCTGAAAGAGCGCGAGGACATCGCCGCCGCGCTGTCTCAGTTCATGGGCGAGGTTCTCAACAAGCTGCGCGGCCAGCCTGAGTCGGCCCCGCCGTCCCCGCCGGCCCAGCCGAAGCCCTGAGCGTCCGGCCCGCCGCCCCTGGCCCGCCGCCCCTGCCCTACTTCACGCTATGGGCGGACAGCTCACCCGGCTTCACGCCGGCGCGGCTGGACTGGAACTTCACGGGAAACTTCACGCTCGGCGCGAACCACACCACGTCGGTGAATTTCGAGGCCTGGCCGGCCTGGGTCGTGCTCCAGGTCCGCTCCATCCTGAATGCCTTGAACGTCCCCGCTTTGGTCTGCACGTCCTCCAGTGCCGTCACGAGCACGGTGACATCGAAGCGCTGGGGCTTGCCGCGGATGAGGGCTTCCGCCGAGAAGCTCCATGTCTTCTTCACCTCGAGGGGAAAGGCGTAGAACTTCCAGTCCGGGCCCAGTGCGAGGAAGTCGATCTTGGCCGCCTCGACCGGCTGGCCCGCGGGATCCGTCACCTTGCGGATGGCGAGATTCCGATCGTAGTGGACCACACAGGTCGGGCAGACGGCGAACGAGCCAGCCATGATCGCCGCCCCGTCCTCGACCTTCACCACCTTGATCTGCCGGCCATCGGTATAGGTCCACGAGTCGCCCACCACGAAGCGGGGCGCCGGCGCGGGTTGAGCGAAGGCGACCGGCGCGAGCCCGGCCGCCACACTGAGGGCCATCAGGAGCCGCTTCATCGGGGATGCCTCCCGTCCCCGCCTTGAGGCGGCGGGGGATCGAAGGGTAGAATCGAGCCATGAGTGAGCGGACGCGGTCGGGACGCGTGCTCGGCGCCGTCGCGGTCCTGATCCTCATGCTCGTGGCATTTGCCGCCGGCGTGGCCACCGAGCGCATGCGATTCGACGCCCAGCGGGGCGACATGCTCAAGCGCTGGGACGCCGCGCTCAAGGCCCATCAGAAGCAACTCATGCAGTCCGAGAAGGGCGGCCAGTAGCCCTCCCTCGCGGCGGCTTTCGTCACCGCGGTCCCGTCAGCGTCCGGCCCAGCCCCATCCCCACCGCGCAGAGCGCCAGGCAGAGCGCCGTCGTCAGCAGCACGTAGAGCGCGGCGGCCAGCCACGCGCCGCGGCCGGCGAGGTCGAGCGTCTCGTAGGAGAAGGCCGAGTACGTGGTGAATCCGCCGAGCAGCCCGATGACGACCGCCGCCCGCACCGTTTCCGGAAATCCAGCGTTCGTGAGGGCCATCTGTTGGACCACGCCGATGAGGAACGAACCGGCGGCATTGATGGCGAGCGTCCCGTAGGGGAAGTCCCCAGGAAGGGATCGTGCCGCCATGCTCCCTACCGCATACCGCGCGCCGGTTCCGAGCGCGCCGGCGAGGCAGATGAGGAGCAGGCGCACCCGCGGCGCTCAGGCCAGGCCGGGGCGGCGCGCCTGCCACGGCGCCGCCGCCTCCCAGGCGGCGGAGGCCGCGAGCACGGTGCGCTCGGCGTGGCGCCGCCCCACGATCTGCAGGCCCACCGGGAGTCCCGACGCGGTGAATCCGGCGGGCACGCTGGCGGCGGGCTGCCCCGTGAGATTGAACGGGTACGTGAACGGCGTCCACCCGAGCGGCGAGACGGCCGTCCCGGCGATCTCGCGGATGGGCAGGGCATCCAGGGCGAACGGCGCCACCGCGACCGTCGGCGTGATCAGGAGGTCGAATCGGGCGAGAAAGCGCTGCACCTCGGTCCAGAACTCGCGCCGCTTGAGCATGGCCGCGAGGTAGCGCTCCGCCGTGATGGTCTCGCCGAAATGGAGGAGCTCCACCAGGCTCGGGTCGAGGAGCCGCTCGCCCGCCTCCAGCCGGTCGCGATACGCGGCGAACGCCTCGCCCGCGGCCAACGTGCGGAAGATCTCCTCGGGGTCGTCCCAGGTCGGCATCACCACCTCGACGTGGCAGCCGAGCGACTCGAAGCGCACGGCGGCCTCCGCGCAGAGATCGGCGATCTCGGGCTCGACGTGGCCGTGTCCCAGGTCCGCCGACCAGGCCACGGACAGTCCGGCGATACCGTCCTCACAGGCGGCGAGATACGGCGCGCCGCCCTCGGCGGGGAGCGAGTGGCGATCGCGATCGTCGGGACCGGCGAGGACGTCGAGCATGAGGGCGGCATCGCGCACCGTGCGCGTCATCGGTCCAGTATGCGAGAAGCTCTCCCAGCCGGGCAGGCCCGGGCCCGATGGCACCCTCCCGAACGAGGGCTTGAGGCCGTAGATGCCGCAGAAGGACGACGGGATGCGGATGGAGCCGCCGCCGTCGGTGCCCAGCGCGAGCGGCCCGAGTCCTGCCGCCACCGCGGCGCCGGCCCCTCCGCTCGATCCTCCCGGAGTGCGCGTCGGATCCCAGGGATTCCGTGTGGCGCCGAAGAGCGGATTGTCGGTGACGCCCTTGAAGCCGAACTCCGGGGTATTGGTCTTGCCGACGATGATGGCGCCGGCGGAGCGGAGTCGCTCCACCGCCACCGCGTCTTCCTCGGGCACGTGGTCGGCAAGGAGCCGCGAGCCGCCGGTGGTGCGGAGCCGCCGGGTGAAGATCAGGTCCTTGACCGAGACCGGCACGCCGTGAAGGGGGCCGAGCGCCTCGCCGGAGAGAATGGCGACTTCGGCGGCGGTGGCGGCGTCGCGCGCCTCCTCGGCGGCCACCGTACAGTACGCGTTGATCGTCGGGTTGAGGGCGGCGATGCGGTCGAGCACGGCTTCGACGACCTCGACCGGCGAGACTTCCTTTCCACGGATGCGCCGCGCGAGCTCTTGCGCGGATAGCCAGGCCAGCTCGGCGGCACCCATGTCGAGACGCATTGTAACATCGGGAGCGAGATGGACCGCGCGCGCGTGCAGCGGATGGCCGAGATCCTCGACCGGCCGGAGGTCGCCGCGCACGATCCCGCGCGCCTCGGCGCCCTCCGGCGCGCGCTCGACTCCGCTGATCCGCCGCTCGCTGCGGGACGCCACGGCGCGCTCGTGGGCTTCACCGCGGAGGAACCGCGGCGCCGCCTGCTCGAGCTGGACCGGCGGGGGCGCCTCGTGGCCGCCTACCGGTGGCGTGAGGACGGACGCCTCGCCTGGGCCAAGTGTCACACCGCACACGGCGACTGGATCGGCGTCGAGGCGGGGGCGGGAGCGCCCGCCGCCTGGGGCGCCTCCGACGCGATCTGGCGACTCGAGCCCGATCAGGTCTGGCAGCCGCGCGCGCCTCTCACCGTCTTCCAGTCGGTGGACTGGGCGCGCCTCGAGTGGATTCCACCGCTGGCGGCGCCGCAGCGCCTGCCGCCGGGCGCGGGGACTGCCGTGCTCAATCTCCTCGCCGGCCTCATGAAGGACCAGGGCTTGGCGCGCGCGCGCTATCGCGGACCCTACCCGAGCGAGTCGCTCTTCATCGCCCTGCTCGAGTGCTTCCGCCACGACCCCGCGGAGACTGCGCCGCTCGAGCGCTTTGTCTCCGGCGAGGGCCCGGACTGGCTCCCCGCCCCGCACGAGCGCCACTGGGTCGCCGAGGGCGTCTGCGTCCAGCTCCGCCAGGAGCTCGACAAGGTCGTCCTCGACGGCGTGCCCTTCTACCGGCCGGACTGGCAAGCGGTCGGCCGGCGCGAGCCGCGTCTGATCCGCGCGGAGGGGGAGCGCCGCGTCTGCTCGCTCTGGGCGCTCGGGCAGCCGCTCGAGGACCGGCTCGTGCTCGACCCCGGCGGCGAGATCGTGCGGCGGCTCGAAGGCCGGGACGATGCGCGCGGGCCCGCGCCCTTCACGCCCGTGTGGCGG
>JBKPDT010000330.1:0-10931 GCA_046728035.1 Candidatus Methylomirabilota bacterium | reverse complement strand
TCTGCGCGCCGCGCCGCGCGGCCAGGGTGGCGAACGCGCGCGTCGCCTTCCCAGGATCGGCCTGGGCGCGGAGGGGCGAGTACATCGCACCGAGGAGCGCGGGCGACAACGCCGGCTCGAGCGCCCGCGCCTCGCGTGGGGTCAGCAGCTCGACGCGCTGGCCGCGGCCGCGCATCTCCGCCACCCGCGCCCGCGTGAACTCGTGCTCCTCCGGCGTATGAATGACCTGGAGCGCGCCCGAGCGGCGAAACTCGACGTCCTCGCCGAGATCGAGCTGCACCTGCTCGAACAGCTCCACGCTGCCCGCGGTGAGGTGGGCCTGGAGATCGGGCCGGTCGCCCCAGCCCACGCTGTCGATCAGGCCGGCGTTCACGCCCGAGGCGCCCGAGGCGATCTCCCCGCGCTCGACCACGGTCACGCGGTGCCCGTACGCGGCGAGGTGATACGCCGCGGAGGCGCCGGCGATGCCGCCGCCCACGATGAGGATCTCGGTCTCGTGGACCATCCTCGAGGGTGGGCTACGGCTACGCGATGCCGCCGAGCCGGAAGAGCCGCGCGGCATTCCGCCAGAGCACGGCTTCCCGCTCGGCGTCGGCGAGATCGAGGCCGGCGAGGAGCGCGAGCGAGTCGTCGAGCGGCACCCAGACCGGCGGCTGATCGTTGCCGACGACTAGACGTTCCGGGCCCATGACTTCGAGAAGGAGCCGTAGGGCGGGGACGGACCACGTGTTGGTGTCCACGTGGAAGCGCCGCAGATAGGTGGACGGCTCGACCGTGAGGACGTCGGGCCCGTGCCAGCGCTCGGGACGGTACGCCACCCAGGTCGCGTCCAGGCGGCCCGCCACGAAGGGCAGCACGCCACCGCCGTGGGCGAGGAGAAGGTCGAGGCGCGGATGGCGGTCGAGCGTCCCGCCGAAGATGAGGCGCGCGGCGCACACCGCGGTCTGCGTGGGGCGGCCCATGATGAGCGAGAGGATGAAGTCACGCCAGTGCTCGTCGGCGGGCAGGTCGCGCGTCGGGTGGATGAAGAGCGGGCGGCCGAGGCGCTCGGCGGTGGCCAGGAGGGGCACGCAGATCGGATCGTCCAGATAGCGCCGCCCGTCGGAGGGATTGACGAGCGCGCCGGCGAAGCCGAGCTCGGTCACCATGCGTTCCAGCTCGCGCGCGGTCGCCTCTCCTCCCCACGGGTCCACGCAGCCCAGGCCGAAGAGCCGACCCGGGTGGCGCGCGATCAGGGCGGCGAGCCCGTCGTTGTAGAGCCGGGCGCGATCGGTGGCGCTCCAGCCGGGCAACTCCTCCGCCGACGTCTCCATGAAGAAGGAGTCGGAGATCAGGGCATGGGTGATGCCGTTGGCGTCGTGCGCCTCGAGCATGCGCGCGAGAACCCGCCGCTCGGCGGTGACGAAACGGGGGCTGTCACCGCCCGGCAGGCGCGCGAGCACCTGGTCGGGGAGGACATGCGCATGGCATTCGACGAGGGGCGGCGGCACCGGCGCGGGTCAGCGGACGGGCGGCACGGCGGTCCGGCCGGCGCGGCGGCCGGCCTCTTCGGGAACCGGCACGCCGTCTCGATAGAGGACGTGGTGGCCGAGGACCGCGGGCACCCGCGGCCCCGGCGTCACGATGCCGACCAGATTGAGTGGATCGCAGGCCGACGCGCGCAGCATCTCGCCGTCCGGCTGCTCGCGGCGGATGGCGCGCAGCGCTTCCAGCGCCTCGGGCGCGGCGAACTGCTCGCCCACGAAGCCCCCGACGATGCGGCCCCCACGCAGATCGCCACGCATCTCGAGCCGCCGGTACACGCGCAGAAGGTCGCGCCAGGCGGGGGCGCCGGGCTCGCGCTGGAGGAGGTCGCGGAAGACCACGCCGTAGCGCTTCACGTACTGCCGCGCCTTGGCCTCGGTGACGTCGTCCTCGGGCGGCGCTGCGGGTGGAGCGAGAAGCGCCCAGCGGCCCGTGCCCGTCGACGGCCGTCCGCTCGATCGGGGGCGGCCGGGACGGGGACGCCGACGCTTCTCGGAGTGCAGGAGGCTGCGGAGCCCCGCGAAGCCGTCACCCGTCACCAGGCCGGCCGTCACCAGCTCGCAGAGCGCCTCCTCGACCTCGATGCGCAGCCGCCGCACGCCGGACGTCACTTCCTCGACGAAGGAGGCGCCCGAGCGCTGCAGATGCGCGAGCACGTCACGGGCCGGGCCGGACGGCTCACCGGGGACGGTGGTGTCCCTCGGCTCGAGGAGCCAGCCGAGATCGCGGCGGAGGAGCAGGGCCACGGGCACGGTCGCCGAGAGCCGGCGACCGGCATGGCGCGCGCTCGCGTGGAGCCCGAGCCGGCCCCAGGTCGCCTCCCCGGAGAGACAGAGCTCGTCGAGCCAGGCGGGATCGTAGCGATGCATCCGCCCCGGAAGGAGGTCGCGCTCCCATGCCCCGGCAGCGGCTTCGAAGCCCTGGAGCCGCTCGATCACGCGGAGCAGACCGTCGCGGCCATGGAGCTGGGCCCCCGGCCGGGCATGCTGCCAGGAGAAAAGGAAGCGGATCAGCGCCGCCGCGGGCACGGGCTCGATCAGGCGGCGCAGGCCCTCCAGGGTCCGGCGGTGGATGCGCGCGAGGAGCCGCCGATCGCACCACTCGAGATCGCGATGGGCGATGGCGTTCGCGCTGGACGTGAAGCGCCCGCGCAGCGCGCCGCCCTCCGCCTCGACCGCGGCCAGCGCCGCCTCCAGCTCGCCCGGCGTGACGTCGAGCGCGGCAGCCAGCACCGGCGCGGTGGTCGGACCCACCAGGGCCAGCCGAGCGCGCACCACCTCGACGAGCGCGCCCTCGCGGCCGGACCAGGCGGGCGCCCGCCGCGCCGCGGGCTCCGCGACGTCGGGCTCTATGTGATAGCGCGACCATATCGCGGCAGCCAGCGACCGCCGCTCGGCGGCGACCCAGAAGACGCGGCCGTTTCCACGCAGGCGTGCGGCCCGCCGGGCCGCGATCAGCTCATCCATGTAGCCGGTCCACTCCCCCGCTTCGGCTTCCGGCAGGGCGCCCAGATCGAGCAGGAGATCGTGTAGCTCGTCCGCGTTGCGGAGATCCGGGCGCGCCTCGTCCACCACCGCGGCGATGGCTTCCGGGTCGAGGCGGCCCATGTCCTCGGCCACCGTCGCCGGCAGCCCGCGCCGGAGGGTCACCGCGCGGGCGCGCCGCTCCTCCAGCGGGGCGTCGTCCAGGAAGGCGTAGGGATTGGCGTTCAGGATTTCGTGGGCGAAGACGGACGGCTCCGGCGTCTCGCGCGTCACGCAGCGGATGCGGCCGGACTGCAGGGCCTCGAGGCGGCCGCGCAGGCCTTCCATGTCCATGGCCTCGGTAAGGCAGTCGCGCAAGGTCTCCGCCACGAGCGGATGATCGGGGATCTCCACGGGGCCGGCCTGCACGTTGTCCTGGCAGGCGAGCTGCTCGGGAAAGACCGCCACCAGCAGGTCCTCGGAGCGCATCCGCTGCAGATAGGGTGGCACCCGCCGGCCGCCCTGCCAGCGCAGCAGGGCCAGGGCGCGGTTGGCGTTCCAGCGCCAGCGCGTCATGAACATGGGGGCCTGGAGCGCAGCCTGGGTGAGCACGGCGTCGAGCCCGCGCGGATGCACCATGGCCGCCACCGTTTCGAGCGGGAAGCTGTGCTGAGGGCCCAGCGAGAGAAGCACGCCGTCGTCGGTGGCGGCGGCCTGCAGCTCGAAGTTGAAGCTTTGGCAGAGCCGCTTGCGGAGCGCCATACCCCAGGCGCGGTTGATGCGGCCCCCGAAGGGGGCGTGGACCACCATCTGCATGCCGCCCGCCTCGTCGAAGAAGCGCTCCACCACGACGGTGTCGAGGGTCGGCACGGCGCCGAGCGTGGCGCGGGCGGCGGCGATGTAGTCGCGCGCGAGGAGGGCCCCGCGCGCGTCCAGCCCCGTCTCGTCCATGAGCCAGCGTGCGGCCGCCTCGGGATCGTCGAGCCGCTCGGCTACCGCCTGGCGCACGGCGGAGACCTCGGCCGAGAGCTCGGGCGTGCGCGCGGGCCCCTCGCCGAGCCAGAAGGGAATGGTGGAGGGGGCCCCGCCCGCGTCCTCGACGCGGACCTTGCCGCTCTCCACCCGGCGGATGCGCCAGGAGCTGTTGCCCAGCAGGATCACGTCGCCCGCCATGGACTCGATGGCGAAGTCCTCGTCGAGCGTGCCGATCGGCGTCTCGTCCGGCTCCAGCACCACCTGATAGCTCGCGGTGTCCGGGATGGCCCCGCCGGAGGTGATGGCGATGAGCCGCGCGCCCCGCCGCGCGGTGAGCCGGCGTCCCACCGCGTCCCGATGCAGGCGCGCGCCCGCCCGACCGCGCCGAGTCGCGATGCCCTCGGCAAGCATGTCCACTATCGCGTCGAAGTCCTTGCGTGGAAGGTCGCCGTAGTTCGCCGCGCGGCGGCAGAGGGCGAACAGGCGGTCCTCGTCCTGGTCCTCGCCCGCGCAGATGGCGACCAGCTGCTGGGCGAGCACGTCGAGGGGAGCGCGGCGGAGGGCGAGGGCGTCGATCTCGGCCCGGCGCGCCGCCCGCACCAGCGCCGCGCATTCGACGAGCTGGTCGCGCGTCAGCGGGAAGAGCCGGCCCTTGGGAGTGGCGAGCAGCGCGTGACCGGAGCGCCCGACCCGCTGGAGCGCGGTGGCGATGGACCGGGGCGAGCCGAGGAGGCAGGTGAGGTCCACCGTGCCGACATCGATGCCTAGCTCGAGAGAGGCCGTCGCGACAACCAGGCTCAGCTCGCCCGACTTGAGCCGCTGCTCGGCGTCGAAGCGACGGGCGCGGCTAAGGCTACTGTGATGCGCGGCCACCCGCTCGGCACCCAGGCGCTCGGCCAGGTGGCGCGTCACGCGCTCGACGAGCCGCCGCGTATTGACGAACACCAGCGTCGAGCGGTGGGCGCGAGCCAGCTCGGCCACACGGTCGTAGATCTCCTCCCACTGCTCGTGGGTGCAGACGGCGCCCAGCTCGTCACGCAGGACCTCGATGGCCAGGTCCATGTCGCGCCGCTGGCCCACGTCCACGATCGCGGGCAAGGGGCGGGTGGCCCCCACCAGGAGTCGGGCCGCCGTCTCCACCGGCCGCACGGTGGCGGAGAGCCCGATGCGCTGGAGTCGCGCCTGCCCCCCGCTGGCCGCCGACACCAACTCATCGAGACGCTCGAGGGACAGGGCGAGATGCGCCCCCCGCTTGTCGCCAGCCACCGCGTGGATCTCGTCCACGATTACGGTGCGGACGTCGGCCAGCCAGCGCCGGCTCGATTCCGCGGTGAGGAGGATGAACAGGGACTCCGGGGTGGTGACGAGGATATGCGGTGGCCGCTTTCCCGCCTGGCGACGCTCGTGGGCGGGCGTGTCGCCGGTGCGCACCGCGGTGCGGATCTCGGGGGCGGGCAGCCCGGCCGTCACGGCGGCGGCAGCGAGCTGGTCGAGGGGCTCGTCCAGGTTGCGCCGCACGTCATTGGAGAGCGCCTTGAGCGGCGAGACGTAGAGGATGTGGGCGCGATCGTCGAGACCACCCTCGATGGCCTTGCGGAAGAGTCGGTCGATGCAGGCGAGGAAGGCGGCGAGGGTTTTGCCCGAGCCGGTCGGCGCGGTGAGGAGAACGTCCTGTCCGGCGGCGATCAGCGGCCAGGCGCCCGCCTGGACCGGCGTGGGCTCGCTGAAGCGGGCGCGGAACCAGCCCTCGACGACCGGATGGAACATGCCCTCAGTATAGGCATGCCGTCGAAGGCCCGGAAGAGGGCGCGCGGCGTCGTGACGGCGCTACGCGGCCTTGCGATGCAGATGCGCCGGCGACTGTGCCGCGGGCGCGGCCGCATCGGCGTTTTCCTCGGCGCCGGCCTTCGGCTTTCGGAGGATCCACCACCCCGCGATCTGCTCGCCGAGGAGCCACAGGGGAAGCGCGAGGGCGGCCAGGTACGTCAGCCCATGAGTCAGCACGGTGTTGAGATCCATGGCGTTCCCTCCTTTGCCGGGCTATCAATGGCAACGGCCGTGCCACGCAAAGAGGAACGCTGAATCAATGGTTTAACGAGGAGGCGGGAGGCCGGCGCTCGGGCCGGCTGCCCGAAGCCGGCGGGCTCAGAGCCCGAGCGAGGCTAGCCGCTCCTTGGTGGGCACGCCGTCGCCGTCCCAACCGCGAAGGGCGTAGTAGCGGTCGAGCATGCCGTCCAGCTCCTCCGGGGGGCAGAACATCCCCGCCGAGGGACCGTCGGGAATGGGCTCGTGCATCACGCGCCAGGGCAGGATGTCGGCAGCGCGGCGGACGCCTTCGCGCACGTTGAAGGAGCGCTCGAGGTTGATCACACGTTCGCCGACCGCTTCCAGCTCGTCCACGGTGACGTCCCAGCCCGTGATCGCGCGCACCATCCGCGCGTACGGCTCCTCCACGTAGAGTCCGTAGCCGCGCTCGGAGGTGAAGCGACAGATCACCAGCGAGTCGCCCACGGCGGTGAAGTGCTGGCTCCGCACCGCGAACTCGGGCTTGCCGTTCGTCGAGCGTCGGTCGAAGGTCGGCGCGTACTGCGGCGTGGGGCGCGTGTCGTGGTGGCTGCCGCCACGGGTGGCCGTGGCGTAGCCAATGGACAGCCCCTTGAGCGCCCGGGCCGAGTGGGCGGGCAGCTCGAGCCGCTTCACCGCGTAGACCGAGCGCGTCGCCTCGGGGTGCAGCGACTCCGCGAGTCGCCACGAGCCTTCGGCGAGCCGGTCCCCGAACCCTTCGCGGGCGGCGGTCTGCTCGATGAGGCGGAGCATGCCCTGCCACTGGCCCCACCCGAACGGCACACCCACCTCGCTCGCGCTCACCCAGCCGCGTTCCAGCGCTTCGGCGAGGAAGGCCAGGGTCACCCCCATGGTGATGGTGTCCAGCCCGAGGAGGTCGCAGAGGTCGTTGGCGCGGGTGAGCGACCCCGCATGCGCGTTCCCGAGCATGGAGCCGAAGGCGAAGATGGTCTCGTACTCGGGCATCTTGGCCTTGAGTCCGGCCAGCTCGCCGTCGCGGATCTCGTACTGCTTGCCACAGGCGACCGGGCACTTGAGGCAGGTGGTGTCGCGGTCGTGGTAGCGCGCGTGCATCTCCTCGCCGGAGATCGCGAGGGCGTCCGCGTAGGTCTCCTGACGGAGGTTGAAGGCGCCGAGCGCCCCGATCGTATTGATGGGCTTCACCAGAAACGGCGTCCCGTAGATGGAGAGCGCCTTGGTCCCGGTGGTCATGGGCTCGCGGCGCTCCTCGATGAGCGCCTTCAACGCGGCGGCATCCGCGAGGTCGGTTTTCCTGGCGCCGGCCACCGACACCGCCTTCACGTTCTTGGCGCCCAGCACGCCGCCGATCCCGCCCCGTCCGGCCACACCCTCGCGGTTCTTCCAGTAGGTCGCCATCGAGGCGAAGCGGACGCGCCGCTCGCCGGCGGGGCCGATCGCCATGACGTCGGAGGCCGCGCCCTCGACTTCCTGGATGGCCTGGACGGTCTCACGCGTGGTCCTGCCCATGAGATCGCGCGCGGGCTGGAGGGTGGCGCCGTCCTCGGTGACGCGCACGTACACCGGGTCGCGGGCGCGCCCGGTGATGACGATGGCGTCCCAGCCCGTGCGTTTCATGGTGGCGGGGAAGCGACCGCCGAAGGTGGAGTCGAAGAAGAGGCCAGTGAGCGGCGACTTCGCGGCCACGCAAGCCCGGCTATTGCCGGGCACGGTGGTGTCGGTGACGGGCCCGGTGGCGAAGACCACGGCATTGGCGGGATCGAACGCGTCGATCCCGGCGGGCACGTGATCCAGCAAGAGCCGCGCCGCGAAGCCATTGCCCCCGAGGAGGCCGCGGGCCTGTCCCTCCGACACAGGCTCGACGCGGGTCGCGCCCGATGTAGCGTCGATGAAGAGAACCCGTCCGCCGTAGCCGTTCATCGGGAGGAGATGATATCAGAGGTCTCGCCCTGGGCAGCCGGGGGCGGGGCCCACGCGGCGAATGCTGTACTGAGCAAGCGAGGGCCCCGCCCCGGCTGCCTAGGGCGAGGCGACTCAGTTGACGCCGAGGGTCCTGAGCTCCTTACGCGCGGCGTCGGCCAGCTCCGGCTCCACGCCCTTGGCGGCGACGAGCTTCTTGTAGACGATCACCGCCGAGTCGTTCTGTTTGAGCGCGGCGAAGGACTGCCCCGCGCCGAGGAGCGCCTTCCGCCCCCACGACGACTCGGGCGCCAGGTAGGCCGCCGTCATGTAAGCCTGCACGGCCTCGTCGTGCTGGCCGGCGGCGCGGTGGCCCTCGGCGAGACGGTACGCGGCCTCGGCCACCGTCGTGGGGTCGTCGGCGTCGAGCCCCCTCTGGAGGAGCGGGCGCGCCGCCTCCCACTTCCCATCGCTCTGGAGCAATCGGCCCTCACCGAAGGCGGCACGGTCCGTCCCCTCGGCGGACGGAAAGTCGCGCCGCAGCCGCGCGTAAAGGTCGAGCGCCTTGTCCTTCTCGCCGGCGGCCTCATAGGCCTGGGCGAGAAGAAGGAGCGCTCGCGGGAGCCGTGGGTCGCCCCCGTGCCCTTGGATGAAGGCCTCGAGGCGCGGGCGCGCCTCCGGCGCGGCGCCGGTGCGGACCAGCGCCTCCGCGAGATCGAGCGAGCCCGGCGCGTTGGCGGGGTGGTCGGGATAACGCGTCGCGAGCGTCACGTAGGCCTCGCGGGCGATGGGCCATTGCCCGTCGCGGGCCGCCCCCGCGCCGAGCGCGGCCAGCGCGACCGGGGCAGCCGGGCTCTTGGGGAAGTCGCGGCCGATCCGGAGCACGAGCAGACGGGCCTCTGGCCATTTCCGCTCCTCGCCCGCCAGATAGGCCATGCCGGCGAGCACGCCCGGCGTGGTGGCGGGATCCGTGGGCCCGGAGAGAAGCGGCTCGCCAAGGCGCCGGAACTCGTCCATCTTGCCCTGGTTGAACGCGACGGCGGCGAGGCCGTACTCCGCGGCGATTGCCAGCGGCCCGACGGCGGCATCGCGCGCGGCGACGAGCTCCCGGGTGGCCTCGTCCCACTGCCGGGCGGTGAACGCGGCCACCCCGAGGCCGAGCCGGGCCGAGTCCTCGCCGTCGAGGAGCGCGCCGCGGAACTCGGTCCGCGCGTCCGATGCACGCCCGGCGCGGAGCATGGCCACGCCGCGTGCGATGCGGATGCGTCCGATGAAGGGCGAAAGGGCGCCCCGCCTCGCGAGCTCGTCGAGGTCGCGCAGGGCTGCCGCGGTGTCCCCGGCGCGGAGGACGAGAATGGCGCGATTGAGCTGCGCGGTGCGCGCGTGCTCGCTGTCCGGGTATCGGCTGATCAGCCGCTCGAGGAGGACCCGCGCCCCCGCCTCGTCGTTCGCGCGCGCAGCCTGCTCGGCGGTGAGCAGGAGCACGGCAGGCACGTGCGGATCCTCGCCCGCGTCGCGCACGAAGCGGTCCCACTGCTCCCGCGCCGCGTCCGGCCGGCCGCGGCGCAGCTCCGCCCATCCCAGCGCGAGCCGCGCCGACGACGCCAGCGACGCTTCGGTGGGCTCCGCGAGCACGCGCCGATACAGCTCGGCGGCGCGATCGTACTGGCGGAGTCCGTACGAGGCCTCGCCGGCGATGATGGCCGCGATGGCGCGCAGGGGGGGCGGCGGTGCCTCCGCGAGCAGGCGTTCGGCGGTGGTCCGTGCCTGCTCCAGCTCGCGCGCGTCGAGGTCCATCTGGGCGAGGCGCGCGCCCGCGAACGCGCGGACCTCGGCGCTCCCCTGCCCCTGGCGCGCCCCCACGAAGCGATCCCGCGCCTCCGTGGTCTGGCCCGCCCGGCGGAGCGACTCTCCGCTCAGCGCCAGCACGTAGGCGCGCGTGGGGGCCTCGAGATTGAGCCCGAGCAGCTCGGTGTGAAGCGTCTCCGCCTCGGCGGTCAAGCTCTTGTCGACGACGTAGCGCGCGAGGAGGAGCCGGACGGGCAGCGCGAGGGTGCCGGTGCGGTCGGCCGTCTCGAGCAAGCGTGCCTCGTCGCGCGCCGCGGGGAAGTCGTCGAGATCCAGGAGGGCGCGGACCAGACCGGCGCGTGCCCACCGCGCCTCACCGGTGCGTGGATACGCGGTGAGCAGCCCGCGGTAGGTCTTCACCGCCTCGAGGGGTTGCCCGGCTTCCCGCCGCCACCAGCCCAGCCGCATCAGGCCGGACTCGATCAGGAGCTGGGGGCCGGCCGCCGTGAAGACCTGCAGGCGCTGGGCGGCCGCGGCGGGATCGCCGAGCCGGCCGAGCGTGTCGCCCAGCCAGAACGAGGCCTCCGCCACGAGCGGACGTGGCAGGCTCCCGTTGAGTAGCGCCGTCCACTCGTCCCGCGCCTCCGGATACCGCTTGAGCGCGTGGAGGGCGAGGGCACGACCATGCCGCGCGGTGGGCACGAGGTCGGGCGGCACGCTGCCGCGGAGGAGGCCCTGGAAGATGTCCAGCGCGCGCTGGAAGTCGCCGCGCTCGAGCACTACCCAGCCCAGCGTGTGGGTGCTGTAGAGCCCCAGCGTGCCGCGGGGATCCTCCTTGGCGACGATGTCGAGGTGGGTGGCAACGGTATCGCGCCGGCCCAGGCGCAACATGGTCTCCGCCGCCCAGTAGCGCGCCTCGCGGATGACCTCGCGGTCGCCGCCCTTGCCCAGCACGGCCTGGAACTCGACGAGCGCCGCTTCCAGCTCGCCCCTCTGGTATCGCGCGCGCCCGCATTCGAGCTGCTCGGAGGCCATCCCGAAGACACTGCCGAGGGGGTTGCACGCGAGCGCGCGCGGTGGCGCCATGGGCGCGGTCGGCCGGAGCCCGACGTCACTCACAACGGTGGGTGGAGGCAGGGGCGGGAACGCCGCGGGCGCGGGGGGCAGTGGCAGCGCGGGCAGCAGCACCGGCGGCTTGTCGAGCGCCGGCGCGACCAGGCGGAGCGAGGGGACCAGATC
>JBKPDT010000329.1:0-4241 GCA_046728035.1 Candidatus Methylomirabilota bacterium | reverse complement strand
CGAGTCAGCTCCTCGTGGGCCCGATGCAGCGGGTTCCGCGTCTGGAATGCGACGACATTGGCCGCGCCGAGAGCGGCGAGCCGGGCGCGGGTCTCGGCGGGGGGCAGGCGCAGGTCGCGAAAGTCATGGCGCGGCGGCAGGGCCAGGATCTGCACGGGACCCGATAGGTTGACGTCGCCCCACCGCTGCATCTCGGCGACCAGGGTGTGGCGGACGTCGCGCGTGCCGAGAACCTGCTGCGCCGTCGCCGAGCGGTCCCACTCGTAGATTTCGTCGATGGTCATGATCCCCAGGAGCTCGTTGCGGGCATCCCGGAGCGCCACCGGCTGGTCGAGGCGCACCCCCGGCGTCGTCCGGTCCACGGGCAGGGTGACGGGGATCGGGAAGAGCTGGCCGCCCGCCAGCCGCATCTCGCCCACCACCCGCTCGAAGTCGCGCCGGCTCATGAAGCGGTCCAGCGGCGAGAACCCCCCCGTGGCCAGAAGCTCGAGGTCGTATACCGCGCGCTCCGAGAGCTGGAGCGAGGGGAGCCGGTTGGCGCGGGCGCGCAGCTCGGCCTGGGCTTCGGCGGGGACGATCAGGTCGACGAGGGCCCCGCCGACAGGGGGGATCAACCCGGCACGGGACGTGGTCATGGGGCTCTCCTCTCACGAAGTGGGGCGGCCGGCGCATTCTACCTGGAGCCGAGCCGCCGGGCGACTGAGACTTTGGTGCTACCCACTTTGGTGCTACCCGATGATGCCGGACGCGACGGCGCTTGACGGTGAGCGGGCGCCGGGGCAGTATCCCCCCACATCGAGGTCCTGGGGGGGGCGCATGGCCGGGTCAACGGGGCCGCGGTCAGCGCACTCAGGAACGGTAGGCCAAGCAGAAAAGGGGAGGACGCGTCATGACCGACCTTGGACGGGCGTCGCGGACAGGCGCGCGGAGATCCCGATTCGTGATTGCCCTCGGGGTGGGACTGCTCACCACGGCGGTCGCCGCGGGAGCGCTCGCCCAGATGGGCAAGAGCGGCCTCATCGGCAAGCTCGAGGGCCCGGAAGTCGTCACCGACTCCGCGAAGTGGCCCAAGGCCTTCAAGGAGGCGCCCCAGCTCGCCGAGCTGGTGAAGGCGGGCAAGCTCCCGCCCGTGGCCGAGCGCATCGGGCAGGACCCGCTCGTGATCAAGCCGCTGAAGGAGATCGGAAAGTACGGCGGCGTCTGGCGCGCCGGATTCACCGGCCCGGCGGATTTCTGGAACGGCTTCCGCTGCTGCTCGGGACCGGACCACCTGATGTTCTGGGACTACACCGGCGACAAGGTCATGCCCAACCTCGCCAAGGGCCTCGAGATGCAGGACGGCGGGCGCACGTGGCTCCTGTCGCTGCGCCGCGGCATGAAGTGGAGTGACGGCAAGCCGTTCACCGCCGACGACTTCGTCTTCTGGTTCGAGGACATCTACCGGAACAAGGACCTGATTCCGACCCCGTCCGCGGCCATGGCCATTAACGGCAAGCAGGGCACGATCGAAAAGGTCGATACCTACACCGTGCGGTACAAGTTCCCCGAGCCTTACTTCATGTTGCCCGATGTGCTGGCCGGCTCCACCGACCTTGCCGGCCAGATGTCCGGCTACCGCGGCATGGGCGGTTTTGCCCCCGCCCACTACATGAAGCAGTTCCACCCGAAGTACGCGGGAGCGGCCGAGCTCGACAAGAAAGTGAAGGACCTGAAGTTCGACAGCTGGGTGCGCCTGTTCCTCAACCGGAACGACTGGGCGGTCAACCCGGACCTGCCGGTGCTCTCCCCCTGGAAGACGGTGACCCCGATCAACACTCCGACGTGGACGCTCGAGCGCAACCCCTACAGCGTCTTCGTCGACACCGCTGGCAATCAGCTGCCCTACCTCGATCGGGTGGTTCTGACGCTCGCGGAAAACCTCGAGGTGCTCAACCTGCGCGCGATCGCGGGCGAGTACGACTACGCCTCTCGTCACGTCGACCTCGGCAAGCTTCCCGTCTTCCTCGAGAACCAGCAGAAGGGCAACTACAAGGTCTACCTCGATCCCGGCGACTACTGCGATCTCATCATCAAGTTCAACCTCAACTACGACGCCGATCCCGAGATCGGGAAGTGGTTCAACACCGCCGACTTCCGGCGCGCGCTGTCCCTCGGCATCGACCGCGACCAGATCAACGAGACGTTCTGGCTCGGCACGGGGACGCCGGGCTCGGTGGTGCCGGTCGACAGCAACAAGTACAACCCCGGTCCCCAGTACCGGAAGCTCTGGTCCACCCTCGATCTGAAGAAGGCCAACGAGATGCTCGACAAGATCGGCCTCGCCAAGAAGGACGCGGAGGGCTACCGCCTGCGCGCCGACGGCAAGGGCCGGCTGCGCATCGAGATCATGACCCTCGGGGGCCAGTTCGTGCAGTACACCCAGATCGCCGAGATGATCCGCGAGCAGTGGAAGAAGATCGGCATCGACCTGAAGGTACAGGAAGTGGAGCGAAGCCTCGCCCTTCAGCGCACCGCGAACAACGAGCAGCAGCTCGCCGCCTGGAACAACGACGGCAGCGAGCACCTTTTCACCTTCCCGCTGCACGTCTTCCCTTACGAGGTCGCCGCGGTGGCGACGTCCGGACCGCACTACGTGCGGTGGTTCCACTCCGCGGGCGCGCAGGGCAAGGAGCCCGAGCCGCGGATGAAGGAGCTCATGGAGAAGTGGAAGAAGGCGTTCGGGGTGCCGGAGAAGGAGCGGATCCAGCTCGGCAAGGAGGTCTGGAAGATCGCCGCCGAGGAGGTCTACATCATCGGCGTGGTCGGCCAGGGCCCGGCCGCCATGGGCGTCCGCGTCGTGAAGAATGGCCTGGGGAACATCCCGTCGCGCATGTACAACAGTCCGGACGGGAAGACCCCCGGCATCTCGCGCCCCGCCACCTTCTTCTGGAAGAACTGACCGAGGGGGCGCGGCGGTGCTCGCCTACATCGGCCGCCGCGCCCTGCTCGCCGTCTTCACCGTCTGGGCGATCTCCGTCCTGGCCTTCGCGATCATCCAGCTCCCGCCCGGCGACTATGTGACGTCGTACATCGCGCAGATGGCGTCCACGGGGAGCGTGGTCTCCGAAGAGGAAGCGGAGACGCTGCGCATTCAATACGGTCTCGGCCAGCCGATGTATGTCCAGTACCTCAAGTGGATGCAGCAGGTCGTGCAGGGAAACTTCGGCATGTCCATGGAGTGGCGACGGCCGGTCGGCGAGGTGATCGGCGAGCGTCTGTGGCTGACCGTGGTGGTTTCGGTGGCGGCGCTGATCCTCACGTGGGGGCTGGCCCTGCCCATCGGCATCTATTCCGCGGTCCGGCAGTACTCGGTAGGCGACTACGTCGCCACCTTCATCGGCTTCATCGGGCTCGCGGTCCCGAACTTCCTGCTCGCGCTCGTGCTGCTCTACCTGGGCTTCGTGTTCTTCAACGCGAACATCGGGGGCCTCTTCTCGCCAGAGCTCCAGGACGCGCCGTGGAGCGGCGCCCGCGTCTGGGATCTCCTCAAGCACCTGCCGGTCCCCGCGCTCATCCTCGGGCTCGCCGGTACCGCCCAGCAGATCCGCATCATGCGGGCCAATCTGCTCGACGAGCTGCGCAAGCCGTACGTGGTGACGGCGCGCTCCAAGGGCCTGGCCGAGGCGCGGGTCATCCTGAAGTACCCCGTGCGCGTCGCGCTCAACCCGTTCGCGAGCACCATCGGCTACACGCTGCCCTATATCGTGTCGGGGAGCATCATCGTCTCCCTGGTGCTGGGGCTGCCGACGGTGGGCCCCCTCCTCCTCAAGGCCCTCATCGCTCAGGACATGTTCCTGGCCGGCACCATCGTGCTGCTCCTGGGGGTCATGACGGTGATCGGCACCCTCCTCTCGGACATCCTGCTCGTGTGGATCGACCCGCGGATCCGGCTCGAGGATACGTGATGGCCAAGACCGACGTGGCCCTCGATCCCGCGAGCGCTCCCGTACAGACGCCGGGCGCGGGCGCGGTGTCCGAGCCGCGTATCTTCGTGGCCTCGCAGTGGCAGCTCATGTGGTGGCGGTTCCGCAAGCACAAGGTGGCGGTGGTGAGCGCGTTCGTCGTCATCGGCTTCTATCTGATCGTCGTGGGTGCGGACTTCCTCGCGTATGCCGACCCCAACGCGTCCGAGGCCCAGCGTTCGCTCATGCCTCCGCAGCGCGTCTACTGGCTCGACGGCGGGCGCTTCGGTCCGTACGTGT
>JBKPDT010000328.1:0-15519 GCA_046728035.1 Candidatus Methylomirabilota bacterium | reverse complement strand
CCCTGGGCGAAGTTCACCACGTCGGTGGCCTGGTAGATCATCACCAGGGCCAGGGCGAGGCTCGCGTAGATCCCGCCGGTGGCCAGTCCCGACATCACCTGCTGTACGAAGATGTCCACCGCCGCTCCTCCCCCAGCCCCCACCGGTTCGCTGCCGCCCGCGAGGCCAATGTTGTCACGAGTCTCGGGTCCTTTCCGGGCCTCAGTAGCCGAGATACGAGCGGCGGATGGCGTCGTCGCGCCGGAGGACGTCGGAGGTCCCCGCCAGCACCACGCGCCCGGTCTCGAGAAGGAATACGTGATCAGCGAGATCGAGGGCGATCGACGCGTTCTGCTCCACGAGCAGGATGCTCACCCGCGACTCCTCGTTGATGGCGCGGAGGATCCGGAAGATCTCGCGCACCACCAGAGGCGCCAGGCCCAGCGAGGGCTCGTCCAGGAGGAGCAGCCGCGGCCCCAGCATGAGGGCGCGCGCCACCGCGAGCATCTGCTGCTCGCCGCCCGACAGCGTGCCCGCGTTCTGCTTCCGCCGCTGCGCGAGGATGGGGAAGAGCTCCAGCACGCGCGCGGTGTCGCGCGCGACATTGCCCTTGTCGCGACGGGCGTACATGCCGATGCGGAGGTTCTCCTCCACGGTGAGGTCCACGAAGGTCCCGCGTCCCTCGGGCACATGCGCGATGCCCATGCCCACGATCTGCTCGGTGGCCTTGCCCTCGATGGGCGCGCCCGCGAAGCGGATGGAGCCCTTCGTCCGCACCATGGCGGAGATCGCGCGCAGGGTGGTGGTCTTGCCGGCCCCGTTGGCGCCGAGCACGGTGGTGATGCCGCCCTCCTCCATGGCGAAGCTCACGCCGTGCAGCGCCTGGGTGCGCCCATAGAAGGCTTCCAGCTTCTCGACCTCGAGGATGGCGCCCACCCTACTCTCCCAGATACGCCTTGATGACTTCAGGGTCCCGCTGCACGTCGGCGGGGCTCCCCTCGGCGATGCGCCGGCCGAAGTCGAGCACCACGACCTTGTCCGAGACCTCCATGACCAGGCTCATGTGGTGCTCCACGAGGAGGATGGTCGTCCCGAGCCGGTCGCGGATGGTGCGGATGAGGCCGCCGAGGACGGCCACTTCCTCGTGATTCAGGCCGCCCGCCGGCTCGTCCATGAGGAGCAGCTTGGGGCGCGCGGCAAGGGCCCGCGCCCCCTCCACGCGCTTCAAGGTGGCGAAGGGCAGGCCCGCCGCCGGCAGGTGCGCCACCGACTCCAGGCCCATGAAGCGGATGGCCTCGAGTGCCGCCTCCCGCTGCGCGTCCTCCTCCCGGCGAACCGAGGGCAGGTGAAGCGAGCAGGCCAGGAAGCCGCTACGCCCGCGGCTGTGTGCCCCGACCATCACGTTGTCCAGCACCGACAGGCTTCCGAACAACGCCAGGTTCTGGAACGTCCGGCCGATCCCCAGCCCTGCGATGTCGTGCGGCTCGACCTTCAGGAGATCGTGCTCCTCGAAGTGAATCGAGCCCTCCGAAGGTTCGTAGAGTCGGCTGAGGCAATTGAAGAGGGTGGTCTTGCCGGCGCCGTTGGGTCCGATGAGGCCGACGATCTGCCGGGGCTCGATGTCGAAGGACACGTCGTCCAGCGCGATGATGCCCCCGAAGTGCACGCCGACCTTGCGCACCTTCAGGATTGGCAATTCTGCCGCCTCTTGTCCCGGATCACGGTAGGCAGTGGCTCACTGTTCCCCCCAGGGCCGCTGGCCGGGGTTCGCAGAGTATATGCGAAGGCCGGGCCTGGCTGGAAGCCCTACCAAGGAGGGCCGGCGGTAGGCGGGGGGCTGCCCCGTCAGGACCGGGGACACACCGTCAGCCCCAGCACACGTTGAGATGGGGGGGTGTGACGTCGGCGCCCTGACGTGACGGGGGGCGTCGTTGCGGCAGTCCTCTCCCACCCGCTCCCGGAACCCACTAATCTACCGGCGTTTCCCCCGGCTCCTGTCCGTCGCGCCGCCCGGTAATTCCTGGCACCAGGGTTGCTCCTCTCTGGGCGTCGCAGGGCAGCACCTGACACCAGAACCTCCCGACAGGGAATTGACGGCCGAGGCTCCTGAGGAAAACCCAGGACCCGGCTTTCGTTGAGACGAGGCGCCGGACGGCGCCCCGTGCCCGGCAGGAGCAGCCATCTCAATCGGGGAGGTTTGTTCATGAGTCGAGGCATCGCCGCTCTGACCCGCGCGGTTCTCTTCACCCCCATCTTCACCATCAGCCGGCCCGCCAGGGTCACGCTCGAGGTCCAGCGCACCCAGCCCGCAGAGCTGGTGCAGAAGGCCGTCGAGGAGCTGCTGGGCGATCGTGCCGTGAAGGCGCGCGCCGAAGCCCCGCCCGCCGCCGCCGACATCGCCCGCGTTTCGGCCCGCCTCTTCGATTTGCGGGAGATGGCGAAGAAGAGCCTGGGTCGTCACTGGGTGACCCGGACTCCGCAGGAGCGTGACGAGTTCACCCGGCTCTTCGCGGGCATGGTGGGGCGGGCCTGGCTGCGCACCCTCCGCACGGGCAAGCGGATCACCTATACCGGCGCCACCGTCACCGCGACCCGCGCCACCGTCCGCGCCATCATGTCGCTCGAACGTCACGGGCAGGTCCTGCTCGAGTACCAGCTCGTGCCGTCGGGCAGCAGTAAGTGGCAGGTCCACGATCTCTTCGTGGACAAGCGGAGCCTGGTGGCGAGCTACCGCGACTACTTCGAGAAGGCGCTCGCCGAAACGAGTTATCAGGACCTCATCTGGAAGCTGCGCGTCAAGGAAGTGGAGGCGACGCCCACTCCGAATCGCGCCTAGCGCGCAGGCGACGGCTCGCGCCGGTCGCGGGCGAGCCGTCGCCGCGCCCAGTCCCCCGCCCGCACCCCCAGCAGCAGCACCAGCACCGCGATGTAGTAGTACGGCTCCGGGTTCACCTTCTTGGCCAGCCAGAGATAGTGCAGCGAGGCAAGGACGCCGGTCGCGTAGACCAGGCTGTGTAGCCGCCGCCAGGCCACGCCGCCCAGCCTCTTGATCATCCCCTTCGTGGAGGTCGCGGCGAGGGGGATCAGGAGGAGCAGCGCCGCCATCCCCACCGTGATGTAGGGCCGCTTGACGATGTCGGCGCCGAGCGCCCCCCAGTCGAAGAAGTGGTCCAGCACCACCCAGACGGAGAAGTGCAGCAGGGCGTAGAAGAAGGCGAAGAGCCCGAGGAGCCGGCGCAGCGTGATGGGCCAGGACCACCCGGTGACTATGCGTAGCGGCGTCGCCGCCAAGCTGGCGAGGAGGATGCGGAAGGTCCAGTCGCCGAGCGTATTGGTGATGAAGCTGATGGGGTTGGCGGTGAGATCGCCGATGGCAGCGCGGTAACCGAGCCAGCCCAGCGGCGCCAGACAGCCCGCCCACACGAAAACCTTGAGCGCCGTCCGCCCTCGACGCGTCACCGGCGGCCTAGCCGGTCGTCGAGAAGGGTGCAGCGGCGAGGCGCCGCCCGCGGCCCGGGCGCGAAGCGTACTCCCTGTACGTTGAGCGCCCGGGCGCGGGCGGCAACGAAGCCGATGCGCCCTTATCGGCGACCGGCACCTAGTAGAACTTGTTCAGATCCATCCCCGCGTAGAGCGACGCGACCTGATCGCCGTAGCCGTTGAACGGCAGGGTCTTGCGCCGGCGGAACTCGCCGATGCGCCGCTCGGTGGCCTGGCTCCAGCGCGGATGGTCCTTCGTGGGGTTCACGTTGGAATAGAAGCCGTACTCCTGCGGGGCCGCCTTCTCCCAGGCCGTCTTGGGCTGCTCGCTCACGAGACGGATGCGCACGATGCTCTTGGCGCTCTTGAAGCCGTACTTCCACGGGATCACCACCCGTACCGGGGCGCCGTTCTGGTTGGGCAGCACCTGCCCGTACATGCCCACCGTGAGCATGGTCAAGGGGTGCATGGCCTCGTCCATCCGTAGCCCCTCGACGTAGGGCCAGTCGAGCCCGCTCCAGCCGAAGATGCCCTTCTTCTGCCCGGGCATCTGCTCGGGATCGAGGAGCGTGGCGAACTCGACGAACTTGGCCTGGCTGGTGGGCTCCACCTTCTTGAGAAGCGCGGACAGCGAGTAGCCGATCCACGGGATCACCATGGACCAGGCCTCCACGCAACGGAGCGAGTAGATGCGCTCCTCCAGCGGGGCCAGCTTCAAGAGCTCCTCGATGTCGAAAGGCCGCGGCTTGGCGCAAAGCCCCTCCACCTTCACTGCCCAGGGCCGGGTGCGGAGCGTGTGGGCGTTGCGGGAGGGATCCTCCTTGTCGGTGCCGAACTCGTAGAAGTTGTTATAGGTGGTGGCGCTCTCGAACGACGTCGGCGGCTCGGTGAGGCTCATCCCGGTGTTCTTCTGGGCGGCCAGCGGCTGGCCCTTGGGGGTGGCGCCCCTTGACCCGCGCGGCATCAGCGCCAGCGCTGCGGCGCCGGCCACGAGGCCCGAAGCGATGAAGCGCCGGCGGTCGAGATAGAGAGCCCGCGGCGTCACGTCCGATTGCTTGAGCATCTGGCCTCCAGTCTATCAGCCCGCCACGGCGCCGATGTCACCGGAATGTGAAATCCCGCCGCCCCGCGCGCGCCCCCTCGCGGGGAGTGGTCGATGAGCCTCGACATATCAACCCCTTGGACGTGGCGAAGGCCAGAGCCGCGTGGCCGCCGCCTACCGATTGCCACAAACCCCCGCCCGAAGGAAGGTCTCGCCGGCCTCCTCAGCACGCATCCATCACTGGAGGAGCGGCTCGGCGCCCTGGGAGACGCGTCGCGCTCGGCGTCCCGCTCAGCGGACGCGAACCACCCGCGTCCCTGAGACCAGATCGGCCATGTCGCGGCGCTCGCGGTTGAAGAGCGCGACGAGGGCGGCCAAGCCCAGCGTCAGCACGACCACCGCGTTCCCCACCGAGCGCAGGAGCGCCCGCCCGTAGCCCGGCGCGCCACCGCCGTCGCGGCGCACCACCGCGATGCCGAGCGCCATGCGGCCCACCGTCTGGCCGCAGCCGCCGATGAGGACCACGTGGTAGATGAGGTGGAGGCCCACCGCCAGCCCGAGGATGCCGGCGTAGACGAGCAGGACGCCCCGGAGATCGTGTGGCAGCCCGCGCAGCGCCCAGACGCCCAGGATGAGCCACATCGCGCAAAGGCCCCAGACTCCGAGGCCCACCGCGCCGTCGAGCAAGCCGGCGGCGACGCGGCGGAAGAAGCCGGCGCGCGGCATCACTGCCCCGCGCTCGCGGTGCCGCCGTAGAGGCGGCGGTACTCCTCCCAGCCCACCATGACGCGGCGAACGAAGTTGCGCGTCTCGTTGTACGGGATCTGCTCCACCCACACTTCCATGTCGTCGGACTTGCGCGCGCCCCACCACTCGCGCACGCGCGTGGGCCCCGCATTGTAGGCGGCCACGGCTAGGCGCGCATCGCCGAAGTCGCGCACGAGGCCGCCCAGATACGCCGCGCCCAGCTCGATATTGGCGGCAGGGTCGTCGAGCAGCTCGCCCTCCTGGAAGGCCAGCCCGCGGACGCGGGCCATGGGCCGTGCCGTCTCCGGCATGAGCTGCATGAGCCCGCGCGCGCCCACGCGCGAGCGCGCCTGCGGGTTGTAGGAGGACTCCTCGCGCACCACCGCGGAGATGAGGAGCGGGTCGATCCCGGCGCGCTGGGCGGCGCCGACCACCTCGGCGCGCCAGCCGAGCGGGTAGAACATCTCCCAGAAGCCGCGCGGGAGCCACGCATACCCTCCGCGAGCCAGGGGGATGAAGTCGCGGCGGAGGATGCGCAGGGCCAGGTGATGGCGCGCGTCCTGGGCGAAGGCGGTGGAGACGGCGTAGAGGCGCGGCGTCTCGCCTGCAGAGCGGCGCGCCACCTCCTCC
Source organism: Candidatus Methylomirabilota bacterium (assembly GCA_046728035.1). Taxonomy (GTDB): domain Bacteria; phylum Methylomirabilota; class Methylomirabilia; order Rokubacteriales; family CSP1-6; genus DASRWT01. Next base: position 9,641 of record JBKPDT010000328.1, on the reverse strand, counting down.
AGCTCGGCGTCGGCCCAGGCGGCCAGCCCCAGCGCGCGCAGCGTCTCCGCCTTGACATAGCGCGGCTCGTCGCGGAGCGACTCGAGGCCGTTCTCGGGCAGCGTCACCGGCGTCTTCGGCTCGCGCCCGACGGGCACCGCGGCCCCGTGGCGCGTGAGGCGCGTCGTCGCGAGAATGCCGAAATACCCTCGGGGCTGGTGCGTCACGCTCTCGGCCCACTGGCGCGCGGCCAGACCCAGCTCACCGCGCTCCTCGTGGGCGCGGCCGATCCAGTAGGTCGCGTTCTCGCGGTAAGCCAGGCCGCCCGGCAGGTTGGCGAGCCGGCGCCACCGCGCCGCGGCCCCCTCGTAGTCGCGCCGGAACCACGCGAGCCAGCCGAGCCGCCAGAGGGCGCGGCCGGCGTCATCGTCGTCGGCGTACTCGACGACGAGCCGCATGTAGGTGGCCTCGGCCTCCGCTCGCTGGTTGAGCGACTCGAGGAGCTGGGCCCGGAGGAAGAGGGCGTCGCTGGCCTCGCTGCTCTTGGGATGCTCGCGGACGAGCCGGTCGAGCGTGACGAGCGCGGAGAGGGCCCCCTTCGGCTGCTGGAGGCGCGCGCGCTCGAAGAGCCACGCGGGGCGGCGCTCGAAGGGCGCCACGCCAAGCGCGCGGTCGACTGTACGGAGCGCTTCGTCGCTCCTTCCGGTGCGGCGCCACGCCTCCGCCGTCACGCGCAGCGCGCGCAGGAGCGGATCCCCGGTCACCCCCTCGGCGACGAGTGTCTCCATCTCCTGACGCGCCTGGGTGGCCTGGCCGCCGGCGAGGAGCCGCTCCGCACGGTCCACGCGCTCGCGCACCGTCACCGGCGGCGCGGACACGCCGCCATCGGCAAGCGCGCGCTCGCGGTCGCGCGCGGCTGGCGCCGCGAAGGACAGCGGGGCGGTGAGCCAGATGCTGCGGAAGAGCCGCAGCGCCTCCTCGGTCTGCCCGGTGGCCTCGAGGGCCTCGGCGAGCCCGAAGCGCGCCCCCGCGCTCTCCCAGTGCTCGGGGTACCGGTCGAGGAAGCGGCGGTAGAACGCGATGGCCGCAGTGGTGTCGCCTGCGCGCGCCGCCTCGCGGGCGGCCAGGAGGAGGGCCGAGGACAGGAGCGGCCCGTCGCCCGCTCGCTCCACCGCCAGGGCTGCCACGAGCGGGGCCCCCGGATCGCCGATGCGCGAGAGCGCGTCGGCCTGTAGATAGAGGGCGTACTCGGGAACGGGGCTCGGCACCGAGGCGGCTTCGCCGAAGAGCCGGGCCGCGGTCGGGTAGTCGCTCGCGCGCTGGGCGGCGAGGGCGGCGGGCAGCGGCGGGGCCGCCCCCTGGGAGGCGTCCCCCGGGGAAGAGAGGGCCGAGACGAGGACCAGGGCGCGGAGCCAACGCCACATGCTACGAGTCTACCGGAGGGTGTCGGTGCGCTCCACGCTTCGCGCGACGCGCCGCGTGTACAAGATGCGCTGCAGCGCGGTGACGTGGGTGAGCAGGGCGAGGATCGCCATGGCCGGGGTCATGAGGTGGAAGGTCGCCCCCGCGATGAGCACGATGAGGCGCTCCGGTCGCTCCATGAGCCCGATTTCGCAGGAGATCCCGATCGACTGGGCGCGCGCCTTGGTATACGAGACCATCACGGTCCCGATCACGGCGGCCATGGTGAAGAGGCAGAGCGTCCATTCACCTATACGTTGGCAATATACTACCAGGCCCAGCAGGACCACGAGGTCCGAGTAGCGGTCCACCACGGAGTCGAGGAAGGCGCCGAAGTCCGTGTCCTGCCCGGCGAGGCGCGCGAGGGAGCCGTCGAAGAGGTCGAAAAGCCCGGCCACCGTCAAGAGGGCCGCGCCGGTCCGGAGATGGCCGTCGGCGAAGGCCCACGCCGCGAGACAGGACACGCCGAGGCCGGCGACGGTGAGGTGGTTGGGCCGCACCCGCGCGCGCAGCAGGAGCCGCGCGATGGGATCGGCCGCGCGCTGGACGGGGGCCTTAAAGCGGCTTGAGGAGAGCATCTTCGAGGGCGTCGCGGAGCCCCTCCATCTGCGCGGGATCCTCGACGCGGCGGCCCTGATGGTCGGTGATGTAGAAGGTGTCGTAGGCCTGCTCGATCTCGGTAGCGATGCGCGCGCTGCCGATGTTGAGACCGAGCGCCTGGAAGGTGCGCGTGATGAGGTAGAGAAGCCCGACGCGGTCGGGACACTTCACCTCCACCACCGTGTGGGTGTCGGAGAGCTGGTTGTCCACCGTGATCTTGGGCGGCCCCGGTACCGCGGTCGCCGCCGGCCGGCCGCTGCGTCGCGCCGCGAGCAGATCCTCCACCGTCTGTTCTCCGACGAGCACGCGGCGCAGGGCGCCGAGCGTGCGTCGCCAGCGCGCATCCTCGGTGACCGCCTCGCCGAACGGATCGTTGACCTGGAAGGTGTCGAGCGCGATTCCGTCCGCGCGGGTGTGGATCTGGGCGGAGAGGATGTTGATTCCCTCCGCCGCGAGGGTGCCCGCGATCAGCGAGAAGAGGCCGGGTACGTCCTTGGTCACGACCACCAGCTCGGAGGAGCCGAGGTCCGGGTAATGGAAGACCTCGGTGGCCACCACGTCCTCCTCGAGCCGCTCGACCAGCCGCAGGTGCGCGGCAACGCGCTGCGCGGAGGTAGTGACGAGGTAGCGCTCCGACATCATGGCCAGGTGCGCGACCACGCCGCTGCGCGCCCCCCGTATCTCCTCGACCACGCGCTCCGCCACCTTCTCGCGGCTCGGCCGCTCGAGGCGCCCGCCGGTGAGCCGCGCGAGGGTGCGCGCGAAGAGCTCCCAGAGGACACGCGCCATCCAGCCGGTCATCACGCCGGGTCCCACCGCGCGCATGTCCGCGAAGGTGAGCAGGTAGAGCATGCGCAGCCGCTCGGGATTGCCCACCACCTCGGCGAGGGAGGCCACCGTCTTCGGATCGTCGATGTCGCGGCGCTGCGCCGTGTGGGAAAGGGTCAGATGGTGGGCCACCAGCAGGATGACCGCGTCCGCGTCCTGCGGCGGCAGGCCCAGGCGCGCGGTGAGCACCTGGATGAGGGGGATGCCCTTGGCCACGTGGCCGTGCCCCTTCCCCTTGCCGATGTCGTGGAGGAGCATGCCCAGCATCAGAAGGTCGGGGCGGGCCAGCTCGTTGAGCACCTCGGCGATGGCCTCCGACTCGGCGGACTGACCGGGCGCGAGCGCCTCCAGGTTCTCCACCGCGAGGAGCGAGTGCTGGTCGGCGGTGAACTTGTGGTACGCGTCGTACTGCACGAGGCAGGTGAGGGCGCCCCACTCCGGCAGGTAGCGGCCGAGGAGACCCAGCTCGTGCATCTCTCCCAGCGTTTGCGCGGTGCGCCCCCAGTTCCGGCAGATGGCGAGGAAGAGGTCGCGCACCTCGGGCGAGCGCTGGAAGGTCTCATCGACGAGATCGAGGGAAGCCTCCAGGGCCCGCTCCACGTCCACCCCCAGCTCCAATCCCAGGCGGTGCGAGTGCCAGAACACCTTCATGAGGCGCGTGGGGTCCTCGCGGAACGCGCGCCCGTCCGACTCCACGAGGTGGAGCTGGCCGTCCAGCACGTAGAGGCCGTCGGCGAGGGCTTCCTGGCGGAGCCGGCGCTGCACGGGGCGCGGGCGTGACAGGGTCTCGCGACAGCGGGCGATCAGGCGCTTGGACACGCGGTGGATCACCCGCGCGTGGAGATAGTAGTCGCGCATGAACTTCTCCACGGCGAGCGACACGTCGTCGCCCACGTAGCCGAAGTTCTTGGCGATCTGGGGCTGGATATCGCGCGCGAGCACGTCGTTCTTGTGGCCGGAGATGAAGTGCAGCTCGTTGCGCACCCGCCACAGGAAGGTGAGCGCGGCGTCCGTCATCTGCTGCTCTTGGTCGGTGATGAGGCGCTTGTCCTTGAGCTCCTGAAGGGTCCGCGTGCCGAACTTGGTCGAGGCCAGCCACATCGCCGTGTGGATGTCCCGCAGGCCGCCCGCCGACTCCTTCACGTTGGGCTCGCCCATGTAGGGCGAGCCGCCGAACTTGCGGTAGCGCTGGTCCCGCTCGGCGAGCGCGGTCTGGAGGAACTGAGCGAAGTCTTTCCGGTAAACGTTCTCCGCGAGCACCTTCCGGAAGCGGTTGAAGAAGCGCCGGTCGCCGGCGAGATAACGTGCCTGCTGCATGGACGTGCGGCTGGTGAAGTCGGTGCGAGCCATCGCCACGCAATCGGGGAGGCTACGCACGGCATGGCCCACCTGCAGGCCAAGGTCCCAGAGGGTGTAGAGCAGCCCCTGGCTGACCCGCTGGACGAAGGGCCCCATCTCGCCGCCGTAGAGCAGCAAGAGGTCCAGGTCGGACAGCGGATGCAGCTCGCCGCGCCCGTAGCCGCCCAGCGCCACCAGGACGATGGGCGCGGGCGCGGTGCCCTCGTGACGGGCATCGTCCACCGCGAGTCGGAACAGGGTGACGAGAAAGCCGTCCATGAAGGCCGCGTAGGCCTGGACCGACTGCTGGCCGGAGGCCCCGCCCAGGTGGGCGGCCCGGAGGAAGTTCACATTGGAAGACAGGTGCTGGCGTAGCAGCTCGAGTCTCAGCCGCCGCTTCCGGTCCGCCCGCTCGGCCGGCTCGCCCTCGAATCCCTTCTCGGCCTGGGCCTCCACCCGGCGGAGCTGGCGGAAGAGCTCGGCAGACATGACGAGACGTTACATGGCCGAAGCCGATCTTGTCAAACGTGGCGCGGACTTCCCCGCGCATATACAATGGCCCGGCCATGCGGAAGATCTGGCGCGATCCCCTCGATCGGATCACCCCCTACGAGGCCGGCCCTGCCCTGGAGCAGGTCGCGCGGGAGCTGGGCCTGCCTTCGGTGCTGCGTCTGTCGGCAAACGAGAATCCCCTGGGTCCGTCCCCCAAGGTCATCGAGGCGCTTCGCTCCGAGGCAGCCCGGGCCCACCTCTATCCGGACGGCGGCTCCTCCGCGTTGCGGCAGGCGCTGGGGGCCTGGATCGGGGTGGACCCATCCTGGCTCATCGCCGGCAATGGGGCGGACGAGCTGATCTCCCTCCTTGGCCGGGCCGCGTTCGACCCCGGCGACGAGGTGGTGCTGCCGCATCCGGCCTTCGAGCCCTACAGCACCGAGGCGCTCCTCGCTGGCGCAACCCCGGTGGCGAGCCCGCTACGCGAGTACGACACCGACCTGGACGACATGCGCCGTCGCGTGACCGCGCGCACCAAGGCCGTATTCGTCTGCACGCCGCACAACCCGGCTTCGACCCTCGTCCCGCGGGGACCGCTTCGCCGGTTCATCGAGTCGCTGGGATCCGACGCGCCCCTCGTGATCCTGGACGAGGCCTATCGTGACTTCTGCGACGATGCGGAGACGCCGGACGGCACCGCCCTGGTGCGCGAGTTCCCCCACGTCGTCTCGCTGCGAACCTTCTCGAAGATCGCGGGGCTCGCGGGGCTACGGGTGGGCTACGCCGTCGCCCGGCCCGAGGTGATCGACCGGCTGAACCGCGTGCGCGCGCCCTACAACGTCAACCGCCTCGCCCAGGTGGCGGCGGTGGCCGCCCTCGAAGACCGCGCCCATCTCGAGCGCACGCGCGCCCTCGTGCTCGCCGAACGGCCCCGGCTGGCCGAAGCGCTGCGGCGCCGCGGGGCGACGGTGCCCGCCTCCCAGTCGAACTTCCTCCTCGTGAAGGTCGGCGAGAAAGCGGCGGCCCTCCGGCAGGCGCTGCTGAAGTCGGGCATCCTCGTGCGCGACGGCGCCGGCATCGGCTTCCCCGGCCACCTCCGGATCTCCATCGGCGACGCCGCGGGCAACGCACGCATCGTCGAAGAGTGGGACCGGACGATCGGCGCCTCCGCCTAGCTCCCCACCAGAGACGGCCCCTGGCAGGCGAGGCGCCTCAGCCGTGGGCGCCGATCGTGGGCGCGGCCGCGGGGGCACCGCCCATGGCGCGGAGATCGCCCTCGAGGGTCTTGCGCCCGAAGAGGAGCACGAGGCCGGCCACCGAGAGGAGGCAGCCGGTGACAAGCACGGGGATCTTGAGCCCGATCCGGTCCGAGGCCTCGCCGATCAGCCAGGGCGAGATGGCGTCACCGAGAAGATGGATGAGCATGGTGGTGAGCGCGAAGCCGCGGGCGCGCACCTCCGGGGGCAGCACGTTCGCCATGGCGGCATTGAGGGGACCGATGTTGATGAAGAGGAGCAGGAGCATGGCGAACATGGCGGGCCAGAAGATCATGGGGGTGGGCGAGAGGATGGCGAAGAGCGTGAAGAAGATGGAGATGGTCAGCGACCAGCCGGACAGGACGAAGTCCGCCCCCGGCCAGCGCCGAGCCAGCGTCTGGGCGAGCCGCCCGCCGATGAGCGTCCCGAGGAACCCCGCGACCACGAGCAGCAGGCCGAACGTGGTGGAGGCGACGGCGAGCGGGATGCCACGCTCGCGTACGAAGTAGGCGGGAGCCCAGGTGGCGAGCCCGCCCATCGCGAAGGTGTAAATAATCTGGGCGACGGTGTTGACCGTGTAGCTCTTTCGGGCGAGAAGCGTGCGGATGGAAGCGCTTGACGCGGTCACCGGCCCCGCGGGTGCCGCGTCGAGGGCGCCCCGCCGGGGCTCGACGAGGAGGAGCAGGAGGAAGGCCAGCGCGATGCCGGGTGCCCCCGCCACGAAGAAGGCGTTCCGCCAGCCGTAGTGCTCGCCGATCACGCCGCCCACGATGTAGCCGAGCGCCGAGCCCACCGGGATCGCCGCGTAGAAGACACCCAGGACGCGCGCGCGCCGCTCGGGCGGATAGCAATCGGAGAGGAGCGGCGGCGTCACCACGCCGTAGCCCGCCTCGCCCACGCCGGTGAGGGCCCGGGCCACGAGGAGCACGGCGTAGGTCGTCGCGAGCCCCGACCCCACGGTGGCGAGGCTCCAGATGAAGATGCCGGTGGCGGCGAGATACATCCGGTTGACGCGGTCGCCAAGCGAGCCGGCTAGCGGGCAGGCCAAGGCGTAGGTCACGATGAAGACGGACTGGAGCAGCCCGCCCTGCGAGTCGGAGATGCGCAGGTCGGCGAGGATGAGGGTGAGGGTGGCGGCGGCGACGTAGCGATCGAGGTAGTTGAGCCCGTTGAGCGCGGTGAGCGCGGTGAGGATGACGCCGGGGCTCCGGCGCCAGCCGCTAGCTTCCATGCCGGCCTCCGGGCGGCGCCGCGCCCGCGGGCACGCGCGCGGCGAGGCCGCGAACCTCTTCCACGAGCGCGTGACGCTCCCGCATGAGGGTCTGGTGGAGCTCGCGCTCGCCGAGAAAGCGGAAGAAGGCGCGGGCCTGGCGCGCGACCCGATCGAGCCGCTCCCGCCAGGCCAGGGCGAGTAGCCCCGAGGGGATCAGGAGGAGCGCGAAGACGATCGCAGCCTCGAGGCCGGCCAGCCGCCACATCAGCCAGGCCTCGGCCACCCAGCACACCGGATAGAGCACCGCCCCCGCCGCCATCTTGTCGGTGGCCTCCTCCTCCGCGGTGGCGCCGATCCAGCGCACCGCCACGCCGGTGAGCCAGTAGGGGAGGAGGTGGCACGCCATGCCCCACACCGCGAGCGGCAGCCCCAGCGCGAGCCAGAGGAGGTTCTCGACCACGTAGCGGCTCACGAGGGCGGTGGTATAGGGCCGGCCGAGCTGCTCCCCGGTGACGCCCACCTCGTCGAGCCGCGCGCGATAGTCCTCCAGGCGGCGCCGCAGCGCGATGACGCGATCGGGCTCGCTCCGGGCGATAAAGGCGGCGCCGCGCGCGACCTGCTGGCGCCAGGCAAGCGACTGGGCGACGTCGCGCGGACCCGCGGGCCCCTCGCCGCGCCGCGCCGCTTCCTCCCACCATGCCGTCTCGAGCACGGCCAGCAGGTCGAGTGTGTGCTGATCCTCGGCCTCGACGATCTGGGCGCGGATCGCCTCTGCGAGACGGTCGGTGAGGGCGCGCACCGCCCGCTCGGGCTCGCGCCCCGCCAGCGCGAGGAGATCGCTGGTGGGAATTGGGGCGCCGATCTTCACGACGGCGGAGGCGGAGCGGAAGGTGCCGGGATCGTGAAAGACGAGGCCGACGGGGAGGAGCACGACGTCGGCGCGCCCGCCGTCCCCGCTCGTGGCGTCCAGCAGGATCCGGGCGGCCCCGGTGCGGAGAGGCAGCAACGTCGGCTGGGGCTGGGTGCGGCCCTCGGGAAAGATCAGGATCATGCCGCCCGCGCGCAGGGCCGCGACCACGGAGGCGAACATCTCGACGTTCTTGCGCGGGTCATCGCCGGCGTCGATGCGCCGGTGCACGGGCACCCCGTCCATGAACCAGAGGAAGGGACCAATGAGCGGATGGTGGAAGAGCCCGGCCTTGGCGAGCACGCGGATCGGCCGGGGAAACGTGGCCACGACGAGCATGGCGTCCACGATCGAGTTGTGGTGGTTGGGCGCCACGATGACGGGGCCGGCGAGAGGGATGTGGTCGCGTCCGGCGACCTCGATCCGTCGATAGAAGAGCCAGAGCAGGATTCGGATGATGCCCCGGACGAGCCGGTATCCCACGCTCCCCCCCGCCGCGAGACTAGCGGGTTATCTGCCTGGTCGGCTTCGAGGATTTTGCGGCCGGCTTGGCCTTGGACTTGTCGGCCACCTTGGCGCCGCCGTCGTCCGCGGCGGCCCCGGCCCGCTCGTTGCGGAGGGCGACCAGCTGCTTTTCGAGGATGGCCACGCGCTGCTGCGCCAGGGCCGCCTGGGTGCGGATGGCCTCCGCCTCCATGTAGACGACCTTGAGCTCGCCGCGGAGCCGCTCGATCTCCGACCGGCTCTCGCTCCACTTCGCCCAGAGCACCACGACGAGGACGACGAGGAGCAGCGAGGCGATGATGAGGGCCCAGGGGCGACGCCCGCGGGCCTGCTCGGCGCCGCGGGGTTCCACGGTCATGTCGTCGATGCGGTCACTGCCCCGGAGAGCCATGCGCGGGAGTCTAGCAGACCCCCCGACCCGAGGCCAGGGGTCTGCTAGACTGAGGACGGTGCCACCGGGATTGCTCCCTCGCTTCTTCGAGCGCGTCACGCGAAACGCCTTCGGTGATCTCGCGCTGGACGATCCGCGCGCCGCCGGCTACGTCACCGATCTCCTCACCCGCTACGCGCGCGCCGAAGCTCTCCGCGCCATCGATATCCTGCCCGGCCGGCCGCTGCCCACGGTGGCGGACGCCTTGCTCGAGATCCAGCGCATCTGGGACTGGACCGATGCGCGCTTCGCGCCAGAGCAGGAGCGCGCGGTGCGCCGCCACATCGGCGACTACACCCTCTTCATGCTCGGACTCTTCCCCGAGCACGTCGAGCGTCTGGCCGTCGCCCCCTACTACGAGGCGGAGGGGCGCCGCGCCTATCGCTTCCTCGCCGAGCTCGGGCGCGCCGGCGGCGAGCCCGACGCGCCCCTCTTCGAGCGGTTCGCCGCCTATTTCGAGCGCTACGTGGGCGCGCTCGCCTACATGCGAAAGGTCTACTTCCGCGAGACCGCGCTGCCCTGGCGGGGCCTCGCCGCACCATGACGGCGCCCGCGCTCGAGGCCGCGCTCGGCGGTGGGCCCCTGCCCGACCTCGGCGGGGTCTCCCCCGCGGAGCTGGAGGAGGCCCTGCGC
>JBKPDT010000327.1:0-6479 GCA_046728035.1 Candidatus Methylomirabilota bacterium | reverse complement strand
TGGAGATAGGCGGGCTCCAGCCCCACGTTGGTGAAGCCGTGGATGACATTGGCCGGGCACGAGACGCAGTCCCACGGTCCCAGCACGGTCTCCGCGCGCTCGCCCGCGCCGTCCTCCAGGAAGACCAGCACCTTGCCCTGGAGGATGAAGAACACTTCCTCCACCTCGTGCGTGTGGGGGGCGTTGCCCTGCCCGGGCGGGACGAACATCACGCTGAGCGTGAAGTGCTGGGCGGGGATCACCGCGGCATCCGCCTTGCCGGAAGCCCCGCTGCCGATGAAGCGGTGCTGGGCGCGCTTGAAGCCCTCCATCCTCGCGTCGGCGAAGGCGTCCCAGTCGCCCCGACGATCCGTGAAGCGCGCGACGTGGGTGCGAAGCAACCCATCCAGGCTGTCGGACATGGCGGTCCCAAGTTTAGGCCGGGGCGTGCCGGCCCGCAAGACGCCCACTGCGTGCGCCCTTGCAGGAGGCCATGAACGCTGGCAACTTTTCGCAGGGAACCCTTCTACCGAGTAGAAACGGAGAAGATGCGAGGCGAGCGTGACCCGCCACCTTGATTGTTCCGGAACGGTTTGCTCTCTCCTGCCCCGGCACGATTGATGCTGAGCGTCCGCTTGAGCAAGCCATGACGGTGTCACGCCGGGACTTCCTCAAGCTCTCGAGCCTCGCCACGGGCGGTGGCGCGGTCGGCGGTCTCTCTCGGGGGCGGTGCGCGCGATGGCCCTCGCCATCAGGATCCCGCTCGGCCTGATGCAGTCGGTCCTGAGTCCGGCTGGTCCCGCCGCCCAGGACATCGCGAGACTCACCTCGCTACTCACCATCGGCGCGGCGCTGATCCTCCTGGCGGTGATGGTGCTGGTCGCCCTTGGCGCCCGGCGCGATCCCGCGCCCGTCAACGAGGGGCTCTGGGTGGTGGGCGGCGGCGTTGTCTTTCCCGTCGTGGTGCTCTCGGCGCTCTTTCTCTACAGCACGCGGTTGTCGGACGCGCTCATGAGCCCGGCCGACCCCGCGGCGCTGCGGGTCGAGGTGGACGGACGGCAGTGGTGGTGGGAGGTACGCTATCCCGGCCCGGACGGCGGCAGCGTGGTGGCGGCGAACGAGGTCCGCATTCCGACGGGCACGACCGTGGAAGTCGTCGTCACCTCGCCGGACGTCATCCACAGCTTCTGGGTGCCGAGCCTCGGCGGGAAGACCGACATGATACCCGGGCGGGCCAGCCGCCTGACGCTGCGGGCCGACCGCGCCGGCATTTACCGCGGCCAGTGCGCCGAATACTGTGGCACCCAGCATGCGCAGATGGCGCTTGTCCTCGTCGCCGAAGCGCCGGAGGCGTTCGCCGCCTGGCTCCTCGCCGAAGCCGCGCCGGCCCCGGCCCCGGCTACCGCCGATGCGGCGCGTGGGCTCGAGGCCTTCATGGCGCAGGGGTGCGGGGCGTGCCACACCATTCGCGGTACCGAGGCCCGCGGGCGCCTCGGGCCCGATCTCACCCACCTGGCGAGCCGCCGCACCCTGGCCGCGGGCTCGCTGGGCAACGACACCCGAACGATCCGCGCCTGGCTGGCTGCGGGCAGTGCGCTGAAGCCCGGCAACCGTATGCCGTCCTACGCGCACCTGGACACGGCGACCCTCGACGCCATCACCGCCTATCTGGCGACCCTGCGGTGATCCCACCCAATCCCCTTCCGCGGCCTCCCGACGAGCGGCGGCGGCTCGAGGCGGTGTGGGAGCGGCCGCACGGCTGGCGCGCGATCACCGACGTGAACAATACGCATATCGGCCTCTTCTACATCGGCACCGCCGTCCTGTTCCTCGTGCTGGGGGGCGTCCTCGCCCTTCTCATCCGGGCCCAGCTCGCCGTTCCCGGCAATTCCCTGATCGGCCCCGGGACCTACAACCAGCTCTTCACCATGCACGGCAGCGTGATGATGTTCCTCTTCGCCGTACCGGTGGTGGAAGCCATGGCGGTCTATCTCCTGCCCGCGATGCTGGGCGCGCGCGACCTGCCGTTCCCGCGCCTCAACGCCTACGCCTACTGGGCGTATGCCATCGGCGGGCTCGTCTTCTTCACGTCACTCTTCTTCGGCCGGGCCCCGGACGGGGGGTGGTTCATGTACCCGCCGCTCACCAGCGAGCGTTTCTCGCCTGGTGTCGGCGCCGACTTCTGGTTGCTCGGCATCGGCTTCATCGAGATCTCGGCCATCGCGGGCGCCATCGAGCTGGTCGTGGGCATTCTGCGCACGCGCGCGCCGGGCATGTCGCTCGGGCGCATGCCCATCTTCGCGTGGGCCATGCTGGTGGTGGGCGGGATGGTGATCTTCGCGTTCCCGCCGGTGATCCTCGGCACCCTACTTCTCGAGCTGGAGCGGGCCTTCGGCTGGCCGTTCTTCATGCCCGACCAGGGGGGCGATCCCCTCCTGTGGCAGCATCTGTTCTGGTTCTTCGGGCACCCCGACGTCTACATCATCTTCCTGCCGGCCGCCGGCATGGTCTCCATGGTCCTCGCCACCATGGCGCAGACACCGCTCGTCGCGTACCGCTGGGTCGTGGGCGCCGTCCTCGGCATGGGTGTGGTGAGCTTTCTCCTCTGGGCCCACCACATGTTCACGGCAGGGCTCGGGGTGCATGCCATGCACTTCTTCTCGGCGGCGAGCCTGGTTGTGGTCATCCCGAGCGCGATCCAGGTCTTCGCGTGGCTGGCCACGCTCCGCCGGGGACGCGGAGGGTTCCCTCTCCCCATGCTGTTCCTCGTCGGCTTCTTCTTCGTCTTCACGCTCGGCGGCCTCACCGGCGTCATGCTGGCGGTGCTGCCGTTCGACTGGCAGGCGCACGACACCCATTTCGTGGTGGCGCACCTGCACTACGTGCTGATCGGCGGCATGCTCTTCCCGCTCCTCGCGGGCTTCTACTATTGGGTCCCCACCGTGGGCGGTCAGCCACTTTCGGATCACATCGGACGCTGGGTGTTCGGGCTCCTCTTCGCGGGCGTCAACGTGACCTTTCTGCCGATGCACCTTACCGGGCTCCTCGGCATGCCCCGCCGCGTGTACACCTACCAGGCGGGACTCGGCTGGGACGGGCTCAACCTGCTGTCGAGCGCGGGCTCGGTGCTGATCGCGGCAGCGGTGGCGCTGCTCCTCGTGGATGTGGCGAAGCGCCTTCGCCCGAGGGACAAGGTCGACGTCGACCCCTGGAGCGCGGGCACGCTCGAGTGGCTGCCGCATGGGCACTACGGGATGCGCAGCATCCCGCACGTCGAGAGCTCCTACCCCCTCTGGGACCAGCCGGGCCTGGCCGGGGAGGTCGATCGCGGCGAGCACTACTTGCCGGGCACCGCCACCGGCTCGCGCGAGACCCTGGTCACGAGCCCTCTGCGCGCCCGCCCGCAGTATGTCGCGATCCTGCCCGGCCCCGGGTGGCCGCCCCTCCTGGCCGCGGTGGGCACCGCCGCCTTCTTCCTCCTTCTCACCGTGAAGCTGGTCGTCCCGGCCGTCGTGGGGGGCCTGTTCGCCCTCGCCATGCTTCTCGTCTGGGCCTGGGGCACCGATCTCGGGCCCGACCGCGGGCCGGTGGAGATCGCGCGCGACCTGCGGCTTCCCGTCTACGTGACGGGGCGCTGCGCGCATTCCTGGTGGGCCATGGTGGTCATCATCGTCGTCCTCGCGGCGACCTTCGCTTCGCTCGTCTTCTCGTACGTCTACCTCGGACTCGGCGCTCGCGCGGGCTGGCCGCCGTCCGGCACCACGCCGCCCTGGTGGGGGTGGGCCGCGGGGGCGGCGGCCGCCTGGCTGACCTCCAGTGCCCTCGTTGCGGGGGCGAGCCGTGCGCTCGCGGCCGGCGCGATGGGATGGGTGTACGTCTTCGTCACGGGCGGGGCGGGCCTGATGCTGGCCGCCCTCGCCTTCGATGGGGTCGGCCTGCTCCGCGCGGAACTGGCGCCGGGCCGCCACGCCTATGGGGCCACCGTGGCGACCATCATCGGCGTCCAGGCAGTGACGGTGGCGAGCGTGCTGGTCATGGCGGCCTACACGCTCGCGCGCGCGTGGCGCGGGCTGTTGAACGGGACTCGCCGCGTCACCTTCGACAACACCATGCTGCTCTGGCACTACACGGTCGCCCAGGGGCTCGCCGGGCTGGTCACCGTCCACCTGCTCGCGCGCGTCTTTGGCTGAATCCATCGCCCGCACGCGGGGCATCCCAAGCGTGGAGGTGCACCATGACCATTCGCCTGGACCACACCATCGTCCCCTCGAAGGACAAGATCGCCTCGGCCCGGTTCTTCGCCGAGATCCTCGGCCTCACGGTGACGCCAGGCTCCGGCTACTTCGCGCAGGTGCGGGTGAACGAGAGCCTCACCTTTGATTTCGCCGATGAGTCGGATCCGTTCCAGAGCCTGCACTACGCCTTCCATATCAGCGACGCGGAGTTCGACGCCATCCTCGACCGCGTGAAGGCGAAAGGGATGCCGTACGGCAGCGAGCCTCACGACCCTGCCAACGGCAAGATCAATACCCGTCGGGGCGGGCGCGGATTTTACTTCGAGGACCCCAACGGCCACCTGCTCGAGGTCATGACCGTGCGCGAGACGGGCACCTGAGACCGGCCGGCTATCAGCGCTGGCGCGATCTCCTGTTCCTGCACTGGCCCGTCCCCGTCGGCTCGCTGAGGCGGCTGGTGCCGGCCGGCCTCGACCCCGATCTCTTCGCGGGACAGGCCTGGATCACCCTGATCCCGTTTCTGATCGCCGAGTCCCGTCCGGCGGGGGTACCGTCCCTGCTCGCGATGCGCCTGCTCGAGACGAACCTCAGAACCTATGTCCGAGGTCCGGACGGGGAGCCGGGGATCTACTTCTGGTCGCTCGACGCTTCGTCCCTGCTGGCAGTGCTCGGCGCCCGGCTGCTCTATGGACTGCCGTACTTTCCCGCCGCCATGTCGATGCGGAGGGATGGCGCCCGCGTCGACTACGCCTCCCGCCGCCGCCTCGGGAAGCCGGCCCGGCTCGAGGTCACCTGGACAGTAGGTGAGCCGATCGGTCTCGCCGCTTCCGGCACGCGCGAGCACTTCCTGATCGAGCGGTACACCCTCTACGCCGCTCGGGGGAGCCGAATCCATCGCGCACGGGTCCGGCACCGCCCCTACCCGCTGCATCGTGCGCGCGTCGACACCCTGACCGAATCGCTCGTGAGCGCCGCCGGCCTCGCCGCGCCCGAGGAGGCACCGCTGTGCCACTATTCTCCCGGCGTGGACGTGGACATTTTCTGGCCGACGCGCGTTCCGCCGCAGCCGCCGGACTGAGGGTCACACCATCAACAGGCCTCGGCGCATGCCGATGGCCACCGCCTCGGTGCGGCTCCGCGCGCGCAGCTTGTCGAGGATCGCGGCGATGTGGAACTTGACGGTGTGGATCGAGATGCCCAGGGTCCGGGCGATGGCACGATTGCCCATCCCCTCGGCCATCATGCCGAGGATCTCGAGCTCGCGAGGGGTGAGCGGGTCGGTCCGGACCTCGGTCGGGGTGCTTCGGACGGCCTTGTCGACGGAGACCGGGGGTGCCGACGGGTGGAGGACGACGAGGCCCGCCGTGAGCGCCTCGATGCCGGCGGCGATCTCGTGAGCGGAGGCGTCCCGCGGCAGGATCGCGCGCACGCCGGCCCGCAGCAGCCGGGCGAACGCCGCCGGGGCGACGCCGCCGCCCAGTAGCATGATGGGAGGCAGCCCGGCCGCCCGAGACAGCGCTCGCAGGTAGCCCTCGATGGGCCGCGACCCCGGATCGATCAGCAACACGTCGGCGGAGAGCACTGCCCCCATCGGGTCGCCGCCCGGGTCGGCTCCCGGCGACGGCGGCGCGGCCAGCCGCAACCCCGATCGGGCGGCGACCAGCGCTTCCAGACGCGCCCGCGTCGTCGGGCTTGACGCGAGCACCGCGACGACGGTCACCGCGGAGCGCACCGCAGCGCGAAGGACTCGACAACCCGGCTCGGCACGGCCAGGGCCAGCCTGCCCACGATCATGGCGTTGACGCCGACAACCCGTCCGGCCGCATCGGCCATGGGACCACCGGAATTGCCGGGGGCGAGCCGGAGATCGGCCTGCACCCAGCGGGGCCCCGCGTGGCGGCCGGACGCGGGCGCGACGTGCACGACTCCGGTGACCACGGCGCCGATCAGACCGAATGGATGGCCGACCGCCAGGACCAGCTCGCCCGCGCGAAGACGATCCGAATCGCCGATCAGGGCGGCCGGAAGGTCGCGGGCCTCCACTCGGAGCAGGGCTAGATCCAGCTCTCGGTCCGACGCGACGAGCGCGGCAGGGAGGCGCCGCCGATCCGCCAGGACGACCTGGGCGGCGTGCCGCGCGGGCCCGCCACCGGCCACGACGTGGGCGCTCGTCACGATGAGCCCATCGGAGCGCCAGATGACGCCCGACCCGCTCGCCCGCCCCATGGATCGCAGTTCCACCGTGTTCCCCCGCAGCCGACCGAC
>JBKPDT010000326.1:0-3950 GCA_046728035.1 Candidatus Methylomirabilota bacterium | reverse complement strand
GGCGCGATCCCGCCAAGCCCGCGCGGGCCCGCCCCCTCGAGAAGACGCATGACCAAGGTCTCCGCCTGATCGTCCACCGTGTGAGCGGTGGCCACACGGTCGGCCCCCGCCGCTGCCGCCGCGCGGCGGAACGCCGCGTAGCGCGCGCGACGCGCCGCCGCCTCGACCCCCTCCCAGGACGCGCGGGGTCCGGACCGCGCGACCTCCACGCGCTCCACGAGCAACGGAATGCCCCAGGCCCGGCAGAGATCGGTCACGAAGGTCGCGTCGGCGCCAGATTCCCCGCGGAGGCCGTGGTCGACATGGACGGCCCGCAGGGCGATGTCGAGGCCTGGCGCCAGCGTGCGGAGGACGTCGAGGAGCGCGACGGAGTCGGCGCCGCCTGAGATCGCCGCCAGGACGACGTCGCCGCCACGCAGCATCGCGTGGCGGCGAATGGTGGCGAGGACGGCCTCGGCGAGGCTAGTGGCGGTGGTCACATTCCGACTGGAGCCCGACCCAGACCTCACCGTCCTCGAAGTACTCCTTCTTCCAGATCGGCACCGTCTCCTTGAGCGTGTCGATGGCGAAGCGGCAGGCCTCGAAGGCCTCCCCCCGGTGGGCGGTGGCCACCGCGATCAGCACGCTCGACTCGCCGATCTCGAGCCGCCCGATGCGGTGGACGATGGCGAGCTTGCGGATTCCGGGGAAGCGTTGTCGCGCCGCCGAGGCGATCTCGCGCATCTTGGCCACCGCCATGGGGGCGTGCGCCTCGTACTCGAGGAACTTCACGCGGCGCCCGCCCGTCTGGTCGCGCACCACCCCCGAGAAGAGGACGATCGCGCCGGCACCCCCGTCCTCCACGGCGGCGACCAGGGCGGGCTCGGAGAGTGGGGCGTCGGTGAGCTCCACGAGATCGGCGGACGGGCCGCTCCCGCCGCTCACGGGCGGGAATAGGCACAGCTCATCGCCGGGACGGAGGGCGCGGTCGGCCTGGACATAGTCCTGGTCCACCGCGAACAACGTAAACGGGCGGTACGCCGAGAGCGTGGGGAACCGGCTCGTCACCGCCTCCCACGCCGCCTCGACCGTACCGCCCTCGGGAAGATCGACCTCGACGCGGTCGCGGCCGGCCGCCTCACGATACCGGGCGAACAACCGCACCTGCACCTTCATGCGCGGTGCCCGCGCGATGCTAGAACTGATGCGAGGAGCCGCAGCCGCAGGACGACTTCACGTTGGGGTTCTTGATCGCGAAGCCCGCCCCCAGCATGTTGTTGTCCACGTAGTCGATCTCACTGCCGTCCAGATACGGGAGACTCCGAGAATCCACGAAGACCCGCACCCCGTGAGACTCGACCACGTTATCATCCGCCGCGGCCGTGTCGTCCCAGCCGAGCTCGTAGGACATCCCCGAGCAGCCACCGCCCACGAGGCGGATGCGCAGCCCCCACTCGGGCTTGCCCTCTTCGAGCCGCAGCTCGGAGATCTTCTTCGCGGCCGTTTCGGTCAGCGTCACCATGCCTGCCTCCTTGGGAAGTTCGCGAATCGTCCGGTCTTTTCGCGCCGCTCTCATTATATATCAGACTCCGGCGGGCGGGGTCGGGAGCGCCAGCGGGACGCTCTCAGAGCACCCCCCGGGCCGGCATGAGGGTGAGCTCTTCCAGCGCGGCATTGGGTGCCAGCGTGGCCATGAAGAGCGCCGCCTCCGCAACCTGGGACGGGGCCACCATGAGGCTCCGGTCGGGGGCGTTCGAAATGGCGTCCCAGAGCGGGGTGTCCACCGCCCCCGCCGAGAGCACTCCCACCCTGACGCCCGAGCCCCGCAGCTCCTCGGTGAGCACGCGCCCCAGGCCGAGGAGCCCGTACTTGGAGGCCGTGTAGGCGGCGCTGCCGGGGAGGGTGCGACTGGTGACCATGGAGCCCACGAGGATGAGGGTGCCGCGCCGCTGGGCGAGCATGGCCGGCAGCGCGGCCCGACACGAGAGATAGGCGCCGCGGAGATTCACCGCCATCGTCTCGTCCCAGTCGTCGGGACGGGTCTCGGTCACGCGGGCGAAGGCGGCCACACCGGCCGCCGCTACGAGCACGTCCAGGCGGCCCAGCTCGGCAAGGGTGCGCTTGACGCACGCAGCGACGGCGGGCTCTTGCCGGACGTCGGTCGGCAGCGCGAGGGCGCGGCCGCCCGCGGCGTGGATGCCGTCGGCGACCTGGGTCAGCTCACGGGCCGAGCGGGCGGCGAGGGCCACCGCCGCGCCCTCCGCGGCGAACGCCTCCGCCACCGCCCGACCGATCCCCCGCCCTGCGCCGGTCACGAGGGCGGCCTGGCCGGCCAGACGCGCGTCGCTCATCCCGTGGCGCTCATCCGGGGGGGCGGCGCGCTCACAGCATCGAGACGCCGCGCGACTTGATCAGCTCCATGAACTCCGCGCGCGTCTCGGGGCGATCGCGGAAGGCGCCGAGCATGGCGGAGGTCACCGCCTTGGAGTTCTGCTTTTCCACTCCCCGCATGAGCATGCAGAGGTGGAGGCCTTCGATCACCACCGCGACCCCGCGGGGCTGGAGCACGTCGTTGATGGTGTGGGCGATCTGGGTGGTGAGCCGCTCCTGAACCTGGAGTCGCCGGCTGAACATCTCCACGAGCCGGGGGATCTTCGACAGCCCCACGATCCTGCGCGAGGGCATGTAGGCGACGTGCGCCTTGCCAAAAAATGGAAGGACGTGATGCTCGCACATCGAAAAGTAGTCGATGTCCTTCACCACGACCATCTCGTCGTATTCCTCGGTGAACAGGGCGTCGTTGAGGATGTCCTCGACGCGCTGCCCGTAGCCGGAGGTGAGGTACTGATAGGCCTTGGCCACCCGCGCCGGGGTCTTCTCCAACCCCTCGCGGGTGGGATCCTCGCCGAGCTCCTTCAAGAAGTCGTAGACGAGGCGCTCCAGGTTGGATGGGTTGCTCACCGAGGGGGCTCCTTCATGCGTCGCCGCAGTACTCGAACGTGTTGTTGGCGGTCTCGACCACGGCGACGCGCGCGAGGCGACCCGGCGGCAGCGCGGCGGCCAGCCAGTTCCAGAACGCGCGGGCCAGGTTCTCTCCGGTGGTAATCACGCCCTCCAGGGCGGGCACCGCGCTGGAGAGATCGTAGTGGTCGACCCGCTCGAGGAGAACCCGCTCCACGGTGGCGTCGAGGGCGCCGAGGTCGCTGGCCATGCCGGTGACGGGGTCGAGGGCGCCGGTCACCGTCACCTCGACGGTGTAGTTGTGGCCGTGCGGGCGGTAGCACTGGCCGTAGATCCGCGCGTTGTCCGTCTCCGACAGCGCGGAGCTGGCAAGGTGGTGCCCGGCGCTGAAGTGATAGGCGCGCGTGAGGCGATAGACGCTCACGGCCCGAGGTACTCCACGCAGAAGGTCGGATCCTCCCACAGGCGCAGCCGGTAAAGGCGCTCGGCGCCCAGCTTGGGCGCGAGGAGATCCCAGCAGGCGCGGACGAGGTTCTCGGTGGTCGGGATGCGGCCCTGCGCGAAGGCGGGGTCGGCGTTGAGGTCGGCGTGGTCGAAGCGCGCGATCACCGCCTCGCCCACCAGGCGCTTGAGCTCGGCAAGGTCCATGACCATGCCCGTCCGCTCGTCCACCGCGCCGCTCAGGGTGACCTCCAGGACGTAGTTGTGCCCATGAGTGACGGTGAGCGAGCCGAAGGCGTGCGCGTTCTCGTCGGCGCTCCACGCGGGCTGCCAGTAGCGGTGCGCCGCCGAGAACGTGAACTTCCGCGTGACGTAGACGGGACCGGGCGTCATGGTGCCTCGCCTTTCAATCTTACCGTGTCGAGGAAGCGCTGCGCGACCTTCTCCAGGGTGAACGACTGGACGCGCCGGCGGCCCGCCGCGCCCAGCGCGCGCGCCCGTTCGGGGTGCGCGAGCACCTCCGCGAGGCCGCGCGCGAGGGCGTCGGGGTCCCGCGGGGGGACGAGGAC
>JBKPDT010000325.1:0-2103 GCA_046728035.1 Candidatus Methylomirabilota bacterium | reverse complement strand
GGGTCGCTGGACCACGAGGCACGCGTCCGCTCTCCCCGTCGTGGCTGGGCTCCTTCTGGGCGGGCTGCGTCCGCTTTCGGTTGCAGGGAAACGGGTCCTGCGACCCCGGCCGCACCCCTCCGCCGCCGCGCGTGCTTAGACGGCCGGACGCGCCAGGATCGAGCCGTCGATCTTGCGGGTCAGCAACCGGCCGTCGGAAGTTGAGCCCAGTAGCTTGCCGCGTTCGGCGATGACTTTGCCGCGCAGGAGCGTGAGCACGGGCCAGCCGGTGATCGCCCAGCCCTCCCAGGGGCTGTAGTCGGAGACGTGGAAGTCGTCCTTGGTCAAGGTCTTCCGGATCGTGGGATCGATGAGCACGATGTCGGCGTCGCTGCCGGGGGCGATCACGCCCTTCTTGGGATAGAGGCCGAGGATCCGCGCGGCGTTGGTGGCGGTGATGTCGGCGAATCGCCGGAGCGTCATGCCCCGCTTGCCCACCCCTTCCGTCCAGGCGATGCCCAGGCGCGCCTCCGCGCCGAGATTGCCGCCGGTGACGTCCTCGATGGTCTTCCCCTTGAGCTTGAGCTCGAGGTTGGTCGGGTACTCGTCGGTGGCCAGGGTGGAGACGGCGTCGTTGACGAGGCCATCCCAGAGCGCCTGCTGGTCCTCCGGGAACTTGAGCGAGGGGTACGTGTGGGAGCAGAACCCACGCGGGGTCTTGTAGTACTCCGCGTTGAAGCACGCGTACTGGTGCAGGGTCTCCGCGTAGATAGGGAGCCCCTGGCTGCGCGCCTCCGCCACCGCCTCCACGCCCTCCTTGGCGGACGCGTGGACGAAGTAGACGGCCGCTCCCGAGGCGCGCGCCAACGCGATGGTCCGGCGGAAGGCGAGCGACTCGGAGAGCTTGGTGTGGACGAGGTGGAGGTTCGACCCCTCCATGCGCTTCTCCTCGCGGAAGCGCTCGTAGTTGAACTGGACGAGGTCCTCGTCCTCCCCGTGCACCACCATGAGGCCGCCCGCCGGCGCCACCTTCTCCATGGCGTGATGGATGCGGCCGAAGTCGATGCGGTTGCCCGCGCGCTTGGGATGGGGCGGCAGGACATTGGTGGTGAAGACCTTGAAGGAGGGGAAGCCCGCCTCTATCGCCTCGGGGATCTGCTCGAAGATGCGCAGCGGCAGCGCGCCCGCGAGGGTGATGTGGAAGGTGTAGTCCACGTGCGACTGCCCCTTCCAGCGTGCGGCGCGGCGCTCGACCACGGGAAGGACGTCGCCGACGTCTGGCCGGACATAGGCGAAGTCCACGTGCGTGGTGGTGCCGCCGCACGCCATGCCCTTGGTGTCCTCCTCGGGCCCGAGGGTCTCCGCGGGCTCCTCTGGATGCGACATGATGGAGTGCGCGAGGTGCGCGTGCGGCTCGACGCCGCCCGGGGTGACGATCTTGCCGCTCGCGTCGATGACGCGCGCGGAGCCGGTGGGTAGGGTCGCCGGCGCGGCGATCGCAACGATACGCTCTCCTTCCACGCCCACGTCCCAGGCGCCGACGCCCTGGGGGGTGATCACCTGCCCACCGCGGATCACGAGGTCGAGTGCCATGGCCGTCCTCCTTACATGCCAAGATACGCGCGCTTGACGTGCTCGTTGCGGAGGAGCTCGGGGCCGGACCCCTCCAGCACTACCCGGCCATTCTCGAGCACATAGCCGCGGCGGGCCAGTCCGAGCGCCTGTCGGGTATTCTGCTCGACGAGGAGGATGGTGGTTCCGGCCCGATTGATGGCGGAGATGGTGCGGAAGATCTCCTGGACGACCATGGGGGCCAGGCCGAGCGAGGGCTCGTCCAGCATCAATAGCCGTGGCTTCGCCATGAGCGCCCGGCCGATGGCGAGCATCTGCTGCTGACCGCCCGACATGGTCCCCGCCGCCTGGCGGGCGCGCGCGCCGAGGATGGGGAAGAGCTCGAAGACGCGCGCGAGGCTCTCCGCGCGGTGCGGGCGCGCCCGGCGCGAGTACGAACCAAGCTCCAGGTTCTCCCTCACCGTCAGGCTCGGGAAGATCTTCCGCCCCTCGGGCACCTGGACCACCCCGTCCGCGACCACGTCGTGGCTGGGCAGCCGGTCGATGCGCCGG
>JBKPDT010000324.1:0-2074 GCA_046728035.1 Candidatus Methylomirabilota bacterium | reverse complement strand
GGGGCGGCCGTCGGCGGCGCGGATACCGCCCTGGGTGGAGAGCATGAGGTATTGCGGGCGGCCGAGCTCGCGCGGGTCCCAGCCCATGCCCGCGTTCTGCGTCCAGCCGAAGATGTCTCCGCTCGGCCGCTCCCGCAGCATCTCCGCGGTGAGCGGCAGCCGTCCCGCCGGCCCTGCGCCCGCGGTCTGCACCTCGGTGGGCGCGGACACGCCCACGATCTCGTCGAAGCCGATGGCGGGACGCGCGGACATGGGCGCGCCTACTTTCCCGACAGCCGGCGGTTGATCCGCCTCTCGACCACATGGGTCACCGCGGAGAAATCCTCCTTGCCCCATCCGCTGTCGAGCGCGTCGTCGTAGGTGCGCTTGGTCTCCTCGAGCATCGGCACCGGCACCCGTACCGCGTGGGCGAGGGCCAGGGCGAGCGTGGCGTCCTTGCGCATGTGCTCCAGCATGAAGGTGGGCGAGAACTCCCCGTCGAAGATGCGCTTGGCGCGCCGGTCGAAGTAGGTGCCGTAGGCCATGCCGCCGCCCTGGCGCACCACGTCGTAGAACGTGCCGGGATCCACGCCGGACTGCACGCAGACGGCGAGGGCCTCCGCCACCGCCACCGAGGTGACCGCGGCCAGGCCGTTGTGGATGAGCTTCACGCGGTTGGCCATGCCGGTGCCGCCCACGTACATGTTGAGCTTGCCCATGAGCTCGAGATACGGCTTGATCTTGGCCACCTTCGCCTCGTCCCCGCCCACGATGAAGAAGATCTCGCCGGAAATGGCCTGCGGCTTGGAGCCGAGCATGGGGGTGTCCATGTGGACGATGCCCTTGCCCTTGAGCGCGGCCGCGACCTTCACGGTGACCTCGGGACTCACGGTGGAGCAATCGCAGGTGACGAGCCCGGCGCGCCCGCCCTGGCTGATCCCGCCCGCCTCGAGATAGGCGCCCAGCACGATGTCGTTGGTGGGGAGGCAGGTGAAGAGCACGTCCGACTGCGAGGCCACCGCCGCCGGCGAGTCGGCCACGCTCACGCCCGCCAGCATCCGCGCCTCCGCGGTGGCAACCGGGCTCGCGTCGTACGTGACCAGCCGCACCCCGGCCTTGGCGAGGTTCGTCGCCATCGGCAGCCCCATGGTGCCCAGCCCGATGAAGCCCACGGTGTCGCTCATCTCGGTTTCCTCCGCGGAGGATTATACTTGCACATCGAGATGACCACCCCTCCCCTCTCGCCCGAGACCCTCGAGCGCCTCAAGCAGGTCTCGACGGCCACCCTCTGCACCCGGCTCTTCAAGGCGGGCTTCCGCAACGTGTTCCTCGCCGGGCTCAAGCCCGTCGGGCCGGACGCCCGCATGGTCGGCGAGGCGGTGACCGTGCGCTATGTGCCCGCGCGCGAGGATCTCTCCACCTTCGAGAGCCTGGGCGACCCCGCGCATCCGCAGCGCCGCACCATCGAGGAGATGCCCGTCGGGAAGGTGCTCGTGCTGGACTGCCGCGGCATCGATTCGGCGGCCGGGCTGGGCGACATTCTGGTCGCGCGACTCAAGGCCCGCGGCGCCGCCGGGGCCGTGCTGGACGGCGGCGTGCGCGACTACGCGGGCATCGCCGCCATGGGGCTGCCCGTCTTCGCCAAGGGCGCGGCGGCGCCCGCCAACGTGCACCGTCATTTCGCCGTCGAGGCCAACGTGCCGATCGGCTGCGCGGAGGTGCTCGTCATGCCGGGCGATCTCATGGTGGGTGACGGCGACGGGGTAGTCTGCGTGCCGCGCGGCCTCGCCGACAAGATCGCGGAGGCCGGGCTCGAGCAGGAGGAGTTGGAGGCGTTCGTGCTGGCGAAGATCCAGGCCGGCGCGCCGCTCCGCGGGACGTATCCGCCGTCGGCGGAGACGGTGGCCGAGTTCGAGGCCTGGCGGCGGCGTGGGCGACGATAAGGGCCCATCTGCTTCGTTGGCGCCGCTCGGCCGCCCCCTCAACGTACCAGGGGTACGCCTCGGGAGCGGCTCTCGGGCGCCGCCTCGCATCTGGACCCTTCTCGCCGCCCGCTTAGGCCAGTGCGGACTCGCCGGGAATGCTTGCCAGCGCG
>JBKPDT010000323.1:0-3713 GCA_046728035.1 Candidatus Methylomirabilota bacterium | reverse complement strand
CGACATCCATGGGCCCCTCGCGTACTACGCGCTCGTGGCCGCGCTGTTCCTGGTCTCGCTCTGGGTCATGAAGCGCATCGTGGAGTCGCCGCTGGGGAAGATCCTCCAGTCCATCCGAGAAAACGAGCTGCGGGCGGAGGCGCTCGGCTACGACATCGCCCGCATGAAGCTCGTCGCCTTCGTCATCGGGGGCGCCTTCTCGGGCCTGGCCGGCGTGCTCTACGCCATGCTCTTCGGCATCGTTCCCCTGGAAGCCATCGGCTTCGTGTTCTCCGGCAACGTGGTGTTCGCCACCCTCATCGGCGGCTCCGGATCGCTCTACGGCCCCGTCATCGGCTCGTTCGTGTTCATCTGGCTCTCGGAGTCGGTCAGCGCGATGTGGGCCCGGTGGCCGCTCCTCCTGGGCGTGGCCTTCGTGATCGTGGTGCTGTTCTTCCGGGGCGGCGTGGTCGAGGCGTGGGCGCGATTCTGGGCATGGCGGGCGGCGCGGCGCGCCTCCCCCGTTGCGCGGGCCGATGTCCCTCGTTAGGACGGAGCGGCTCACCAAGGCCTTCGGGGCCCTCACCGCCGTCGATGGGGTCAGCATCGAGGTGCGGGAGGGGTCGCTCCACTCGGTGATCGGCCCGAACGGGGCGGGGAAGACGACGTTCTTCAACCTGCTCACCGGGCAGCTGGCCCCGACCTCGGGGCGCATCGTCTTCGACGGGCGCGACATCGCGGGCACGCCGCCCCATCGCGTCGCCCGCCTCGGCATCGCCCGCTCCTTCCAGCGGACGAGCATCTTCCCGAGCCTCACGATCCTGGACAACGTGTGGCTGTCCGCGTTCGCGCGACAGGACTCGTGGCGGGGTCTGGCGTGGCGCCGCGCGGATCGGTACCCGGCGCTCGCCGAGCGGGCCCGCGGGGTGCTGGGGGAGGTGGGGCTGGCCGACAAGGCCGACCAGCCCGCCCGCGAGATCTCCCACGGCGAGCAGCGGCAGCTCGAGCTCGCCATTGCCCTCGCGGCCGCCCCCCGGCTGCTGCTCCTGGACGAGCCGGCGGCGGGCCTCTCGCCGGACGAGACGCAGAAGATGGTCACGCTCGTGCGCGCGTTGAAGGGACGCTACACGATCGTCCTCATCGAGCACAAGATCGACGTCGTGATGACCATGTCCGACCGCATCTCGGTCATGCATTTCGGCAGCGTCATCGCGGAGGGCACGCCCGCGGAGATCCAGCGGAACGCCGAGGTCCGGCGGGCGTACCTGGGCGGAATCGCCGCCCCATGATCCTGGACGTCCGCGCCATCGACACCTATTACGGCCTCGGCCACATCCTCCACGGCCTCTCCCTGGGCGTCGCCGAGGGCGAGGTGGTGGCGCTGCTCGGGCGGAACGGGGCCGGCAAGACCACCACGCTCCGCTCGATCACCGGCCTCACCCCGCCGCGCCGCGGGACGATCGTGTACAAGGGGGCGAGCCTCGCCGGCCTGCCCGCGCACCGGATCTCGCAGCTCGGCATCGCGCTGGTCCCCGAGACCCGGGGGATCTTCTCGTATCTGACCGCGCGCGAGAACCTGGAGATCGGGCGCCGGCCCGGCACCCGCTGGCCCATGGAGAAGATGCTGGAGCGCTTCCCCAAGCTCCGCGAGGTGCTGGACCGCAAGGGACGCTACCTCTCGGGCGGTGAGCAGCAGATGCTCGCCATCGCGCGGGCCCTCCTGACTGGACCGGACCTGCTCCTGCTCGACGAGCCCTCGCAGGGGCTGGCCCCGCTCGTGGTCGAGGCCGTCATGGGGACGATCCGGGAGCTCAAGCACGAGCGCGTCAGCATGCTGCTGGTCGAGCAGAACGCCGAGATGGCCCTGCAGCTCGCCGACCGCGTGTACGTGATCGACCACGGGACCATCGTCTTCGAGGGTACGCCGGAGGCGCTGCGGGACAACCACGAGGTCACCACGACCTATCTGGGCGTCGGCGGCTGACCGGCGGGGATGCCGGCGCGCCGGCACAATTCCCACCGGCTCGGGCTCGAGTGTGTCATGATGAACGGGTCTGATCCGGCCACCCGTCCATCGTGCCCTTCCCTCTCCAGGTCGCGACTCTGGCGCCGTCTTCCGCGCTCCAGGGAGTGTCGCCAACCGCGGAAGATCGAGTCGGAGATTCCCAATGGCACACAAGCTCTTCATCGGAGGCCTTGCGTTTTCCACGTCCAACGAGAGATTGCGCGAGGTGTTCGCCCAGGCCGGCGCGGTCGAATCGGCGACGGTGGTGACCGACCGGGAGACGGGGCAGCCGCGGGGCTTCGGCTTCGTCGAGATGGCATCCGCCGAGGAGGCCGCCGAGGCGGTCAAGAAGTTCAACGGCCAGCAGGTGGACGGGCGGGTCCTGAAGGTCGAGATCGCCAACTCGGCGGGCGGAGGCGGCGGCGCCCGGCGTGGGGGCGGCGGATACCGAGCGGGCGGCGGCTCCCGAAGCAGCGGCGGCGGCCGCTGGTAGGCCGGGGCGGCGTATGCAGGTGGTAGCGTTCTCGACGCCCGCCAGCCCGGCCTGGCGCTGGCGCATCGTCAGCTACTCCGGCGAGGTCATGCGCGAGTCGCACGAGACGTTTCTGTCGATCGCGGAGGCGGTGGCGCACGGGAAGGTGCAGCTCGTGCAGATGAACATCGTGGACCGCTCGGTCCCCGCCGGGCCCTATCGCTCGACCTCCCATCTGCGGCGACGCTGAGGTCCCGCCCCCAGCCCGGGGTTCTCGGCCCGCGCAGGCGCGCGCTCCCAGGTTAGAATCCGCCCGGGAGGACCCATGTCACGTGGCATGATCTGCGCGGCGCAGCCGGAGTCGACCGAAGCGGGAGCCCTCGTCATGCGCGCGGGCGGCAACGCGGTGGACGGCGCCATCGCGTGCGCCCTCACCGCGGGCGTTGTCGATCCCATGATGACCGGGATCGCCGGCTTCGGGAGCTGTCAGATCTTCCTCCCCGGCCGGGGCGTGCACGAGTTCATCGACTTTCACGGCAAGACGCCGGCGGCGGCGCGGCCCGACATGTGGACGCACCTCATGGAAGGCGAGACGCGCGACGGCTTCGGCTTCGTGCTCGCGGGCCGGGTGAACGACCTCGGCTATCAGTCGATCACGATCCCGGGCTCGCTCAGGGCGTTCCACGAGGCGCAGACCGCGTACGGCGTCCTGCCGTGGGCGCGGGTGGTGCAGCCGGCCATCGAGTGGGCCGAGCGCGGCTGGCTGGTGAAGCCGCATGTGGGCTACTGGTGGGCCCTCGAGGAGCAGCTGGGCCGCGTGGCCAATCCCGAGCGGCTGCGCTTCAGCAAGAGCGGGCGCGCCCTCTACTGCCGGCCGGATGGAAGTCCCAAGCGGGTGGGCGATACCGTGCGCAACCCGGACCTGGCCGAGACCCTGCGCACGATCGCCAAGGGCGGAGCCGACGTGTTCTACAAGGGCGAGCTGGCCGAGCGGATCGCCGAGGACATGCGCGCGCACGGGGGCCTCCTGTCCTACGATGACCTCGCGAGCTATCGGACGAGCCACCGGCCGCCCCTGTGGGGCACCTTCCGCGACTGGCGGCTCGCCACCAACCATCCGCCCGGGGGCGGCCTGATGCTGCTCGAGATGCTCAATATCCTCGAGCAGTTCGACCTCGCCGCGCTCGGGCACAACAGCGCGGCCTATCTCCGTGTCGTCACGGAGGCGATGAAGCGGGCCGTCGCCGACAAGGATGC
>JBKPDT010000322.1:0-2801 GCA_046728035.1 Candidatus Methylomirabilota bacterium | reverse complement strand
ATCGCGCCGAACGCCCTGGCCCGGGACGTGACCTGGGTGAACAGCAGCGTGGTGAGGATGTAGACGGGCGGGATCAGCAGCGCGGTGCCGATGCCCTCCAGGATCGAGTTGCCGAGGATGAGCACGCCGAGGCCGGGCGCGACCGCGCTGAGCAGGGCACCGACGCCGTACACGACCAGGCCGACGGTGAAGCACCGCTTGCGGCCGTACCGGTCGGTCAGCTTGCCGCCCGGGATCATCAGCGCGGCCATCACCAGCAGAAAGAGGGTGATCGCGACCTGCACGCCCTCGACGGTGGTGTCCAGGTCGTGGCTTATGTCGTTGATCATGACGTTCATGTTCGAGCCGGCGAAGCTACAGATGAACTGGGCGAGGGCGAGCGGGAGGATCAGCCGCCGCGACTCGCTCCAGGGTCGGGTGGTCTCGGTGCCGTCAGCCATCACTCAGCCCCTTCCGCAGCGCCGGCAGCCAAGTTCACCACGACCAGGTGCCGCCGGGCGGCTGAACCGCAGGGAGAGCCTCCTCGGCCCGGCGCACTGCCGCGCTCGCGGCCGGCGACTCGCTCAAGTCGGTCTACGCGGCTACGGGGCGGGGCTCATCCGTGAGGATCGGCGACGGCTTGAATCCCTTGAAGGTGAGGTAGAGCGCGAGGCTCGCCTCCCAAACGATCTCCGTGATCGTCAAGAGGAACAGCGGTGCGGAGCCCGGCTCGATGAGCCCGAACAGCACCGCGATCCCGCCAGCGACGGCCAGCGGACCGCCGATGAGCCCCAACATGGCCATGCCCCGCGGCACGAGGCCAGACTTGTACATCAGGTAGCCCAGCAAGATCCCGTTCCCCAAGCCAGCACAGAACTGCGGCCCAAGGAGACGCGTCCATTCATGCAGGGCGACCAGCGACTGGCCCGTGATGTTGAGCGCCCCGGAATCGGCGCCCGCTCCCGCAAAGTCCTCCCGCAAGGTCACGACCGACATGAGGCTTATGAGCCCGACGACGATGATCGTTCCCTCCACGATACGAACGGCGACATAGCCAAGGGCGACGCTCTCGCTCACCCGCTTGAGGATCGGAAACAGCACGAGGGCGGTAGCGATGTTGGCTATCGCCGTGAGGATTTCCAAGAACGCGCCGAAGGCGATCCGCGTGTCGGAGCCAGCGCTCAGGATGTAGTCGGCGTCGTTTAGGACAGGGTCATAGAGCAGAAACGCTGGTATCGAGAAAACGAAGGTTCCAATGAACCACAGCCCTGCGTAGAGTGCGGTCCTCCTGGTCGGGCTCAACGGGACACCTCCTCCTGTGACGTCACAGGAGCGCCGATCGTAAGACCCCGTACGGTGCCGGTCGAGGCCCGTGCCGGACCGGATGAGCGCCGCCGCGACCACGGCGCGGGGGCGAGGCGCGGGCCGAGCGGTCGGGCGCGGGGTGATGGCGGTGTCCGCGCTGGTCAGGGCGGTGTGCGTGGTGGAGCCGTCAGTCGGAATTGAACCGACGACCCGCTCATTACGAGCAGGTCATGCCAGCCCGCGCCACCGGCGGACTGGTGGGCTGACCTGCGAAGACACCTCGTGTCGCCTCGCGTCAGAGCGGATCTGCGCGAGGGTTCCTGCGGACTGAGTGCGGACTGGACCCGGCCGCCGGCTGATGCTGCCGGCCTAGCAGGTTACTGCTCGAACTGGTTGGGGAACTTGCGGATGATCCCGAAGCTGAGCAGGTCGGCCATCTCCAGGATATGCAGGTGCGCGACCTCGTAATCCTGGATGTCGGCGGCGTAGTTGCCCTGCAGCCGGTCGACCGCCTCCTGCAGGGTCTGGTCCAGATGCATCCCCATCATTTCGCTCATCGTGGCCAGCGGCCAGTAGCGCGGGTTGGCGGTGGACAGGAAGACGGCGATGTCCTGCCCGTTGGCGTACCAGGCCGCCTTGGCGGCCGCGACTTCGGCAGCGTCGCCCGCCTTCGCGGCGAGCACCAGCCTGACCGCGCCGGAGATGTGCTCGTGCAGCAGGGCGGCGAGCTGGTCGCCGGCGGCCTGGCCGAAGTAGGGCACGATGGCCGCTCCGATGTCGTCCTGGTTGGCTTGCAGCCGGTCCAGGGTCGGGCCAGTGTCCGGCAGCTCCGCGGCCGCGCTGACGATGGTCAGCCGCGTCCAGGTGACGTGGTCTTCCCAGAGCTTGCGCATCTGGTCATGGAACGCGGACTGGGCCCGCGACTGCGGGAAGAAGTTCGACGCCCCTTTGTCGCCGACAGTGATGCTCCTGTCCGCGCCCGCCTGGCTACTTACCGTCGAGACGATCCCCACGATGATCCCCATCGCAGCGAGCAACGTGCCCATTCGCCGGATCCTGGTGGCCTTTCGCATCCGATACACTCCCCGCTCCGTTGAGGAAGCCATGGCGGTGCAGGATCGTAACCTCCCCGATCGACATGAGGAGCGCTTCCGCCAAGATCTCTCCCGATCGTCTTGGCCCGCGTCAGAGCGGGTCTGGGCGAGGGTCCCTGCGGACTGAGTGCGGACTGTCGGTCTCCGGCCCGTTCGACGTGGCTGCCGATCACGAGGTCGGGCGGGTGGTGTCAAGGGTGGCGCTTGCGCCATCGCTTGCGACGGCCGGAGGCCGCCCTGGACCCCGGCAGGTCGGCCTCGACACTTGCGCCTGCGTGGGGCTGGCCACCCCGCGAGGTGGTCGACCTGGTCGAGCAGCTCGTGCCCCCAGCTCGTCCGGTGAGTCCCGGGGGGTTCGGGGCGTTGGGGTGTGCGCGCCTATCCGCGACGGGCGGGTGGCGCCGCCGACACCGCGACGGCGCC
>JBKPDT010000321.1:0-2577 GCA_046728035.1 Candidatus Methylomirabilota bacterium | reverse complement strand
GATGGCGTGGAATACACGTACACGCAGGTGCGCGCGGAGGTGCTGCGCTTCCGAGATGCGTACGCCGCCGCGGGCTACGGCCACGGGCATCGCGTGGCGCTCCTCCTGGAGAACCGGCCGGAGATGTTCTTCCACTATCTTGCCCTCAACGCGCTCGGCTGCGGCATCGTGCCGGTGAATCCCGACTACCGCCACGACGAGCTGGGGTACCAGATGGAGCACTCGGAGGCCGATCTGGCGGTGGCGGTGCCCGAGCGGGTGACCGCGTTGGAGGCGGTGGGGCGGGAGCGCGACAAGCCCCTGCCCGTCGTGAGCACGGGCGTCTGGCCGCGCACCCTGCCGAAGGCAGGCCCGGCGCCGCGCGCGGGCGCGCCCACGCTCGAGACGGAGTGCGCGCTTCTCTACACGTCGGGCACCACCGGACGACCCAAGGGCTGCGTGCTCTCGAACTTCTACATGCTGAACGGCGGCGCCTGGTATCGCGACCTCGGCGGGCAGCTTGCCATCGAGCCCGGGCGCGAGCGCATCCTGAATCCGCTGCCGCTCTTCCACATGAACTGCCTCGGCATCGCGGGCACCTGCGTCATTCTCACCGCGAGCTGCCTGATCCTGCCCGAGCGCTTCAGCCCGCGCCGCTGGTGGCCGGACGTCGTTGCCACGCGCGCGACGGCCATCCACTATCTCGGCGTCATGCCGCCGCTGCTGCTGAACCAGGCGCCCTGCCCCGAGGAGCGCGGACACGGGGTGCGCTTCGGCCTGGGCGCCGGCGTCGAGCCCCAGCTCCACGCGGCCTTCGAGGAGCGCTTCGGCTTTCCATTGGTGGAGGTGTGGGGCATGACGGAGACGGGGCGGATCCTCGCCGATCGCGTGGAGCCCCGCCAGACCCACACGCGCGCCTTCGGCCGGCCCCACGGCGGCCTCGAGGCGCGCGTGGTGGACGACGCGGACGGCGAGGTCCCCCGCGGCACCGAGGGCGAGCTGCTCGTGCGCTGGGGCGGCGCCGAGGGGCCGCGCCACGGCTTCTTCTCCGGCTACCTCAAGGATGCGAGGGCGACGGAGGAGGCCTGGCGCGGTGGCTGGTTCCATACCGGGGACACCGTCCGCCAGACGGACGACGGGATGCTTGTCTTTGTCGACCGGAAGAAGAACATCATCCGCCGCTCCGGCGAGAACGTCGCCGCCGCGGAGGTGGAAGCCGTGCTGCAGGCGCACGAGGCGGTCGCGCAGGTCGCGGTGCTCGCGGTGCCCGACGAGGTGCGCGAGGAAGAGGTCATGGCCTGCATCGTGCCGATGCCCGGCACGGCCGCGGGCCCCGCGCTGGCGAACCGTCTCATGGACTGGTGCCTGGAGCGCCTCGCCTACTTCAAGGCGCCCGGCTGGGTGCTCTTCGTGGAGCGCCTGCCTACCACCGGCACGCAGAAGGTCCAGAAGACCCAGATCTTCCCGCGCGGCGAGGATCCGCGCAACCGTCCCGGCGTACTCGACCTACGCTCACTCAAGAAACGGAGCTGACACGGACCTTCCCCGTTCAAGCGGGCAGGAGCTCCGCGTACAGCTCCTCCATGTTACGGCCGACGGCCAGATCGTGGGCGGTCTTCCCCGCGAAGCCGGGGGCCCCGCTGCCTCGGACGCGCAGATCTGCGCCGGCCCGAGCCAGCACTCGGGCGACGCCGGCGTGGCCCGCCGTCACCGCGAGCATGAGGGCGCTGAGATTGTACTTGGCGGTCACATCGAGATCGGCTCCGCCCTCGACGAGGGTCTCGACCATCTCGCGGTACCCACGGTGGGCGGCCAGCATGAGAGCGGTCTGTCCGTGGCGATCCCGAGCGTTGACGTCGGCGCCGGAGCCCAGTAGCTGACGCACCGTCTCGACGTCGCCCCGGGTGACCGCGCGTTCCCAGGCTTTCTCCACGGCTGACCTAGGCTCGCCCGTCCAGCCGGGCCTCCTGCGCGGCCAGGAGCCGGGTCATCTCGTGGAAGCCCCGCGCCTCGGCGATCTCGCGAGGCGATTCGCAGTAGTCGATGCGGGTGCGAAGCCGCGGGTCCGCCCCGGCCTCGAGTAGCAGCTCGACCGCCGGCAAGTTCTCTTCGCCCACCGCCATGTGCAGCGCCGTGTAGTCGTTGATCCCCCGCTGATTGGGATCGGCCCCGAACGAGAGCAGCAGCTTGACGATCTCGGGGACGTCCGGCCGCGCGGGAGAACCGGGCTGCGATC
The DNA here is from genome assembly GCA_046728035.1 of Candidatus Methylomirabilota bacterium. Classification (GTDB taxonomy): domain Bacteria; phylum Methylomirabilota; class Methylomirabilia; order Rokubacteriales; family CSP1-6; genus DASRWT01. The sequence goes on along the minus strand of JBKPDT010000321.1, from coordinate 362 downwards.
GGCTACAGGACAATGCCGCGATCAACGGCGGAAATCCGATGTGGTCCGTGGGGTTGGGGTCGGCGCCGATCTCGAGCAGGGTGCGAATGAACGGCAGCGGGCTGTGGTAGATCGCGTACTCGAGGCACGGCCCGATCGCCAGCGGCATCACGCCATTGGGGAAGTTGTCTGGATCATCGACCGCCGCCCGGAGCGCCGCCAGGTCGCCGGCGCGAAACGCGCCATCGATCTGCTTGAACTTCTCGTACTCCGCGCACCGTTCCTCTCGTGATTGCATCCGTTCCGGGAAGTATACCGCCTCCGACGGCTTGCTCGGCGAGGCCCGGCCGGCGTATCATCGCGCCTCGCGGTCGCTGACGCGG
>JBKPDT010000320.1:0-5112 GCA_046728035.1 Candidatus Methylomirabilota bacterium | reverse complement strand
GCGGCGGTGGCCTTCGACTCGTCGAGAATGCGCACCTTGTAGTCGAGCAGGCTCATCTGGCGCAGGTTCGGGTAAAAGTCCTCCAGCGCCTTGCGGAGGGCGTGGTCCAGCGCGTTCACGGGGCCGTTTCCCGACGCCGCCGTGTGCTCCTCGATCCCCTTCACGCGTAGCTTCACGGTGGCCTCGGCCACCGGCTCGGTGCCGCTCCCCTGCTCCTCCACGATGACCCGGAAGCCCTGCAGCTCGAAGTACGGCCGGTGATTACCGAGCGCCCGTTCCATGAGGAGCTCGAAGGAGGCCTCGGCGCCCTCGAACTGGAAGCCCTCGTCCTCGAGCCGCTTGAGCATCTCGAGGATGCGGCGGGCGTCCGGGGTGTTCTTGTCGAGGTCGATCCCGTACTCGCGCGCCTTCCAGAGGATGTTCGACTGGCCAGCCAGTTCGGAGACGAGGACGCGCCGGTGGTTCCCCACCGACTCCGGATCCACGTGCTCGTAGGTGTCCGGATGCTTGAGCACGGCCGACACGTGGATGCCGCCCTTGTGGGCGAAGGCGGAGTCGCCGACATAGGGCTGGGCCGCCCAGGGCTTGCGGTTGGCCAGCTCGGACACGAAGCGCGAGACGTCGCGAAGGTCGCGCAGATTCTCCCGCGGGATGCTCTCGAGCCCCATCTTGAGCATGAGGTTGGGAACGATGGAGACGAGGTTGGCGTTGCCGCAGCGCTCGCCGTAGCCGTTGATGGTGCCCTGGACGTGGCTCACGCCCCCGGCCACCGCGGTGAGGGTATTGGCCACCGCGCATTCGGTGTCGTTGTGGACGTGGATGCCCAGGGAGCTCTCGGGCCGCATGACCTTCCTGACCTCGCCGAGGATCCCGGCGATCTCGCCCGGCACGCAGCCGCCGTTGGTGTCGCAGAGGACCAGGCAATGCGCCCCCGCCGCCTCGGCGGCGCGGAGGGTGGCCAGCGCGTACTCGCGGTTCCGCTTGAAGCCGTCGAAGAAGTGCTCGGCGTCGTAAATCACCTCCTCGAAGTGCTTGAGGAGATAGGCGATCGAGTCACCGATCATGGCGATGTTCTCTTCGAGCGTGGTGCCCAGCGCCGCCGTCACGTGGAAGTCCCAGGACTTGCCGAAGATGGTCACCACCGGCGGGCCGGCCTCGACCAGGGCCTGGAGGTTGGGATCCTCCTGGGGTCGGGCACCGGGTCGGCGCGTCGCGCCGAACGCGCTGATCTTGGCGGTCTTGAACACCGCCCCCTGCACGCGCTTGAAGAAGCGGAGGTCCTTCGGGTTGGAGCCGGGCCAGCCGCCTTCTATGTAGTGAATTCCCAAGGCGTCGAGTCGCTGGGCAATGCGGACCTTGTCCTCCATCGAGAAGGACACTCCCTCGCCCTGGGTGCCGTCGCGCAGCGTGGTGTCGTAGAGCTTGATGAGCCTGGTCATGGGGCACTCATCATGGGGATGCCCTCGGAAAGAGTCAAGTTTACTCGCGCAAGCCCTAGCGGGCGGGCGCGCCGCTCAGACGACGCCGGCCGCGCGCAGCTTGGCCACGCGCGCCTTCGGGTAGCGGAGCAGGCGCGTGAGCACCTCGTCGGTGTGCTGGCCGAGGAGCGGCGGCGCCACCCGCGCCGCGCCCGGCGTCTCCCAGAGCCGGATGGGCACGCCCATCATGGTGATGGCGCCCGCCTTGGGATGGGGCAGCGAGACCACCATCCCGCGCGCCTTGAGGTGCGGGCTCTCGCACACCTCCGCCACCGTCTTGATCTTGCCGGCGGGGACGCCCGCCTTGTCGAGGCGGGCGAGCCACTCCGCGGCAGGGCGCTTGCCCAGCTCCTCGTTGAGGATCGGGTTCAGCGTGTCGCGATTGGTGACGCGCTTGGCCTCGGTGTCGAAGCGCGGATCCTTCGCGAGCTCGGACCGGCCGATGGCCCCGCAGAAGCGATCGAAGAGAGAGTTGTTGGCGACGCCGAGGGTGAGATAGGCGTCCTGAGCCTGGTAGACCTCGTACGGCACGATCGAGGGATGCGCGTTGCCTCGCCGTGCCGGCCGCCCGCCCCCGTTCCAGTAAAGCCCCGCCTGGTAGGTCAGCAGCGCGGCCATCACGTCGAGCATGCCGATCTCGACCTTCTGCCCGCGGCCGGTGCGCGCGCGCGCGAGCAGCGCCAAGGTGATGCCGTGCGCCGCCGCCATGCCCGCGACGAGGTCGGCGATGGAGTTACCCACCTTGACGGGCGGCCCGTCGGGAAAGCCGGTGAGGTCCATCACGCCCGACTCGCCCTGCACGATCAGGTCGTAGCCCGGCCGCGAGGCCTCGGGCCCGCTCTCGCCGAAGCCGGAGATCGAGCAGTAGACGAGCCGCCGGTTGCTCTTCCGGAGGGCCTCGAAGCCGAAGCCGAGGCGCTCCATGGTGCCGGGGCGAAAGTTCTCCAGCACGACGTCGGCGCGGGCGATCAGGCCGCGGAGAATGGCCTGCCCCTCGGGCGCCTTGAGGTTCAGGGTCAGGCTCTTCTTGCTGCGGTTGACCGCCATGAAGTAGGTCGCCTCGCCCCCCGCGAAGGGAGGCCACCCGCGCGTGTCGTCGCCCTTGCCCGGCTCCTCGACCTTGATGACCTCGGCGCCCATGTCGCCCAGCGCCATGGCGCAGAAGGGCCCGGCGAGCACCCGGGTGAGGTCGATGACGCGGATCCCCGCCAGCGGCGGGCGGGCGGCAGGAGCGCGGTGCGCGCGTCGGGCACGGCTGACTCGGGTCCTAGCTCTGGCCACTCGATCTCCCCTTGAAGAGCCCCTGCACCAGGCTCTTGCTGATGGCGCCGACCTTCTCGCCCCGCGCGCCGGCGCGGCGCCAGAAGAGGCGGGCCCGGTCCGCGAATCCCATGTGCGAGAAGTAATAGATGGAATCGACGTTCTCCACCGAGACGCGCGAGCCGATCTTCACGCCCTTGGTCTCCTCGCCGTGACAGAAGAGACGCGCCCCGCCTTCCAGCTCGATCAGCGCGATGTGGAGTGGGGAGCGGAATCCTTCCGGCGGCGAGTAGAGTGTGGTGAACGAGACGACCTCGCCGGTATTGGGGACGGTGGCGGCCTCCATCGTCGTCCCGTGATCGGGGCAGCGAGCCGCCGGCGGCACGATGAGGCGCTCGCAGCGCGGGCAGATCGACGCGGGGAGGGTGGCCTCGATCACCGCGTGGCCTCGAGAAGGACGACCCAATTGTTGGTGGCCAGTCCCCCGATGGACTGCGCGAGCCCGACGCGCGCCGGCACCTGTCGCGCGCCCGCTTCCCCGCGAAGCTGCCAGCAGAGCTCCACAACCTGGCCGATCCCGGTGGCCGCGAGCGGATGGCCTCGCGCCTTGAGCCCGCCTGAGGGGCTCACGGGGAGCCGACCGTCGAGCGCGGTCTCGCCTTCCAGGGTGGCCCGCCCGGCCTTGCCCGCCGGCATCAGGCCCGTGTCCTCGAGCGAGATGATCTCGAAGGGCGAGAAGGCGTCGTGCAGCTCGGCCACGTCCACGCGCTCGGGGCCGAAGCCGGCCATGCGGTAGGCCGCGCGCGCGGCCACCTGGGTGGCACGGAACGAGGTGAGATCGGATCGGTAGCGGATCGCGATGGAGTCCGTTCCCTGCCCGATGCCGGCCACCCGCACCGGCGCCCGATCGCTCGTGAGCACCACCGCGGCGGCGCCGTCGGAGATCGGGCAGCAGTGGTAGAGGCGGAGGGGATCGGCGACGATCCGGCTCTCCATCACCGCTTCCAGCGTGACGGGCTCCTGGAAGTGCGCATAGGGGTTGCGGCTCGCGTTCGCGTGGTTCTTCACCGCGACCTGGGAGATCTCCCGCAGGGTGAGGCCATGCTTGTGCATGGCCGCCCGGGTGATGAGGCCGGCGAGGGCGGGCATGGTCGTCCCGTACCGCCGCTCGTGCGGATCGATCGAGCGCCCGATGATCTCCGAGACCCGCGGCGTCGGGATATGCGACATCTTCTCGGCGCCCACCACCAGCACGTTCCGGTAGAGGCGCGCCGCGACCGCGGCGAAGCCCGTGAAGAAGGCGGCCAGGCCCGACGAGGTCGCCGTCTCCACGCGCAGCGCGGGCAGCCGGGTGAGGCCGAGGTGGGTATTGATGAGCGAGGCGAAATTGCCGTCGCCGGTGAACTCCTCCGGGTTCATCGCGCCCACGACGAGGGCATCCGGCTGGTCGATCCCGGCGTCGGCGAGCGCGGCGTACGCCGCCTCCGTGATGAGATCGGGCAGCGTCTCGTCCCGCTTCCCGAACCGGGTCATCCCCGCGCCGGAGATCCAGACGTCGGTCACTCGATCATTGTCGGACCGGGGCGCGGCGAGTGTCAACGTCCTTGGGTCGGCTGCCATCGGCAGCATCGACGCGGCGAGCAGGCGTCTCCCGGTGCGGGACGTTCACGCCGAACTCGCGCATGAGCCGGAGGAGATAGGTCCGCTGCAGCCCCAGCGCGCGGGCGGTGCGCGTGCGGTTGCCACCGAGCTGGAAGAGGGTGGCCTCGATGAGGCGGCGCTTGAACTCGGTGACGGCGCCGTGAAACCCGGGGCTGGGCTTCGGCGGAGTCGGCGGCGGGGGCGGCGTGACAGGCGGCGCGGGCATGGTCGACGAGGATCGCAAGCGGCATGCCACCGCCCGATTGCGGGGAATCAGGCCGGAATCACGCGGGCGCCGGATCGGATCTGCACGAGGACCTGTGCATCGGGGCGTCGTGGCTGCCTGTGTGGCTGGGCAGGCGACGGATGGTGGGCGCGGCGGGAGGGAGCGGATGGAAGGGAAGCAAACATGACAGCGGGGATCCGAGTTCCGGATCCCCGCCCTTCAGCCGCGTCGCGAGACGCTCAGGACTTGGTCGCGGGCTTGACGCCCGGATTGTCCTTGAAGAATTGCTTGTTCAGATCGGTGAAGTTCTTCCAGTTCGCCGGAACCTCGTCCTCCGCGAAGATCGCCTTCACCGGGCAGACCGGCTCGCAGGCGCCGCAGTCGATGCACTCATCCGGGTGGATGTAGAGCATGTCCTTGCCCTCGTAGATGCAGTCCACGGGGCAGACCTCGACGCAGGCCTTGTCCTTGACGTTGATGCAGGGTTCCGCGATCACATACGCCATT